>CAYYKK010000047.1:0-31453 GCA_964467935.1 uncultured Polyangiaceae bacterium
TGGGGTCCTCGCGCTCCCTGCAGATCCTCACGCTCGCGAAGCTCGTGCTCGTCGATCGCGACGCGCACCGCGACGCCGCTCACCACATGGCGAATCGCCTCTATCACGAATACAACATCGGTCGCATTCGATTGAAGTTCACGTTCTCGCGCGCGACGGCGAGCGCCGCCGACGCGCTCCCGGGGCCCGAGGTCAGCTCGGAGGACGTGGTGCTCGGCCTCTACGAGGGATTCGAGAGCTTCCGCCGCGAGCACGCCGACTTCGACTTCGTCCTCTCCCCGAGCTTCCGCAAGGAGAGCGACTTCTTCGACACCGAGCGGTTCGCGACGAAGGGTGAGGCGTTCCTCCATCACGCCGACGAGATCCTCGCGCTCGTCGCGAAGCACCCGTTCCTCCGCGACAAGATGACCGACGTCGACACCGTGGGGGACGAGCGGCACCACTATCGAAAGGCCCATTTCGAGGAGATGCGACCGGGCATGCGGAAGCTTTCGAGCCGCGGCTTCCGCATCCGCTCGCACCACGGCGAGACCTGGAGTTGCCTGCGTCGCGGCGTGCAGTCCGTCGACAACGCGATGAACATTTGGCACATCGACACGCTCGAGCACGGCGTGAGCTTGGGGGTGAATCCGAACTTCTATTTTCACATGGTGTTCGAGCGCGTGATGGCGCTCAACGTCGCCCGCGCGCCCGTGCCGCGCGAGAGCCCCGAGTACCGCGAGATCGAGGACATGGACTTCCGCGATCGGCGCGACATCTTCGACAAGCTCGCCCGCGGCGAGGCGCTCACGCCGGAGGAGATCCGGAAGTTCATCAGCGTGAAGTTCCACGCGGCGCGCGAGGTGGAGCACTACCAGCACGACGTGCTGAACCGGATGATCAACAAGAACGTGTCGCTGGTGAGCCTGCCCACCTCGAACGTGAAGCTCACGCAATCGCTCGCGACCTACAAGGCGCACCCCTTCACGTGGTGGGAGAAGAAGGGCGTCGAGCTCGGCGTCGGCACCGACAACGACGTGACCCTCGACACCGACTTCATCCGCGAGCTGCTCATCCTCCTGGTCACCGACGCGGACAACCTGAAGATAACGAAGCTCTTGATGATCGTGACCGGCGAGACGCGGCGACCCTTCATGAGCGACGCGCTCTGGAGCTCGCGCCCCGACCTGCAAGGCAATCGGGTTCGCCGTGGCTGAGGCCGCGGACCCGCGCATTGCGAGGGGGACGGAGAGCGGGTGATGATGGGCGTGGTGAGCATGGGCAGGAGGCGCCGAGGAGGCGTGCGGAGGTCGTGCGTGATCGGCGCGCTCGTCGTCTCGGCGGCGTGCGCGCCGCGCGTCGAGCGATCGCGGGAGGTCGAGCCGAGCCGCGCCTCGACGTCGCAGGACCCCCTCGCGGCGCCCCCGTCGTCCGCCGCCTCGCCTTCGGCCTCGAGCGCGCCCACCGCGGCGTGCAAGGACGACGCGGCCGCGCTCGCCCGCTACCTCGGCGCGCTCCGACGCGAAGGCGTGGGACACGGAGAGATGATCCGCACGTCGCCCGAGCACTTCGACTATCGGCCGCTCCCTGACGTGAAGCTCGTCGAGGTCGACGCGCCGCCGACCGATCCGCCCTTCTTGGCGCTCGTCGTGCTCGCGCGGGGCAAGCTCGCGTTCGGCGACACGGTCGCTTCGTCGACGGACGCGCGCGCGGCGCGCGCGATCTTCGAGCGCGCGAAGGAGAGCGGCTTCTCCCCCGGCTTCGGGAGCGGGGGTCACGACGTCTCGCGGTTCCACATGGCGGTGAGCTTCTTCGTCGACGAGGGCGCGTCGTGGCGCGAGGTCGTCACCTCGGTCACCGCGGCGCGCGCGGCCGGGTTCACGGAGGTCGTGTTCGCGCTCGCGGCGAAGAGCGAGGTCGCCGCGCCGAAGGCCTCGCCGCTCGGCGCGAGGCTCCGCGAGATCGCGTCGGCGCCCGGGCGCGCCGGGGTGGGGCAGGGAGCGGGCCTCGACGCGGCGTTCCTCGAAGCGACCGCGCGATGCCCCGACGTCGGCGCGCCGTTCGCGCGCGCCGCGAACGACACGTCCGCCGAGATCGCGCAGCGCGACGCGTTCGTCACCGGAGCGCCGGCGGCCCTCCTCGCTTGTGGCTGCGCGATCGATCGCGCGGACGTCGAGGCGTTCGCGTGGCTGAAGTTCGGTCGCTTCTGGGGGCCGGCGCTCACCGACGTGACGCTCGACATCGGCTCGACGCTGCGCGGAGCCGAGACGAAGCCGACGCTCCGTCCCTTCAAGGCGAAGGGGCAGGCGACCTTCGCGAGCGTCTCGAGCGAGCTCCGCGCGCTGCCGCGCGACGAGCAGTTCCAGCTCGTGGCGGAGTGACAGCCCGGCGATGGACACCCTCCGCGGAGCCTTCGGCGCGATCGGTCACCTCGCGGTGCTCCTGTGGATGCAGACGCGCATCGCGCTCTCGTATCTTTGGGTCTTCGTGCGCACGCGGGTCCTCCGCTCCAGGATGTCCGACGCCGAGCTGTCGGCCGTCCACCGCCGCAACGCGCGGCGCTTCAAGGCGACGGCGGCGCACCTCAAGGGCGCCAACGTCAAGGTCGGGCAGATCGCCAGCATGCAGCAGCACGTGCTCCCTCGCGAGTACATCGAGGAGCTCCGGTCGCTCCGCGACGCGGTCGGCGCGACGCCGTACGCACGCATCGCGCGCGTCATTCGAGACGATCTCGGCAAGGATCCGCGCGAGCTGTTCGCGGCCTTCGACGAGGCGCCGATCGCCGCGGCGTCGATGGCGCAGGTGCACGTGGCGAAGCTCCACACCGGCGAGAAGGTCGTCGTGAAGGTGCAGCACCCCGGCCTCGACCGCAGCGTCGCGATCGATCTCGCGCTCATGAGCGTGCTCTTCCGCGTCATCGGCGTCTTCGTCCGACGGATCGACGTGCGGCAGATCCTCTCCGAGGCCGAGGAGCCGCTGCGGCGCGAGCTCGACCTCCACCTCGAGGGCAAGGCGACCGAAGAGCTCGGCGCCGAGCTCCGCCCCCTCGGCGTCCTCGTCCCGGCCGTCCACTGGGAGCTCACCGGGCGCAGGGTCATCACGCTCGAGTTCATCGAGGGCGTGAACGTCGACGACGTGGAGCAGCTGCGCGCGTGGGGCGTCGATCGGCGCGCCTTGATGGAGACGTACGTCCGCACCTTCTGGCACCAGGCGTTCGGCGGCGGCCTCTTCCACGCCGACCCGCACCCGGGCAACGTGTTCTCGACGCCCGACGGGCGCCTCGCCCTGCTCGACTTCGGCATGGTGAAGCGTCTGCCCGAGCACGTGCGCGAGGGGCTGCAGAAGGAGCTCTTCGGCGGGATCTTCCAGAGCCCGAAGCTCTACACCGATGGGCTCATCGAGAAGGGTGCGATGCGCGAGCCCGATCGCGCGCGAGTCGAGGCGTGGGCCGAGAAGACCTTCGCCGATCCGAAGATGCGCTCGATGCTGTTCGACCACGATCCCGCCGACGGCGCGGAGATGAGGGATCTGTTCGGATCCATCGCCTCGATGATCGACGGCCTCGAGACGTTCGAGACGCCCCAGGACAACATCATGTTCATGCGCGCGCTCAGCATCGTCATCGACGTCTGCAAGGAGGTCGTCCCCGAGACGCCGGTGAGCCGCATCGCGATGCCCGTGCTGCTCCCGATCCTCCTCGCGTTCGTGGAGCGCAACCCGCAGTACGCCGAGCTCGCGGCGAGGTCGGCGTCCGAGCTCGTCTCCCAGGGTTGAGCGCGCCTCAGCGGCGCGCCTTGCGCGCTCGCTCGACGCGCGCGCGGATCACGCAGTCCTCCTCGTGATCGTCGACGAGCCCCATCGCCTGCATGAACGCGTAGACGGTGGTCGGCCCGACGAAGGAGAACCCGCGCTTCTTCAGCTCCTTCGACAGCGCCACCGACTCGGGGGACGTCGACGCGCGCGCGGGCCTCGGGCCGCGAGGCTCGTAGCGCCACACGAACGCGGCGAGCGAGCCCTCCTCCGCGACGATCGCCTTCACCCTTCGCGCGTTGTTCACGACCGCCTCGATCTTGCCGCGGTGCCGCACGATCCCCTCGTCGCGGAGCAGGCGCTCGACGTCCTTCGGACCGAACTTCGCCACGCGGTCGAAGTCGAATTCGCGGAACGCGGCCCGGAACGCCTCGCGCTTCGCGAGGATCGTGCGCCAGCTGAGCCCGGACTGGAACGCCTCGAGGCTCAGCTTCTCGAAGAGCCGCCGGTCGTCGACGACCGGCATTCCCCACTCCTCGTCGTGGTACGCGAGGAAGTCCGGCGCCGCGAGGCTCCACGTGCATCGTCTCCGCCCATCGGGCCCGATCGCGCTCATCGCCGCGAGTCTACCTCGCGCGCGCGCCGCGCGCCGAAGCGCTCGCTCGACCTCGTCGACCCCCAAAAAAACGCGCGCCCCGTCAGAGCGCGATGGGCTCGCGCGTCGCTCGCGTCGCCGCGCGGTGCGGTCGAGCGCGGGAGTTGCCTTAAGAAACATGAACGCCCCCAAAGTTCACTTCTCCATCGTCGAACTCCTGCTACGTAACCGCTCCTAGCTGCCTTTCGATGCGGAGAGGGGGCGCGTCCGCGCGCACCTGCCCCCGGGCGCGTGACCCGGTGCCCGCTGCGGAGGCCCCCAAGGTCACCTATGCGCTACCTCATCGCGATCGCAGGGCTCGTGCTCGTCCTCGGTGCCCTCGCGTACGTCAAGACGGCACAGATCAAGCAGCTCATCGGCTTCGGCAAGGCGATGGAGAAGTCGGGCCCGCCTCCCGAGTCGGTCGGCAGCGCGCTCGCCAAGGAGCAGTCGTGGGAGGGCTCGCTCGGCTCGGTCGGCACCGTCGCGCCGGTGAAGGGCGTGTCGATCAGCAACGACGCGCCCGGGGTCGTCACGAAGATCAGCTTCGAGTCCGGCGCCGTCGTCAAGCCGGGCGCGGTCCTCGTCGAGCTCGACTCCGCCGTCGAGCGCGCGCAGATGGCGCAGGCGACCGTCCGCAAGGAGCTCGCCGAAAAGACGCTGAAGCGCACGCGCGAGCTCGTCGCGTCGGGCGCGC
The DNA here is from genome assembly GCA_964467935.1 of uncultured Polyangiaceae bacterium. Classification (GTDB taxonomy): domain Bacteria; phylum Myxococcota_A; class Polyangia; order Polyangiales; family Polyangiaceae; genus CAYYKK01. The sequence goes on from CAYYKK010000047.1 coordinate 5,061, forward strand.
TCCCTCAGGCGCAGCTCGACGCCGATCAGTCGACGCTCAGCTCGGCCGAGGCCGACCTCGGGCTCCTCCAAGCGCAGGTCGCGCGCAAGATCGTGCGCGCGCCGTTCGGAGGTCGCCTCGGGATCCGCGCGGTCAACGTCGGGCAGTACCTCAACCCGGGCACGCCGCTCACGACCCTCGAGGCGGCCGACGCCGTCTACGTGGACTTCACGCTCCCGCAGCAGGAGGCCGCGTCCGTCGGGATGGCCGTGCGCATCGCGGTCGAGGGGGCGGGCGAGAAGGATCGCGACGGGACCATCACCGCGATCGACCCGAGCGTCGACTCGGTGAGCCGCACGACGCGCCTGCGCGCGAGCGTCCCGAACGCCGACGACGCGCTGCGCCCCGGGATGTTCGTGAAGGTGTCCGTGCTCCTGCCGAAGCGCCAGAGCTTCGTCACGGTGCCCGCGACCTCGGTCGTCCACGCCTCGTTCGGGGACTCCGTGTTCGTGCTCGAGGATCCGCCGGCGGGCGACGTTGGCGACGGACCGAAGACGAAGATCGCGCGCCAGCAGTTCGTCCGCACCGGCGAGGCGCGCGGCGACTTCGTCGCGATCCTCGACGGCGTGAAGGCCGATGAGGAGGTCGTGAGCGCGGGCGCGTTCAAGCTCCGCAACAAGGCCCGCGTCGTCGTGAACAACGACGGCGGCATCCAGCCCGAGCTGAGCCCCACGCCCGACAATCACTGAGGCGCGCATGAAGCTCACCGACATCTTCATTCGGCGTCCCGTCCTCGCGATCGTCGTCAACCTCATCATCATCATCGCCGGCCTGCAGGCGGTGCGGACGCTCAACGCCCGCCAATACCCGAAGCTCGAGAGCGCGACGGTGACCGTGCGCACCGCGTACGTCGGCGCGAACGCCGATCTCGTCCGGGGCTTCATCACGACGCCGCTCGAGCACGCCATCGCCGCGGCGGACGGCATCGACTACATCGAGTCGCAGAGCGTCCAAGGCCTCTCGACGATCAACGTGCGGCTGAAGCTGAACTTCAGCGGCGCCAACGCGCTCTCGGACATCAGCGCGCGCGTCAACCAGGTGCGCGCCGATCTGCCGCCCGAGGCCGAGGTGCCGGCGATCAACATCGAGCCCTCGGACTCGCAGATCGCCGCGATGTACCTCGCCTTCAGCTCGAAGATCCTCGAGGACAACCAGGTCACCGACTACCTGCTCCGCGTCGTCCAGCCGCGGCTCTCCGCCATCGAGGGCGTGCAGCGCGCCGACATCCTCGGCGGGCGGACGTTCGCGATCCGCGCCTGGCTGAAGCCCGATCGGATGGCGGCGCTCGACGTGAGCCCCTCGCAGGTGCGCGCGGCGCTCGGCGCCAACAACTTCCTCTCGGCGGTCGGTCAGACCAAGGGCGCGCTCGTCCAGGTGAACCTCACGGCCGCGACCGATCTCCCGACGGTCGAGGAGTTCAAGCACCTCGTCATCCGCCAATCTAACGGCGCGCTCGTCCGGCTCGAGGACGTGGCGGACGTCGTGCTCGGCGCCGACACCTACGAGCAGGACGTGCGGCTCTCGGGCGAGCGGGCGACCTTCATGGGCGTGTGGGTGCTGCCGAACGCCAACTCGCTCGACGTCATCAAGCGCGTCAAGAAGGAGATGGATCAGATCAAGGCCGAGCTGCCCACGGGCATGGAGGCGGGCGTCGCCTTCGACTCGACCAAGTACATCGACGACGCGATCCGCGAGGTCGTCGAGACGCTCACGGAGACCGTGGGCATCGTCGTCATCGTCATCTTCCTGTTCCTCGGATCGCTGCGCACGGTGCTCGTCCCGCTGGTGGCCATCCCCGTGTCGCTCATCGGCGCCGTCTTCTTGATGCAGGTGTTCGGCTTCACGCTCAACCTGCTCACGCTGCTCGCCGTCGTGCTCGCCGTCGGCCTCGTCGTGGACGACGCGATCGTCGTCGTGGAGAACGTCGAGCGAAACCTCCGGCTCGGCAAGACGCCGCTCGAGGCCGCGCTCGCGGGCGCGCGAGAGCTGGTCGGTCCGATCATCGCGATGACGATCACCCTCGCCGCGGTGTACGCGCCGATCGGGTTTCAAGGAGGCCTCAGCGGCGCTCTGTTCCGCGAGTTCGCGTTCACCCTCGCGGGGGCGGTGTTCATCTCGGGCGTGGTCGCGCTCACGCTGTCGCCGATGATGGCCTCGCGGCTCATGACGGCCGACCACCACGCGGGCTGGCTGCCGCGCGCGATCGATCGCGGGTTCGACCTCTTCAAGCGCACGTACGCGCGCATGCTCGCGAGCACGCTCCGGGCGCGCCCGGCGGTCTACGTCGTGTGGGTCGTGCTCTCGCTCGCGCTCGTCCCCATGTACATGTTCTCGCCGGCCGAGCTCGCTCCGAACGAGGACCAGGGGATCATCTTCGGGGCGCTCGACGTGCCCGCGAACGCCACGCTCGAGCAGGTCACCCACTACTCCGCGCAGGTCTGCGACACGTTCAAGTCCGAGCCCGAGTTCGATCACTCGTTCCAGATCACGTTCGCGACCGGCGGCTTCGGCGGCATGCTCGTGAAGCCCTGGGGTGAACGGAAGCGGACCATCTTCCCGATCCAGGAGGAGACCAACGAGAAGCTGTCGAAGATCACGGGGCTCCGCGCGCCGGTCTTCCTTCCGTCGGCGCTCCCGAGCTCGGGGTTCTTTCCGATCGAGTTCGTCATCGCGTCCACCGCGCCGCACGAGGAGATCCTGCGGTTCGCCGACCAGCTCGCCCAGGAGGCGGCGAAGAGCGGCCAGTTCGCCTTCCCGCCCTTCACCGACGTGCGCATCGACCAGAAGAAGACCGAGATCGTCGTCGATCGCGACAAGGTGGCGGCGATGGGCCTCAGCCTCTCGCAGATCGGCGCCGACATGGGCGCGATGCTCGGCGGCAATTTCGTCAACCGCTTCGACATCGACGGTCGCGCGTACAAGGTCATCCCGCAGATCGAGCGCTCGGCGCGGCTCAATCCCGATCAGCTCGAGAACATCTTCGTCACGGGACCCGCCGGCAAGCTCATGCCGCTCAGCGCGGTCGCGACGCTGAAGGACGGCGTCGAGCCGCGGACGCTCAATCGCTTCCAGCAGCTCAACGCGGTGAAGCTCTCGGGCGTGACCACGCGCGGCGTCGACGGCGGCCTCAAGGTGCTGGAGGACATGGCGGCGAAGATCCTGCCGCCGGGGTATCGCATCGACTACACCGGCGAGTCGCGGCAGCTGCGGCAGGAGGGCGGCAAGTTCCTCCCGGCGATGGCGCTCGCGATCCTGCTCATCTTCTTGGTGCTGGCGGCGCAGTTCAACTCGTTCCGCGATCCGCTCGTCATCCTGCTCGGCTCGGTGCCGCTCGCGATCTTCGGCGCGCTCATCTTCACGTTCCTGAAGTTCACGGGGCCGCCGGGGATGCACTTCAAGCTCACCGAGGGCTGGACGACGACGCTCAACATCTACTCGCAGGTCGGCCTGGTCACGCTGGTCGGGCTCGTGTCGAAGAACGGCATCCTCATCGTCGAGTTCGCGAACGGCCAGCAGGAGGCCGGCCTCTCGAAGCTCGAGGCGATCAAGGTCGCGGCCGCCACGCGCCTGCGCCCGGTCCTCATGACGACGGTCGCGACGGTCGTCGGGCACTTCCCGCTGACGTTGGTGACCGGCGCGGGCGCGGTGGCCCGCAACTCGATCGGCATCGTGCTCGTCGGAGGCATGAGCATCGGCACGTTGTTCACGCTCTTCGTCGTCCCCTCGCTCTACGTGCTGATCGCGAAGGACCACCGCGCGAAGCAGGGGAACGAAGCGCCGAAGGACGAGGCCGACCGGCACGACGCCGCGCCCCTCGAAGCCGCGACGCCTGCCGAGTGAAGCGGCCGAGGACGGGCGGAGCGCGCCTCCACGCGCGCCCCGCCCGCCCCCGATCTCAGTCGACCCACAGAACGCCGGCCGGCTGCGCGAACCGCTCGCGGTTCGGCACCGTGCGACGGAACTCGCGGAAGGTCACGGTGCGGTGGTCCGGGTGGCGCACCGAGCCGCGCACGTAGATGCGCGGGATCGGCGCGCCCGCGAGCACGACGATCTCCTCGGCGACGTGCGGTCGACCCGCGCGTGCGATCCGCGCCGCTTGCGCGATGCCGATCTGGCGGAGGAGGGATCCGCCGCGGAGCGCCAGATCGATCTCGCTCTGTTCGCGGGCCTTGAGCGGGAGGAAGAACCACTCGCCCTGACGGATGATCCCGTGGCGTCGATCCGCGAACGACGGCGGCACCTCCGGCGCGCGGAGCGCGTCGCGCGCGCCGTGCACCGAGGAAGCGCCGTGCGGGAGCTGCGCGATGAACAGGTGCTGCTCGTCCATCCCGCAGAGGAAGTGGCGCTTCTCGGCCTCGGTGAACTGCTCGATGACGCGCGCGTGCTTCTCCTCGCGGAGCACGCGCGTGCCGGGCGCGATCGCCACGTGACGGCTCACGCGCACCTCGAAGCGGCGGCGCGCCTCCTCGACGAACAGGACGAGCTGGCGGTGCGGCGCGTCCGTCCCGAGCACCTCGATGCGGTTGTCGCGTGCGCCCGGGTAGAGGCGAAAGGTCTCGCCGCTGCGCGCGCGCGCGATGTCGATTTGTACGATGTCCTCGACGCCTCGAGCAGCACGGCCTCGGCTCATCGGCTCGCGGAGGAGCTCGAGATCGAGGCGCGCTTCTCGGAAGCGACGCTGCAAGAAGGTCGTGGTGTCCATGATGGCCCCGAGCGACGGGGCGTTCATCACGAACCTGACGGGCCGCGCGCGGCCCGCGCGATCAGGGGCTGCCGACGAGGCCGATCCAGAGGTGCTCTTTGCCAGCGAGCGTCGACTTCAAGAGGAACGAGGCCGTCTTGTTCTTCCCCGTGGAGTTCACGGTGATGCTGAGGTGCAGGACCTCACCGTTCTTGCCCTGGCTCTTGTCGAACGAGAACGCGAGGTGCGGCGTCTGTCCGACCAGGCCGGCGAAGTCCTCCGCGGCGACGGAGAACGGCGCGCCCGTGTCGGCGTCGCTGAAGAGATCGACGTCGATCGTCTTCGTGCCGTTGACGGGGATGTTCACGCCCTTCAGCGTGACGGGCTGGCCGAAGAACGTCGTCGCCACGTCGTCGGGGAGCACCGGCGCCGCATTGAAATAGACGTCGGACGGGAGCGGCGGGACGCAGGGATCGTCGCCCTTCGCGGCCGCCTTGTTCGACCACGTGCGCTGCACCGTGTAGGGCAGCTCGGCGAACTGCGTGAACACGTCGGGGAACTGCGCGCACATGTCGCCGGTCTCGCCGCCGCCGAGCACGCGCATCCAATAGAGGTGTTGGTCGTCGACCTGGCCGTACGCGGGGCTCGACGTCGGCAAGGGATCGGTCACCGCCTCGATGATCTCGTGGCTCGTGGTGCCCGTGATCGCGTCGATGCCGGTGAGGTTGCCGAAGGTCGTGCAGCGCGGCACGACGGCGTAGGACACGGCCTGATTGTTGTGGGCCGCGTCGAGCTTGAAATCGCCGTGATAGCCGCCGAACGCTTGGCAGCTGAGCTGAGCGCCGCCCTGGCCACCGCCGAGCGAGATCGTCGTGCCGGCGGGGTAGTAGAGGACGTAGACGTTGTCCGCCGCCGCCGCGGGGAGCGTCAGCGGATCGGCCTCGAGCTTCGCCGCGAGCCACGATTGAATGGTCGCGTCGTCGATCATGGCGGGCGCGGTCTCGGTGAGCTGCACCGCGCCGAGCGACACCGCGGGTCCCACGCCGTACTCGCTCGTCGTCGCGGTCCAATAGGCGGTCGCGCCGACCTTGTCGTTGAAGTCGGTGAGCTGGCTCACGAACGACGGATCGTCCCCGGCGAAGAAGATCGGGACGAGCTTCGGCGACGCGATGACGGGGCCGCCGTTCGTCGCGACCTGCGGCGCGGCGGGGTGCGGTGCGGGGTAGACGTCGCTCGGGCCGCCGCCCCCTTGGCCTGCTCCGCCGACGCCCGTCGTGGTCGCCGCGCTCGTCGTCGTGGTCGCCGCCGCGCCGCCCGCGGCGCCCGTCGTGGTCGTCGACGTCGTGGTCGTCGCGTCGTTCGATCCACACGCGAGGAGCGCGGGCGCGGCGACGATGGGAGAGACGCAGGCTGCGAGCACGAAGCGGGAAACGCGCATGGGGGAGGGCTCCTGGCGCGTCGGGGCTCTTCGCGCGGCGACCTCTCTACAGCGGCTCCGGCGGCGCCGCCATGGGCCTAACGCGGCGGCGCTGGAGGACCAGGAAGCTGAGGGAGGCTTCATCTCCCGACGCTTCGGCTACGCTCGACGCATGCGTCGCACAGGCCGCCTCCGAACGATCCTGCCCCTCGCGTGCGCGCTCCTCACGCTCGGGTCGGTCGCCGCGTGCGAGCCGCCGGTGACGCCCGACATGATCGTCCCCGATCCGGTGCGGACCCCCTCCTCGAGCCCGACGCCCGCTGGCGCCCCCGTGCTCGACGTTCACGAGTGGGGCCTCGTCGACGTGACCTCGCGCGGCGCGCGGCTCTTCGCCGGTCCACCTTCGGGCCCGACCAACTGGAACGCGCCCCGCAAGAAGCCCGTCGTCTATCTCCACGTGCCGCGCGGCACACCGCCGTTCCGCGCCAGCGTGACGGTCGACGTGCCCGCGCCCGGCATCGTCGAGGCCTTCCCTCGTGGCGCGCTGTCGCGCGATCCGACGACGCTCTCGTGGCCCGACCTGATCGTCCGCGCCGAGGGCTGCCCCGTCACGGGCGCGCCGACGAAGGAGAGCCCCGCCGGTTGCGAGACGCCGGACGGGATCTGCGAGGCCGCCGACGTCGCTCGCTACGAAGCGCTCGACGCCGCGTGTCTCGGCTTCGAGGGGGGCGCCTTCAATCACCTCTTCTATCGCGCGGAGGGGCCGCCGCCGAGCCTGCCGTTCGACGTGACCATCGATCAGGACCGACTGAACGTCGGCCACACGCGCGCGAGCGACGTGGTCGGTCCGATCGTCTACGTGCACAACGACGGAGGCGTCGTCCACGTGAGCGTCGTCACGCCGCCGCCCGTCGGGAGATCGACGACGCTCCTGCCTCCGACCGGCACCGACGTGGCGGCGGCGCGACGCGCGATCGACGCGGCGATGCGCGAGACCGGGCTCACGCCCGACGAGATCGCCGCCTTCGACCGCGCCTGGACGAACGATCTCTTCGGCGAGGCCGCGGGCAAGGACGTCGCGAAGAAGGCCGCCCTCGCGCCGGAGGACTACCTGCTCTTCGCCATGCCCGCGTCCCTCGTCGACGGCGCGTCGCGCCTCACGATTCGCCCTGCGCCCCGGTCGATTCGTCGATTTTTGCTCGTCCGCCTCCGCGTCTGAGGACGAGCACGAACGCCCTCGGATCGATCAGGGGATGAACTCCAGTCCGTGGAGCGCGCCGCCGCTGCCCGCGAGCATCGGGCTCGAGACGACCTGGCCGCTCGTCGTGTCGAGGACGAAGAGCTGGTCGGGGATCGCGCTCGGCGAGGGCGCTCCCTTCGCGACGACGAAGAACCGATGCGTCGCGGAGTCGTAGGCGACGTCGTCGAGCGCGATGTCGTCCTCGGGCGCGGTCGAGGAGGGCGTGAGCGGGAGCGTGAGCACCTCGGTCATCGCCCCCGTCGTCTGGTTCAGGTCGACGAGGTGGATGTGCGGCGCCGCGCCCGTGTCGAACGTGAGCACGAACAGACGGTCGAGCGCCGTGTCGACCTCGGCGGCGATGTACTTCCGATCCTGCGGGAGATCGATCTGCGTTCGCTGACCGTTCGTCGTGTCCCACGTGAAGAGCCATTGCCCCGGCGACGCCCCGTCCGCGCCGGCGATGAGGTGATAACGATCGGTGCCGTTGGACGCGATCGCGTCGAGGAAGTTCGCGGTCGGCGGCGGCCCGATCTTCGTGAGCTCCCCCGTCGACGCGCTGAGGACGCCGAGGCCAGGGCTCGGACCGAAGACCTCGAGGGCGAAGAAGTCGCCGGTGCCCGCCTTCGGTTGGAGGCCGAAGACCGCGCTCGCCGAGGTCACCTTCGAGAAGGTGCCGCCGTCGAGGAGCGCGAGATCGGGCGTCGCGTGCTGCGACGAGACCAGCGCGCCGTAGCGACGGGTCGTCGGGTCGACGGCGGAGTCGGCTGATCGCAGGTCGATCGCCGTGAGCGACGGGATCGCGGTGACGACCGACGAAGCGCCCGTCGCGGGATCGACCTTCACGAACGCGACGCCGTTGCCCGTGTCGGCGAGGCCGTAGAGGCCGGCGTCGAGCGCGCCGGAGCCCGTGCTCGCGGTCGACGTCGACGTCGCGCCGGTGCTCGACGTCGCGCCTGCGCTCGACGAGCCGCCTCCCGTTCCGGGGCTGCCGGGGGCGTCGCAGCCGAGCAGCGCCGCGCCTGCGACGAGCGCGGTCGAGCACAGCGCGAAGACGGAGACGGTCGGTGAGAAACGAAGCATGGAGGACCTCTTTTCGTAGCGAGCCAGTCAAAGGAAGTCGACGTCGAGGCGACGCCGTGAAGCGGCCCGACCCATAGCAAGCTTCGTGCGCAGGTCGAATTCCTGCTCGACCCGCGGGCGACCGCGGCGCGCGCTCTGACATCGCTGTCTCGGTCTTCGCCGATCCGCGAGGGCGCGGGCGCGGCCGATCGCTCGATCTCCGGCGCGAGGAGGCGCGGCGCGCATGGCACGCCCCTTGTTTGGGGCGCCGTCATGCTTCGCTTTCTTCCTTTCGCGATCCTCGCCCTCGCCGCGTCCAGCTCGGCCGCCGGGTGCACCATCTCCGTCGGCGGTCCCAACCTCTGCCTCGCCGCCGCCGGCTATGCCGACGGCGTCCCCGCGCCGTCCGCGTCGGGCTCGAGCGCGGCCGAGGTCCCGATGTTGCGCGGCACGCACCCGCTCGCGCTGCCCGACACGATCGCCGCGGGCGCCGAAGAGGGTTTGCTCGTCTCGGTCCCCGAGAAGGTCCTCGCTCGGCGCAGCGGCTCTTTCGGCCTCGGCGCGACGGGGCTCCTCCATTTCGTCGAGCCCATCGACGACACGTGCTCGGACGGCGATACGTCGTATTTCAAGGCGCGCTTCACCGCCGACGACGCGGAGGGCGCGGCGGAGGTCGTCGTCCTCGACGACGGGGCCGGCTTCGTGTCGTTCCCGATTTCGATCGTGAAGGCGACGACGCTCGATCTCCTGCCCCCCGATCCGGTGGTCGTCGGCAAGGCCGCGCGCATCTGCGCGATCGCGAGGAGCGCCACGGGCGCGCCCCTCTACGCGGACGACTCGCTCTCGATGACGGTGACGGGGCCCGCGATGCTCTCGCTCTTCGATCCCGGCGGCGCTTGCCACAAGCTCACCGCGTCGGCGCCTGGACCCATCTCGATCACCGTCACCGGCCTCGGGCTCACGCGCACGATCGATCTCGAGGCCGTGGGCGGATGAGCGATCGCCGACGAGGCGAGGCCCCATCCGCGCTCAGTTCGTGATCGCGAGGAGCTCGACGTCGAACGTGAGCTGCCCCGAGGGTCGTCCGCCGCCCGCTTGTTCGCCATAGGCGAGCGACGCGGGGATCCAGAAGCGCGTCTTCTCTCCGACCGACATCAGCTGGAGCCCTTCGGTCCAGCCCTTGATCACCTGCGTGACGCCGAAGGTCGCGGGCTCGCCGCGCGTGTACGAGCTGTCGAAGAGCTTGCCGTCCTTCGTCCAGCCCGCGTAGTGCACGCGCACCTGATCGGTGGGCTTCGGGTGCGTCTTGCCGTCGCCCGGGCGCAGCGTGCGATACGCGAGGCCCGAGGCGGTGGTCTTCGCGTCCGCGGGCGGCGCGGCGACGTCGGCGGGAGTCGCGGTGGGGCTCGACTGCTCTGCGGCGGCGCTCGCCGTGGCCGCGCTCGCGGCGCCAGCGCCCTTCGACTTCAGCGCGCCATCGTAGAACAGCGCGCCGAGCGCGGCGCCGACGACGCACACGACCGCGATCGTGCCGATCGACGTCTTCTGCTCCTCCGGCGCGGGCGGCGTCGCCTGCTGCGCGCGCTGGCCGCCGCTCGTCGCGCCCGCGCTCCCCTGCGAAGGCTGCCTCTTCTTCTTCTTCTTCTTCCGCGGCGCGCTGCCGGACTTCGGCTTCACCTCGTCGTTCATGCGCGCCACCATGGCACGGACGCACGCCGATATCTCGATGAACCCGCCGCGACGTCGCGGGCGTTGAGCCTCGCGCCGCGAGACGCCACGATGGCGCCGTGAATCCTCGCGCGCTCACGTCCCTCCTCGCGTTGTCGCTCGGTGCTTGTGCCTCCGAGCCGCCGGCGCGACGCCCCGATCCGCCCGTCCTCGCGTCCGTCGCGCCTCCAGCCTCCCACCGCCCGCTCGATCCGCCGCCCGCCGCCTCGGCGTCGGCGACCGCGCCTCGGCCGACCGCGACGCCCACCGCGTGGCGCGCGCTCTCGCCCGACGAGCGCCGCGCGAAGGCGCTCGAAGCGGGCGTGGCGTTCGAGACCGACGGGACGAGCGCGTATTGGTTCTCGAACGATCACCTCCTCGCCCGCCCCCTCGCAGGAGGGCCGGCTCGAATCGTGAAGACACCCGCGCGCCCGCGCTCGCCCTTCGCCATCGTCTCGGGCGCCGTGTTGCTCGAGGGATCGCTCGGGCAGGGATCGGCCTTCCAGGCGTACCTCGTCCCGCTCGACGGAGGCCCGCCGCGCGACGGCGGCGCACGCGGGCTCTCGTACGCGCGCTTCGGCGAGGAGCTCTGGGTCGCGGGCCTCGACGCGATTTGGCGCTTCGACGCGCCCGATCGGAAGGTGAAGCACCGCGACAACCACGAGGCTTTCACGCTCGACGCCGACGCGTTCTTCTTCCGCGATCAGGCTCGCAACGTCGTCCGGCTCGATCGCAAAGGCGGGAGCCCCCGCGTCCTCGCGACCGACGCGTGGAGCGACGTCGCCCTCGACGGGGACGACGTGCTCTTCATCAAGCCGGATCCCGAGGCGCCCGACGCGACGGCCGTCCCCTCGCACCGGACCATCGAACGAGCGCCGAAGAAGGGCGGAAAGCCGATCGCGCTCGCGAGCGCCGAAGAGCCCTGCGGCTTGTGGCTCGTCGACGAGGGCGTCTTCTTCTTCGCTCAGGGCCCGACCTATGGCACCACCGCGCTCTATCGCGCACCGCGCGCGCGGGCGGGTCAGGCCGAGAAGGTCGCCGACACGCCGACGGTGGGAACGTTCTTCGGATGTCGCGACGCCGCTCGGCTGGTCGGCCGAACCTTGTATTGGGCGAGCGGCGCGGGCTGGCTCTTCCGGGCCGATCTGTCGGTGCCGCACCCCGCGATCGAGGTGCTCGTTCCCGAGCCCGAGGGTTGAGCCCGCCCACGCCGTCGAGATGGGGATGCCTCGACGAGGGGCGTGTTCTCCAGCCATTGCAGAAGTATTGGCCTTGCAAGCACAGGCACTGCGTCGCGCCGTACGTGCAACGCGAGGGGCCTTGGCAGGCGTCGCCGGCGCAGAGCCTTCGGACAATTCGCCCGCGACCCGTCTCGCGCGCCTCGGCCCGACCTGGGCGTGCGTTTACAATCGGACAAATGTTCGATAAGGTGCGTGCATGCGTCGATCCTCGCTCATGCTCTCCGCGGGTCTCTTGGGATCGTCCCTCCTCGCCTTCACGGTCGCTTGCTCGAATGGCGGCGCGAGCGGCGGCGCCGGAGGAGGCGGAGGCGCGTCGACGGGATCGTCGCCCGCGAGCGGCACGTCGAGCGGGACCGCGGGACAGACCGGCGCAGGCGGCGGCACGACGACCGGCCTCGGCGACCATTTCAGTCACGGCATCAACTACGGATACGTGCCCGGGATCACCAATGAAGAGAACGCGATCCTCGCGAGCCGCGCGGGCATCGACAGCGCTCGATTGAGCCTGCCCGAAGGCTTCCTCGAGACCTGGGGCTACGACATCGAGGTCGCGAACAACCAGAAGTACATCCAAGACGGGATCATCGACAACGTCGTCTTCTTGAGCGCGCCGTCGGCGGCGCACTCCACGGCGCCCCAAGGGGGCAACCTCGCCGAATACATCCCCCAGAACCTCTACGAGCCGATCTTCCTCGCCGACGGCAGCGTCAATCCCCAGAACTACTGGGCGCTCTACGTCGAAAAGACCGTCGACACGTACAAGGACTACATCAAGGTCTGGAGCGTCTGGAACGAGCCCGATTGGGTCTCCGATTACAACGTGACGCTCACGTGGGGACAGAGCCCGCCGACCAAGGACCAGCTGCCGCGCTTCAATGGCTCGATCTTCGATTACGTGCGCATGCTGCGCATCACCTCCGAGGTCGCGAAGAAGGTCGATCCGCAGGCGAAGATCGCCGTCGGCGGGCTCGGCTACGCCACGTTCTTGTCGGCCGTCCTGCGCTACACCGACAACCCCGCCGACGGCAGCGTCACCGCCGATTACCCGAACACGGGCGAGCATTGGTTCGACGTCGTCGACATGCACTACTACCCCGTCTTCTCGCCCGGCAGCTCCGATGCCGGCGTCGACGGGTTCCTCGCGCAGCGCGACGCGTTCGCCGCGGCGCTCTCGGCCGCGAATGCTTCACCGAAGGGCTGGCTCGTGACCGAGACGGGCGCGCCGCACGCCGCGTTCGGCTCGACCCAAGGCAGCCCGGCGTACGCGCGCGATTACTACGTGAAGGTCATGACCGTCGCCCAGCGCGAGCGAATGATGGGCGTTCATTGGTTCATGTTGAGCGACGGCGCGACGCCGCCGACGGACACGTTCGGCGCGATGGGCCTGTATCAGAGCCTCTCGGGCGTCACCGACGTGAACGCGGCGGTGAAGACGGAGACCGGGATCGCCGCGGCGACCCTCGGCCACGCGCTCTCCGATGCGCGCTTCGACCCGGACGCGACGACCGCGCTCGGCTTGCCCGCGGGCGTCGAGGGCGTCGCCTTTCAGCGCGCGGGCACGGCGAAGCGGGCGATCGTGCTCTGGGCGCGAGCGACCGGGATGACCGAGGACGGCGCCGCCACGGTGGAGGTCCCGGCGGGGGGCGCGTACACGGCGCTCGCGTGGGACGCCTCGGCGAACAACGATCAAGGCACGACGCTGACGCCTTCAGGCGGGAAGATCACCGTGAGCCTCACCCCGTCGCCCACGATCCTGGTCGAGAACTGAGCGCGGCGTACGAGGTCTTGGTCGCGCCTCGAGCGCCGCGTCCCGAAGGCCCGCGCACGGACCTCGATCAAGGCGCGCAGAACCCCGCTGCGGGCGGGAGGCCATTGGCGCACGGATTGGCGCAAACGCGCGTCAGGATGTCCTGCACCTGCCCCGAGGCGCAGGTCGACGGCTGCGGCTGCGGTTGATTGGGTTGGCCCTGTTGGGGCAGCCCGGGAATGGGGGGGAGCCCGGGGATGCTCGGCAACGCGGGCAGCGCGGGCAAGCCCGGCGGCAAGGGGAAGCCGAACGGCGAATTGGTGTTCGGCGTCGTGTTGTTCGGGCCGGGCTGCGGGAGATTGAACCCTCCGCCGCCCTTTCGCGTCACCTCGACGGTGAAGAGGTCGTTCGCCTGCTTCATCAAGGTCGCTTCGCTCAGCCACGCGTAGCCGCCGTCACCCCAATCGGGGCCCCAGCTGTTCTTGATCAGGAGCTCCCGGCCCCGCGGTCCGCTCGTGCGATAGCCGACGACCGTGACCGCGTGGGGGCCGCGATTGCCGTCGGCGTAATCGGCGATGACGCCGCCGTCGGGCCGGCTCCACGCGCGGTCGTCGATGTTCACCGAGAGATACGCCTCGACGCCCGTCGCGAGGACCTCGGCGACCGCGTCGAACGAAATGGGATCGATGTTCTCGACCTTCGTCACCGAATACGCGCCGTGCGCGTTCGCCTCGTCGACCTCGGCGTGGAGGGTCGAGTCGGCCTGCCACGAGCCCTGCTTCACGTGATAGGCGTCCTCGCAGGTCCCGTCGGGGCGCGTGTCGAGCTTGCAAGCCTTCGCGGGGTCGTACGGCCACTCGACGCCGCTCACCATCGGATCGGTCGTGCCGCGCTGGTGGAGGGAGGTCCACGCGTCGCTCACGATGAGGTGGAGCGGCGCGACCGCGTCCCTCACGCCTTGGCGGCCGAGCGCGTTCTCCATGATGCTCGAGAGCGCGAACGACCAGCACACGCCGACCATCGCCTGATCCTTCACCGGGCCGTCGCCGACGCTCCCGCGCAGGTCGATCGAGGGCGGATACGAGCCCGCCGCGGCCGGCGCGCCGTCGAGCGCGAGCGAGCGCGTCGTCGCTCGTGGGGCGCGGCTCCGTCGCGTCGCGTGGAGCGACGTGCGCATGAGCGGCAGCCCGCCGCACGTGCCGATCGCGAGATCCCCCGTCGAGAGTTGAATGGGTGAGCACGCGCCGCGCAGCCGGGGGCGAGAGCTCCAGCTCGCGAGCACCTGCGCGCGATCGAAGGGCCGCACGACGCCGGGCAGGAAGCGCGCCGACGCGAACGCGCCCGCGGAGCGCGGCCATACGAACCCGGAGGGGAGCGGCGCGTTGCGGACCGGCGGCGGAGCGACCGGCTGGCTCGGCGGCGCGTAGGTCGGCGTCGACGCCGCACAGCCGGAGAGCACCACGAGCAAGAGCCACGGCGAGCGCGCGACGATCGGCATGAGAGCATGCTAGCGCATCTCTCCGATCGCGGGACGCACGCACGATTCCGACGTGCGACGCCGCGCGCGTCTGCGCGGACGTCGCTCCGCAGCCCCGCTCCACTGCGGCGCCGCGTCCGCACCGCGCTGCGAGCGCGGGGCGCCGCAAAGCGCGGCCAGCGCGGCTGCGCGCGCGATCGTGGGCGACGGCATCGCCCGTGCAATGGCTCCGAGCAGGCGATGTCGCCTGTCGAACCGGAGAAGATCATCATGTTTGCTCGCTCGATTCGCACGACTCTCGCGGCTGCGTTCCTGGCTCTCGCGGTGGTTCCGACCTCGGCCTTCGCGAGCGAGGCGGCTCCCCGAGGGGACGACATGGGGCACGTCCAGGATCGTGGGCGACGAGACGACCGAGGAGACGGACGAGGCGACGTCGACCGAAAGCGCGACGACGATCGGCGCGGCGACGAAGGCCGTCGTGACGGCGCGGAGGGGCGTCGAGGCGAGGGCCGCGGAGAGGGTCGACGCGACGAGGGCCGCGGAGAGGGTCGACGCGACGAGGGCCGGCGCGGTGACGAGCGTCGGGACCACGATCGCGACGATCGCCGCGGCGGCGATCGCGATGGAAGGCGCGACGGCGATGGGCGCGGCGGCCGCGGCGACGAACGGCGCTGAACGATCCGCGTGCCCCGTCAGTTGCAGGCGGGGCACGCCGCCGGCGCGGCCTTGAACGTGCCGCTCGTGAGAAACCACGCTTGCTGGCCGGCGCTCTGGGGGTTCGTGCTCGTCTGCAGGTTGAGGTGGTAATGGTAGACGGGCGTCGTCGGGCTGTCGGCCGTGACGCCCACGTGACCGCCCGACGCGTCGAGCGTCGGCGTCGATCCGTCGGTGTCGCGCCGGCCATAGACCGGATACCCGTCGCGCAGGACACCGATGAACGCCGCGTCGTCGTTCGAAATCGAATAGGGCTCGGTGTGATAATGATAAACGCCGTTCATCTGCGGGTGTCCGGCGCACGCGTCGAACGTCGCCACCTCCTTGTAGATGTCGTCGCCCGGCGCGGCTGCGTTCGAGAAGATCCCGACGCCGTTCAGCGCGAGCCCGACGACCCCGCCCGGCATCGTCGCGCCGGCGCCGCTCGGTGACAGGGGGAACAGCACGTCGTAGCTCGTCTTCGCGATCGTGTTGGGGTTCTGGGTCCCGCCCGCGTAGTCGACGTGGCAAGGATCGCCGGCCGCGAAGTAGTTGGACGTGTGGTCCGGCTCACCGTCGGCGTGCGCCTCGACGTAATCGACACCGCCCATCTGCGTCTTCGTGAGCGTCACGCGGCACGAGAAGCGCAGCCAATACCCCGAGAGGCCGGCCGCCATTCGGCTCGCCGCGCACGCGCTCGTGTCCCTCGACTCGACCGCGCACCCCGACGCGCTCACCGCGCTCGTCGGCGTCGTGTTCTCGGTGAGCGCGCACGTCCCCGCGCCGGTGCTCGCGCCGGTGCCGGTGCTCGTCCCCGTGCCGCCGCTGCCGCCCGTCCCCGTCGACGCGCCGTCGCCGCATCCGCTCGACGCGACGCTGGCGAGCACGAGGAGGAGGAGAGGGACCGTGGCGATGTCGAGGTGGGGCACGACAGCACGATAGCAGAGCGCGAGCGCGCGGCGGCTCACCACGTGGTCGGCGCCCACGGACCCTCGATGATCCCGGGAGAAACACGGCGGCACACCTCCCGCGCCCTCGGGTGGCGCGAGAGCTCGGCGCGGAGGCGCGCGACGGCGTCCGTCGACGCCTCGGCGGCGAGGTCGCGGGTCTCGCCGGGGTCTCGCTCGAGATCGAAGAGCCGCACGCCGTGCAGCTCGTCGATGATCCATTTGTCGTGCCCGTCGAAGATCGCGAGCCCGTCCGCCAAGGACGTCCAAATCGCGGACTCCGCCATCGCGAGCGTCACGCGATCGGCGGGGAGCGGGCGCAGGAGGCTCTCGCCAGCGAGGGTGGGACGCGCGTCGCGGGGCGGCCAGCTCCCCCAGACGTCCAACAGCGTCGGCAGGAGATCGAGGTTCGTCGCGCGCAGGCGACGATTGTCGCGGAGCGCGGCGCACGCGTCCGAGGCGGCGGCGCAGAAGGACTTCGGCACGCGGACGAACAGCGGGACGCGCAGGACGCCTTGGTAATAGTCGATCGCGCGCGCAGGCCGCTCTCGATCGAAGTTCTCCCCGTGGTCCGACGTGCCGAGGACGATCGTGTCGTCGAGGCCCCGCGATCGCGCGAGCCCCTCGAGGAGGCGGCCGAGCTCGCGATCGACGTAGCGCTCCGCGAGGGCGCAGCGCTCCGCGATCGAGGGCGCGCGCGCCGGATCCAGATCCGGCGCCCAGCAGGGCCAGTGCGTCGCGTTCGTCTGCACGACGAGGAGGATCGGACGATCACGCGGGGCGCGCTCGGCGAAGGACAGCGCGTCGTCGACCGTCACCTCGTCGGCGATGCCGCGATCGTCGACGCGTGGACGATCGGGGTGGTCGTTCGCGTTCTTGCTCTCGTCAGGCCCGCCGTCCGACAGGTAGAAGCCCTCGAAGAAATCGACGTGGAAGTCCTGCGACGAGAAGAACGCGGTGCGATAGCCGCGCGCTCGCGCCTCGTGCCAGACGAGCGGTGCCTCTCGGAAGTCGTCGATCGACGCGTCGGGCGCGAGCCCGCTCAGCATCGACGGCACGGAGACCGCCGTGACGGGCGCGATCGACGCGGCGTCGGGGAACCAGACCGTCGCGTCGGGCTCGCGCGCGAGCCGCGCCATCAGCCCGTTCGCGGCCGGCTCGCGCCCGTCCCAAGGCGCCGTCCGATCGGCGCTGCGGCTCTCTCCGACGAGCCACACCACGTCGGGCGATCGCAGCGGCGCCGCGCGAGGCACGGCGCGTCGGTGGGGAACGGGCAGCGCGTGCAGCGGCTCGGACAGACCTCGCGCCGAGAGGCCCAGGAGGAGCGCGCGCTCGCCACGCACCTCGGCGATGCACGGGTACTTCCCGAAGCCGACCGCCGGGATCGAGACGAGCGCGACGGGCGCCAAGACGAGGGTCACCGCCCAGCGAGGCGGGCGTGCTTCCTCCGCGAACGGCTGCGCAGTCACGAGGGCGAGCGACACGATGCCGAAGAGCGCGCAGCCTCCGAGCGCGAGGCAGAGCGTCGGGGTCAGCGCGTGCGCGACGAGCGACGCCGCGTAGCGCGGATTCTCCATGAAGTACGCGACGGCGATCGGGCGAATGTCCGTGTCGAAGAAGCGACGATAATGGATCGACCCGACCGTCAAGAGCGTCCCGATCGGCCCGATCACCCCGACGATCGCGGCCCCGAGCTTCGGCGAGCGCGCGCGCAACGAGGCGAGCGCGCTCGTCGCCACCCACCACGTGATGAACGACGCGATCGCCGTCAGCGTGTAGACGAGCGCGCCCACCGCGCCCCGCTCGAGGAGCCGCGGCGAGCCGAGGACGAGCTCGGGCAGCAGCGCGAAGGCGAGCCACAGGGCCGCGAGCGCGGTCAGCTTGTGGTGTTTGGAGGACGTGGGCCCTTCTCCATCGCGGCGCGCCTCAGCGGCCCTTCGTGGCCAGCGCGGCGAGATCCGTGGCGGCGCTCTTCTCGCCGGCCTCCTTGCGCTCGCTGTACCGGCTCGTCAGGTAATCGACGCGACCGCGCGTCAGGAGCGTGAGCTTCACGAGCTCCTCCATCACGTCGACGACGCGGTCGTAGTACGACGACGGCTTCATCCGACCCGCCTCGTCGAACTCCTGGAACGCCTTCGCGACGGAGGACTGATTCGGGATCGTGAGCATGCGCATCCAACGACCGAGGACGCGGAGGGCGTTGACCGCGTTGAACGACTGCGAGCCGCCGCACACCTGCATGACGGCGAGGGTCCGACCCTGCGTCGGCCGAATGCCGCGGTGCTCGAGCGGGATCCAATCGATCTGGGCCTTGAAGATGCCGGTGATGGTGCCGTGGCGCTCGGGGCTGCACCACACCTGACCCTCCGACCATTGCGACAGCTCGCGCAGCTCGACGACCTTCGGGTGATCGGCGGGCACGCTGTCGGGCAACGGGAGGCCGCGCGGATCGTAGATCCGCGTCTCCGCGCCGAAGCGCTCCAGGAGGCGCGCCGCCTCGAGCGTGAGCAAGCGGCTGTAGGATCGCTCGCGGAGCGAACCGTAGAGCAGCAGGATGCGCGGCGCGTGGGTCGGCGCGGTGCCGGGGTCCTCGACCTTCTCGACGCTCGGCAGGTCGAGGTACGCGTCGACCACGTTGGGCAGCGAGGCGCTCTCGTCGTCGTCTCTTCGTTCGCTCGTCACGCGGCTCGCTCCTCGATCCCCCGGGGACGAGCGAGGGGTAATCCAAGGCTCGGCGGGACGCCATCCCTCGCGCACCGTCGACGCCGCGCTCGCGGCGCTCGCGGCGCTCCTTCGTTGCGATAACCTCCTCGACCGATGTCCCTCGTCGCACGGTTCTCGCGCCCCGACGTGCACCGCATGGTGTTCGCCGACGACTTCTACGCAGACGCCGCGCCGACGCGCGACGAGCTCCTGGCCCATCGTGAGTGGGGCCCGATGACGCAATACGGTCGCTCGCACGAGCTGTCGATCTTGCCGCATCGTCAGAACGGGATTTGCGCGCTCGAGGACGCGGCGCACCGCCTCCCTCGGGTCGATGCGCTGCGCGACCACGTCGGCGCGCACGCCGCCGAGCTCTGCGCGACGCTCGGCGTCACCGTCGCGCGCGCGGGCGATCTCGAGGTCGAGAGCGGCGCGATGGCCTACGGCGAAGGCTGCTGGCTCTCTCCGCACACCGACCACCGCGACGACGAAGCGAGGCCGAGGCTCGTCGCGTGGATGCTCTACCTGACGCACCCCGAGGACGGCGAGTGGCCCGACGATCGTGGCGGTGCGCTCCGCCTCGTCGCGCGGGACGGCGCGGTCGCGCGGTTGCGACCGAGGTTCAATCGCTTCGCGATGTTCGCGGTCTCGCCCGACAGCGTCCACGAGATCGAGCCGATCACGGGTGCCGCGGGCTGGGACCGTTCGCGCCTCGCCGTCTCGGGGTGGATCCGAGGGCCGGAGGAGCGCCACGAGCAGCGGACGCTCGTCTATCTCCGGAGGTCCAGCGCGGCCGAGGATCGAGCGCGCGAGATCACCCGCCTGACGGGGCTCCTCGCGATGCACCGCCTCCTCCTCGCGCAGCGCGCGAGCGCCGGGGTGGACACCGCCGACGCCTCGGCCAAGCTCACTCGCTACGGGCACGAGCTCGACGCGCATCGCGCAGCGCCCGAGGGCACCGTCTTCTCGCGGTTCGCGCGCGGTCCGCGCTGCATCATGGTCCTCGACGAGGCGCAGAAGGTCGTCTTCTGGGGGCCGAGCGACGCCTACCCTGGCGGCACCCCCGATGGAGCTTGAGGCCGGCACGAGACATGGGGGCTCCCGCGGCGTAGACTGAGAGTGCCGCGCCAAGCGCGGAATCGCGCGATTGAACGACCGTCGCAAACCCACCCTCACCGGGCTCGAAGCCATCGACGACCCGCGCAAGAAGGCCGAGGACGCTCCTTCTTCGCGGAGGAGCGCCCCGCCGCCCTCCGACTCCCAGCGAGGCGCCCGCGGCAAGGCGCTCGTGAAGGGCAACGCGATCCGCGAGTTTCTCCTCTGGTACGAGACGCGCCACGGCACGGCGCACCACGAGGCGATCCTCGCGCGCGTCGACCCCACCGTGCGACGAGAGCTCGACCCGAGCCGGCCCGCGCTCGGCTTGCTCGCGTCGACCTGGTACCCGACGTCGGTGCTGTTCCCCATTCTGGACGAGCTCAGCGAGGGGCTCTCGACGGCGGAGCGCCAGAAGCTCGCGCGCGACGGCACGGGCGCGGTCGTCCGCGTCGCGACGCGCGGCATCTACCAGACCCTGTTCCGCACCGTCGCGTCTCCGGCGCTCTATGCGCGCTACATCCAGCGCGCCTGGAACTTCCTCCACACGACCGGCACGCGGACGATCGAGATTCGTGAGCCGGGGCTCGCGCTCTCCACCATCGCCGACTGGCCGGGGCATCACCGGATGCTCTGCGAGATCACGACCGAGACGATGCGCTGCCTCTTCGAGGCCATGGGGTGTCGGCACGTGAGCGTCGAGCGCGTCGCGTGCGTGTCCGACGGGGCGCGCGAGTGCAGGGCGTGGGTGCGCTACGAGGGCCCCTGAGAGGGGACGCGCGAGGGCGAGCCTCGCGACGTCGCCCGTGCGGCCGGCGACGAGATGCGCTTACGATGCCCCCATGCGCGCCTCGATCCGGCTCCTGCTCTTCCTCGCCGCGTGGACCTTCCTGTCGAGCTGCTCGCGCGGCGAGACCGTCTCTCCGCTCGCGACCCTCCACATCCCCGACGAGCCCGATTGCGATCCGCTCGTGCCCGAGGTGTGCGGGATGCCGTTTCCTTCGAGCCAATGGCTCGTCGCGGACCCGACGCGGAAGACCGGGCTCCGGCTCGAGCTCGGCGCGACCACGCTGCCCGCCAATGCCTCGGGGATCCACGTCGACCCCGCTCCCTATCGGCGACTCGATGGTTATGGCGTCGGGGTCCCCGCGGTGGCGTTCTTCGCGGATCTCGATGGCGCGGACCTCCCCGGCGAGGATCGCATCGCGGAGAGCATGCAGCCCGACGCGCGCGTGATGATGTTCGAGCTCGGGTCGGGGGGGCTCACCCGCATTCCTTGTTTCGCGGAGCTCGACCTCGGCGGCGACGACGACACGAAGCGCGCCCTCATCGTGCGACCCGCCGTGCTGTTGAAGGAGTCGACGCGGTACGTCGTCGCCCTGCGCGGGCTGAAGAAGAAGGGCGGGGAGGCCGTGCCCCCGAGCGACGCCTTCGTCGCGCTCCGTGACGGACGCGCGGCCGGGACGCCGGTGGCGAGCCGCGTCGACCATTTCGAGGAGATCTTTCAGGCGCTGGAGGGCGCCGGCGTCCCGCGCTCGGGGCTCCTGCTCGCGTGGGATTGGACGACGGCGTCGAACGAGGCGCTCCACGGTCCGCTGCTCCACATGCGTGACGAGGCGCTGGCCGCGCTCGGGGACGCGAGCCCGGCGCTCACCGTCACGAGCATCACCCCTTACACGACGGCCGAGAACCCGAACATCGCGTTCGAGGTGCTCGGGACGTTCCGCGTGCCGGACTACACGCTCCCGGTGACGGTGGGAGGCGCGTCGGCGCACGTCCTCAATTGGGGGCCGGACGGGCTGCCGCACCAGGCGGGCGTCTACGAGGCGGAGTTTCGCGCGCGGGTCCCCCGCAGCGCGGCGAGCGGCACGCCGCACGGCGTGATGATCCACGGACATGGCCTCAACGGCAGCGATGCTCAGATCGCGAACGACACGTTCGACGAGCTCGCGAACACCGAGAAGGTCGTCGTCGTCGGCTGCAACATGCTGGGGATGTCGAGCGAGGACGTCCCGGCCACGCTCCAGATGCTGAGCGACATGTCGAGCTTCCCGATCCTCGCGGACCGCCTGCACCAGGGCGTGCTCGACCACGTCCTGCTCGCGCGCGCGATGAAGAAGGGCTTCGACCAAATCCCGGAGATCAAGGCGACGGGCCTCGTCATCGATCCCAATGCCATCTATTACAATGGCATCTCGCAGGGCGGCATCTTCGGCGCGACGCACATGGCCATGGCCGTGGACATCACGCGCGGTCACCTCGGCGTCCCGGGAAACGACTACGCGACGCTGCTGCCGCGATCGGTCGACTTCTCCCCCTTCTTCGTGGTCCTCGGGATCAGCTATCCCGATCGGCGCGACCAACAGCTCCTGCTCGCGGCCATCCAGAACCTCTGGGATCGCACCGATCCCGTCAGCCATTACCGTCACATCGCCCAAGACCCTTACCCGAACACGCCGGTCCACCAGGTCCTCCTCGCCCCGGCGGTGGGTGATTGGCAAGTCGCGCCGCTCACCAACGAGATCGTCGCGCGCTCCGACGTCGGCGTCTCGATCATGGACCATTATGGTCGCGACGTGGCGCTCGTGACGCCGGCGCCTTACCCGCGGACCGGCTCCGGCATCGTGAGCTACGATTTCGGCAACCCGTGGGCGAAGCCCGGCGACCTCCCGCCCACGGACGACGTGGGCGATCCGCACGGCAAGCCGCGCAAGCTCGCCTGGCACAACGAGCAGATGTTCCACTTCTACCGGACAGGCGAGATCATCGACGTCTGCGGCGGAGACGGCTGCACGCCGCAATGAAGCCCCCGCGCTTCCCGGCGCCCGAGGACGCCTCGCGGCGCGCGCCATACCGCGAGCCGGCCGAGCGGGCGCCCGAGATCCCCGACGCGACCCGGCCCCTCGTCCGGCGCGCCGAGCCACCGACCGACGACCCGGCGGCGAAGCCCCGCCTGGACCCCGACGCGGTCCGTTCGCTCGCCGAGCTCTCCGCGGGGCCGCCCGAAGCGCGCCACCGCTGGTCGCCGGGCGTCCGGCTCGTCGCCATTCCGATCCTGGGCGTCGCGCTCGCGCTGCGGCGATCGCTGCCGTGGCCTGTGGTCGCGGCGCTCGCGGCGATCGCCCTTGGGGTCATCGTGCTCGACCTCCGACGCCGCGCGTGACCGCCGCGCGACCGAGTCGACTCATTTCGAAGGCTCGGGCGGCGTCGGCGTGCGGATGGCGACCGTCGCGAGCGGACCGTCTTTGGTCGCGCCGATGCCGATCTGGAAGCTCCCGGGGCGAACCGGCCGCGCGCCGAAATCGTTCTTGTCGAAGCTCGATTGCAGGCCGTCGCGCGACACGCGCAGATAGAAGTGGCGCTTCGCGCGGAGCGTGAGCGGCGGCGCGTCGGGGAGCGTCGCGAAGAGGGGCCCTTCGAGCGAGAAATGCAGCGGGATCGTGTCGCCCTCGTCGACCTCGATGACGAGCGGGCGGCTCGGGTCCCACGCCTTCATCTCCACGCCGAGATCGCGCAATCGTGCATAGCGGGGCTCGCGCGCGGGCGCGCACGCGACCGCGAGGGAAGAGAGGCCGAGCAAGGCGAGGATCTCGAGGCGCATGAGGCATTCCTTCGTTGAAATACTACGTGTGTAGTATGCGTTGGCGTGGCGGGTCGGCGTGGGAGCGGTCCCCCGCCTTCAGTGGTTTCCGAAGAAGACGACGGACAGCGCACTCGCCCCGATCCACGCGAGGATCAGCGGGCGAGCGAGGCGGTATTGAAAACCCCACCGGGCGCGCGCGGAGGGATCGAGGAGGCGCCGCACGCGCACGGCGAGGGGCGGTGCGTCGAGGTGGCGGGCGAAGAGGGCGCGGTCCGCCGACGAGCGGAGGAGCTCGCCGCAGCGGACGAGCGCCGACGCGAGGGCTTCGGGGGACGTTCCACGGCGCACCGCCCAAGCATCGGCGGCGAGCTCGGAGGCCAGGCGCAGGCGACGGCCCGCCCTCGCGAGCCCCGGCACGAACCAGAACAGGTCTTCGACGACGCCCACCGTCGTCGCGATCGCGAGATCGTGGCGCGCGACGTGCCCGAGCTCGTGCAGGATCGCCGCCTCGCGCTCCTCGTCGCCGAGCCGATCGTAGAGCGGCTTCGGGAAGGAGACGTAGGGCGAGAGAACGCCCGACGTGAACGGCGCTCCGCCGGCCGACGGCACCAGGTGAACGGGGACGCGTCGACGCCCGACCCTCCGAACCCCGAGGATCTCTCCGCGCCGCGGGGAGCGCCAAGCGCGCCACCAGTCGAGGGCGCGGCGGAGGAGCCGAACCGCGGCGACGGACGCGAGGATCGCCACCACGGCCGCGGGGGCTGCCGGGCTCACCTTCTTCGTGAGCCAGGTCGCGAGGATGTCGGCCAAGCTCTGGCCGTAGACGCGCCCGTGGTAGCGCGCGCCGAGGACGAAGTCGAACGCGGGCAGGACCCAGCGCACACCGAGCCCGATGCGGAAGGTGCCGAGCTCCTGCGGGATCTGGCGCGCGCGCATCCAGAAGAAGGAGTCGGCCGGGATGCCGCGCGCGAGATCGAAGGCGATCTTCGCGAAGGGCAGGGCAGAGAGCGCCACGTGCGCGGGCCCGGGCTCGACGCGGAAGATCTTCTCGCCCGCGCGGGCGACGGCGACGCCGGCGACGAACGAGCCCACGCCGTTCAGGAGCAGATTGAACGCGGCGAGGACGGCGACGCTCATCGCTTGGCCTTCAGCTTCTCGTCGATGGCGCGACGCAAGGCCTTGAGCTCGTCGTCCGAGAGGCCGTCGTCGTCGAGCAACGCCATGATGGGGCGCGTGCGATCGTTCTTGAAGAGCGAGCGCCCGACGCGCGCGAGGATGCCACGCCGCAGCGCAGGCGCCGATCGGGACGCTCGGTAGAGGAAACGGCGGCCATCTCGCTTTCGGACGACGACGTCCTTCTGATGCAGGCGCACCAAGATCGTCATGACGGTCGTGTAGGCGAGATCGTGGCCGGCCGCCGCGAGCCGGTCGCGGAGCTCCTGCACGGAGAGGGACTCGCCGCCGCCGAGCAGGCCGAGCACCTGCATCTCGAGCGGGCCGAGGTCGTGTTCGGGCGGCACGACGAAGACATACTACGAGCGTAGTAGGTGCGCAAGGACGCGCCTGAGCCGCCGTCAGGGACAGAGGATCGTCACGCCGCTCGTCGCCGGATCCTTGGCGCAGTAGTTCGCCGCGCAGCCCTCGTGGCCGGTGAAGGGGCAGGTGCAATCGTGCGTCGTGCACGTCGGGTCGTCGATGCACTTCAGCGAGTAGAGGCCGCCCCCCGGCGTGACGAGACAGTACTGGGTGGCTGCGTCGCACAGGACCGGCACCTGCGTCTGGTACGTGCAATTGAACTTGCCAGCGGGGGGTGCGCAGGCCGCGTTCGCGCGAATACCGCCCACGGCCACGAGGGTCGCGCACGCGCCCTCGTAGTTCATTCCGTCGCAGCCGCAGGTCGCGCTCTTGTCCATGCAGTCGACGCCGAAGGGGTGACAGGCCTTCTCACCGTCGCAGGTCCCGGGCGCGTAACCGCAATACTCGGTCGCCGGATTGCACGTGGCGTTGCCGCAGGGCTGGCCGGCGGAGGTGGTCGCCGCCGAGCTCGAGACGCTCGTGCTGCCGCCCACGCCGTCTCCGTTGCCCGAGCAGCCCAAAGCGAGTGGCGCGAGCAGGACGATGATCGAAGGTCGAATCGAAGAAAGCATTAGCATGCTGCAGTCATAGCGGATGATTTCATTGGGCACTAGGCACAAACGCGATCAGCGCCGCACCGAGAGGTGTTACGAAGAGCGGTATGGTGGCGAGGGTCGATCGGGGCGGACGGTGGATGCGGCGCGCAGGGGCGGTCGGCGGCGTCGTGGCGGCGCTCGCCGGCTGCGGGCGCACGCAGGCCGACAAAGCGTCGGCGAGCGCGGCGCTCGGCCCTTCGGCGAGCGCTGCGACCGGTGACGTCGACCGCGCCGCGCTCGTCGGCCTCGACGGCACCCTCCCGGAGGCGCGCGCCGCGGCGAGCGGGCTCGTCGCGGCGAGCCCGGCGACGAAGGCCGAGGCGGCGAAGATCTTGATTCGACAGATCGACTTCACGACGTCCGACGCGTGGCGCACGAAACACCAGCCCGAGGTGGTCGAGGCGAACCACAACGCGCGGATCGACACGACCGACGCGCAGCTCGACTCGGAGATGCGTGGCTTTCAGGACGAGGAGGTGGCGGGGCTGGTGTCGCTTGCGCCGAAGATCGGCGGGAGCGCGCTCGTCGCCAAATGCTTCGAGGTCGCGGGGGCCGAGCGACCCAAGGCCGCCGCGGCCGCGCGCGCGGCGCTC
>CAYYKK010000048.1:0-31417 GCA_964467935.1 uncultured Polyangiaceae bacterium
CCCACAAGAGGGCGGCGCGAGCGCCCGTCGCGATCCCCTCTCCGAGGTAGCCCTCGTCGACGGCAGCGGCCGCCTCTCCGGTGCGGTAGCTCGCCTCTTCGGCCACCATCCCTGCTCGCACCGCGTGATCGACCGCGCTCCGGTAGGCCTCGAGCGCGGCGGCAGGCGCCACGGCGGCGAGGACGTAGCCGCGCGTGCCGGCGAGACGCGCGCGGTCTTCGCTCGACCGCGCATACGCCTCGCCGCGCTCGAGCGCCGCGAGGGCCGTCTTCGTCTGGCTGCGCTGCGCGAGCGCGAGCGCGGCGACCTCCGCGCACGCGGCGCCGGTCGCGTCGCCGACGACCGAAAGCGCCCCCTCCGCGTCGCCCGCGTCGAACGCGAGCCTCGCGAGGACCGCACGCGCACGACCGTCGGGATCGTCCACCAGGGCCGCCTTCGCGCGCGCTGCCGCTTCGTCGACGTCGCCGGCCCGCCGCGAGATCTCGGCGAGGAGCGCGCCCGCGTCCGCCTTCTTCGCGGAGCCTCGGAGCGTCAGCGCCCGAGCTCGTCCGAGCTCTGCGCGCAGGCGAAGTGCGTTCGCCGCCTCGCGCACGAGCGTCGGCGGAGCCGCCTCGTCCCGCTCCACCGCCTCGATCGCGCTCCAACGAGGAGGCGTCTCCCCGAGCTCCGCCACGAGCCGCGCGGCACGCTCGACGGCGTCCTCCGGGCGCGCGCGACGCGAAGGCGCGCTCGCGCCACCGACCACCGCGCGCTCGACGTCGTGCAACGTCCAGCCGCTCGGCGCCGCGTCCCTCGCCAGGAGGGCGAGTCCCTCGACGAGCCGCGCCTCGCCGGCGTCGGCGAAGGGACCGCACGGCCAGCTCGCGGCGTGCGGGCCGACCAACGACACGAGCCAGCGGCCGATTTGCTCGATATTCAGATACGGAAGTACCTGCATGTCTTCCGCATCGTCGCCACCGTCGCCTCGCTCGAGATCCGCGATCGCCCGCAGCCACCGGCTCGCCATGTCGAGCCAACGAGGCGCTCCGGCCGGCGCGACGCCCCGGAGCGCGTCGCGGCGCACCCTCAGGTAGGTCGCTCTCACGTGCCGAACGCGGCGGTCGGCGAGCTCCTCTTTCGAGGCGCCGACTGCGGCCGCGGCGAGCTCCTCGGCCCACCTCGCGCTCGGCCTCGCTGCGGGCGCCGGCGCGAGGAGCGCCGCGAGCAGGCCGTCGAGCGGCGCCGACGTGCTCACGCGCCGGGCGCGCGCGACCGCGTCCAAAGCTCCCCGGCTCGAGGGGATGAGCTCCTCGGCCAGCAGCACACCGAAGGCCAGGAGATCGCGCGCGCGCGCGTCACCCAGGTCGGCGTCGCTCGTCGCCAGGTACCGCGGCGTCGCGCCGGTCAGCTCGCGCTGGTGCACGGGGCACGCGAGACCCCAGTCGAGGAGCGTCGCGCGGCCCGCCCGCGAGATGACGACGTTGTCGCGCTTCACGTCGCCGTGCGCGATCCCGAGCGCGTGTGCGTCGGCGAGCGCTCCCCCGACGTCGCGCGCGAGCGCCAGCGTGCGGGTGACGCTCGCGTCGGCCTCGTGGTGAGGGCGCCAATCCAGCACGAGGCACGGCCTCGCCTCGGGGCCGCGCTCGACCACCCACCATTGGTCTTGCTCGCGCTTCACCCAACCGACGCTGAGGAGAGCCGGCATGCCAGTCGACGACGCCAGCGCGAGCACCTCCGCCTCTCGCGCCAGGCGCTCGGCGCTCCCCCGGCCGACCTTCAGCGCGACGCTGACGCCGTCGAGCTCGCCGCGGTACACCTCGGCGTCACCCCCCGAGCCCGCCAGACGCGCGGCGCTCCCCAGCCGCTCGCCTCGCCGGAGGATCCTGGGGCCTGCCAACTCGGATTGCGCCATCCAACTTGCATTATTGGCGCAGCTTCGGGCGCTGTCACCAACTGAGATGGCGGGCTACTTTCCGATGCAGTCTCTCACGTGCGCGCCTGCTCCGATCCAGCGGCTGATCCGGAGCGCGTCGTCGCGGCTCATCGCCCCGTCCGGCGACATCGGCATGCCGGTGACGACGCTCAGCCGCAGGCGATCGGCTTCGCCCGCGGCCATCCCCTCTTGGTTCCACGTGCCGTCGGCGCTCGCCAGGATCTTGTAGAGGACGTAGCTGTTGCCGGGATCGCCCTCGAAGAGCCGAGCCATGCGAACCCCGAATCGCGCGGGTGCCTCCGAGGCGACTGCGGCGTGACCTCCGAGCTCGGTCTCGTGCGCGACGATCCCCAACGCCGAGGACAAGATGCCTCCCCGCGTGAGGCTCATCCCCATCGTCCCCCCGGCGCCGTGACACGCGGTGCAACGGTCCTTGAGCGTGTCGAGCGCTCCGCAGTAGAGACCCGTCGGGTCCTCGTCCGGCAGCGGTCCGAGCGCCACCGTCGCGTCGGCCGTCGTGAACTGGAGCCGAAGCACCTGCGAGTCACCCGAGGAGCCGGCGAACCGCGCCAGGTCCTGCGGCCGGAGCTCGAGCGGCGCGCCGTCGAACGCCACGAAGCCGAAGCCTCCGTCGGCCGCGCTGAAGAGCGAGAGCTGGTAGCGCGTGTTCGCCGCGAGCTCGCCCACGTCGAACGTCACCCGTCGCTCGACCGGATCGTAGCTGGGGCTGACGAGCTGAAGGGCCGGGGACGTGCAATCCGTGAGCTTCTTGATGCTGTCGTCGAGCGCCGTCGAGAGACAGATCGACTGGCGTCGCGCGGCCGTCGCGGGCTCGAGGTAGCGATCGAACGTCACCGAGATCCGGGCCTGCGTCGGTACGCCCGAGGCGTCGGCGAGCCCCTGCCACGCGACGCCCGTCGCGTCGCCGAACGTCGCCTCGACCGCGTTGACGTGCAGCGGAGGTCCTACCGCGCTCACGTCGGGTCGCGCGACGTCGCAGCTCGCGCCCAGCGCGGCCGCGAGGGCGGTCAGGAGGGCGGCCGTCGCGATCCCCCCGCGCTCCGTCCGCGTCGGCCCCTCTCGCCCGAACCGCCTCGTCGCCGAGATCAGCTGTCCGAGTAGATCACGAGCTGATCGCGCACGGTCTTCTCGCTGATGCCGTTCGCGATGTGCTCTTTCAGGCAATCGGCCAACGTGATCAGCATGTCGTCCACGCCCTTCTCCTCGATCAGCTTCGCCAACAGCTGACGTGCCTCTTTGCCGTCGTCCTCCCGGAGGAAGCCCCTGACGGTGTCGAGCGAGATCTCTCCCTGAAAATCCAGGTAGAGGTTGTTGAGGAGGTACTGAACGAGCTCCTTCACGCTTTGTCTCCTTCGCCGTTGATGTCGAAACGCACCCTCCACCTTCGCGTTCGGGGTGCGCCTGAGCGTCAGTCTGCCGGCCAGGCAGCCCGTTCGTGAAGGGGGTCGATGTGCGAGCCTCTCCGGCGCGCAGACGTAGGCTATAGCGGCCGGTCTCCTCTCGACGCAAGCAAATGTGGCGATGCGCGCCTTCCGCGGGCGCGGTCGTGGGCCCCGCCACCCGGCCGAGGGACGAAGGGCGCCTCCTCATTGGCAGCTCTTCAGGGTCGGATCGCCCGACTCGTGGCAGACCAAACAGGGCCTGGGGTTGCGAGAGAAGGCGTTCCGACAGCTCCGGTCGAAGCCGATCGGATGGGGGTTCACCCCTTGGCCGCCCGCGAGGCCCCGCGTCGCGTGGCAGGTGGTGCAGTCGCGCTCGGTGTGACACGACACGCACGCGTTGATGTTCTGCTCCGCTTCCCACGCGTGGTGACCCGGACCTCGCGGCGAAGAGCTCCAGATGCTCGCCGGCGGGTGGAATCGCTCGCTCGCGCCGCGGTTGCCCGCGGGCCCGTCGCGCGCCACGCCGACACGGCGGTGGCAGTCGGCGCAGAACGACTGCTCCTGGTGGCAGCTCGAGCACCTCGGGTTGTCGAGGCGCGCCGCTTCCGCGTGCATCGAGATCCAATCGTTCGGGTGGACGGTGCGGTTTCGCACCTTCCCGTCGTGACAGCCGGCGCAATACTCCTCGCGGTGGCAGTTGCCGCAGAAGCGGCTGTCGTTGGCCGCCACGCTCTTGTGTCGCTCGATCCAGTCGGGCGTGTGCTGCGCGAGGTGCAGCCACTGCGGCGGCATGAGCTCGCCTGCCGCGAACTCGGTCATCATCTGCCCGCTCGGCTCCGTCAGGTGGCACGTCGTGCACGCGCCCTTCGCCACGTTCCCGGCGGAGGAGCTCTGCGCGTGACACCGGAAGCACCCAGCCATCCGTGGCAGCTGCTCGCGCGTCGCGAGCTCCACGTTCTCGACGCGACCGTGACACTGCGCGCACTGGATGTTGCGATCGAGGTGCGTCTTGTGCGGGAATCGCAGGGCGGGGGAGGGGAGCACGAGCTTCGCGACGTGCCCGTTGCGCCCAGCCGCATCACCCAGGTGGCAGAAGCCGCACTGGCCGTCGTCCGCGCTGCCCGCCTTGACCGCGCTGCGGTCGGAGTGATCGACGTCGTGGCAATTGTCGCACGTCTCCTCGGGCTTCGGGAGCAGTCGGTCCGACGCCTGCGTGCTGCCGTACGCCGCCGCGTGACACACCTTGCAGCTCAGCTTGAAGTCACCGACGTGCTTCTTGTGGTTGAAGCGCACCGTCAGCGTCTGCGGGGGGAAGATGCGATCGCTCGGCACGGGGCTCACGTCGCTGCCCGGCGGCATCCACTCGAGCGGCACCTCCGCGTTGCCCTGGAGCGGGTAGAGGCCGGTCACGAACGGGCCGACCTTCCGCGCCGGCGCCGCCGCCGGCGCGTCGGCCGAGGCGTCCGGCAGGACGCACGCGAAGAACAGCGCGGAGCCCAGCACCAGCACCAGCGCCCAGCCGAGCTTCGAGACGAGCCAACGCTGTGCCGACGACGTTCGCATCACTTGATCCACAGGACGTCGAGGGTGGCCAGGACGCGGAACCTGCTCCCCACGAGGCGGTTGATGTCGTGCTGCCACTCGAGCCCCACCCGGGAGAGATCGAGAGGCTTCCACCCGGCGCCGATCACGTAGCCGAAGCTCGTCGCGTCGCGGTCGAAGCTGAGCGGGACGGTCCCGAGCGCGCTCTTCAACTGGTCAGCGCCCACCGCCGTCGCGCTCCTCGTCGGATCGTGAAAGTTGTAGAGCGAGAGCCTCCCGCCGAGCGCCCACATCCCGCCGACGAACGACTTGTCGAGCATCAGATCGCCGCCGACCCTGCGGCCCCGCGCCCCTGCTTCCGCCGTCGACCGCAGCTCGAGCTTCGCCGTGTTCATCCGGTAGCGGAGCCCGAGCTGCGCGAGGCCCTCCGGGATCGCGTGCCGATGCTGCAGGTTCGCGTCGATGCTCGAGGCGGCGCCGTTGACCACGTCGAAGCTCGTCGGCGCCCCGCTCGTCGAGAGGCACCGACCGTCGGGGGCCGCCGTGAGCCCGACCTTGGCACACTCGGACTGCGAGAAGGTGGCCTTGTCGCCGTTCGTGAAGAACATCCTCGCCCCGCCCGAGGCGGAGAGCGAGAGGCGGTCCGTGATCTTCGCGGCGACGCGCGCCGTGGGCGTCATCTGCGGATCGTGAACGAACCAATTCCAGATCGAGTCCGCGTCGAAGGTCGGCATGTAGTAGTCGAAGTCCGCGCCGACCGTGACGCGCTTGCCCAAGTACCCCTCGAGGCCCGCGAACGCGTAGGGGACGAGGACGTTGTAGAAGTCGTAGGTGAAGCCGCCCTTGATCCCGCCGATGCCCGGATCACCGATGTAGGCCGAGTAGCCGAGGCGATCGGACGAGATGCGGAGCCCCCCCGCCGTGCCGTACCCGCCCGCGCCGTCAGGAAACTGGCGTGTAATCGTATCACCAGTGTTGTAGACACGCCGATACGAGAGTCTCCCGTGGATCCAGTTCGGCCCTTGCGACTCGATCGCGAAGCCGAACGCCGGCGCGACGCTCGCGGGTTGGTACGACGGGAAGTCGGACCGGCGAGGGTCGGTGGGGGCGGAGCCGAAGTCGGATTGCGAGCCTCGCCACACGCCTTGCTGCTCGTAGCGCGAGCTCGACAGCGGCAGGCCGCCGCGCTGCTCGAGACCTCCGTACGCCTCGACCTCCATGAAGAAGGGCGTCGTCAGCCGCACCATCCCTCCGTCGAAGGACCACAGCCCGAGGACGTCGGTCATGTACTGACGACCGAGCCTGAACCCGAGGAGCCCGTGCGCGAGGTTCCGTCCTTCGACGTACGCGTACATCATGTCGAGGCGCGCAGGCGTGAGCCCCGGGACGTACCTCGATCCGCCGGCGACCCCGAACGTCGTCTCGCCGCCCGCTTGCGCGTCCGGCAGGTGCGCGTTGACGCCGACGTCGGCGTCGAGCCGCATCATCACGCGCGCCGTGTAGTCCGCCTTGCCCGGCGCGTAGTCGCCCTGCAGGTGGTACATGCTGAAGCCGAGGACCTCGGTGACGCGTCTGCGATAGAGACGGTTCGAGCCCCACGGGTTTGCGACCTCGTAGGCCTGCGCTGCGGTGTCCGAGCTGATCTCGACGTCGGCCGCGCGCGCGGGTGCTTCGGCGACGACCCAACAGGCGACGATGGCGAGGGCCGTCGTGATCGCGCGGCGCCGACCCACGCGGCACGTCGCATCGATGAGCCCGCGCGGGTGCGCCGTGCTCGGAGCGCGACGGCTGGGTGCAACCCGCTGCGATTGGGGACCACCCACGGCCCGGATGGTCGCCAATCGTGAGGCCACGTGTCAATCGCTCGGTGGCGCGCCGACGCGTCGCGAGCGGCGACGCTCAGGCCATCGGCGTGCAGCGACGCTCAGGCCATCGAGAAGCCGCCGTAGCGCGAGACCTTGCCGTCCGCGCCGAGCGCGTAGTCCTGCAGGTCCTCGAACGCCTTCGTCGCGCTGCCCACCAGGGGCGCCGGGATCTTCCATCCCCGCGAGACGAGGCCCTCACACACCTTGTTCTTGATGCGGATGGACTCCTCTGCCTCGAGCAGCTTCACGAGCGCGGGCAAGCATGCCTCGCTCTCCTGAGCGACCACCGCCTGTACGGCTTGGAAGCGCACCGTCTCGTTCGCGTCGTCGAGGAACCGCTCGACCGCCACGCGCACGTCCTCGCCCTTCAACTCGCTCAGCGCGTTGATCACCTGCAGCTTGGGCTCGACGTTGCGCGCGTACTCCGTGTCGAAGCTCTCGACGAGCTTCAAGAGCTCCACCTTGAGCTCTTCGTCGCTCAAGATGTCTCGCAGGATGCGGATGGGCCACGTGAGCACCTCCGCCTTCTCGCAGAACTCGACCACGTGAGGAACGGCCTCTTTCCCGGCGGCGACCACACCGAGGTACGCCGACTCCTTCTCCTCTTGGTCGGTGATCGAAGGATCGATCGTGAAGGTGAAGCGCTTGAGCAGCGCCTCGGCGGCCTCGCCCGACTTCATCGCCGCGAGCGCTTGAATCGCCTCCGCGCGATCGTACGTCTGCGCGCGTTTGTCGGCGACCGACTTCGCGTGCGACGCGATCTTCTTCGAGGTCGGCGTCTTGGGCGCGCCGCCCGCCGCGGGAGGAGGGCTCGAGCCCTTCTTGAGGAAATCGAAAAGTCCCATGGGATATCGGTCTCGCTGTCGGCTGCGACGCCGCTCTCTCGACGGGCTCGCAGTGAGCGCCCAGCATGGTGCTGGCAGCCGCCGACAGCAAGGTGTTCAGGCCCGTTTTCGAAGTCGAAATTGGCGACGCCGAAAAAGAAGGAGGCCCGCGGTCCCTGGGGGACGCGGGCCTCGTTGATCGATCCGACTCACGCGCTGACGCGCGATCAGCCGGCGAGGTCGATCACTCCGATTCCTTCACGCCGCCCGGCAGGCGGAACGTGAGGTTCACGGTCATCATGCTGTTGAAGTGGAACTGATGGTCTTCCCCGTTGATCTTGTTGTCGGGGAAGTCCTTGTTCGGCCCGCCGCCGGAGACGTCGAAGCCCGACGTGTTCCACGAGAAGGGCAGCCCGCGCCACTCCGCGCCGAAGCCGAAGAACTTCGTCGGGTAGAAGTTCAACCCGAGGCCGAACGTCGGCGCCGGAACGATGCGGCTCGCCAGCGTGAAGCTCGCCGGATCGCTGCACGTCTTCTGACCCTTGTCACCGCAGGCCGCGCGCTCCTGGAGGCCGACGATGGCCGCGCCGACGAAGAGATCGACGTCGGTGTCGACGAAGAGCGCCGAGAACAGCGCGAGCTTGCCGCGAAACGGAACGAAGGTGACTTGCGGTGCGACGACCCACTGGATGCGGCCGAGCTGGTCGTCCGCGAGGTTCGCGTTCGCTCGGTGCGTGAGGTTGACGGCGGTGAGCTGACAGGCCGGCTGCGCCGAGTTCTTCGCGCAGGCGCGATCGTCGACCGCCTTCTGCTGGAGCTCCTCCGACAGACCCGTGTTGTATTGGATGCCGTAGCCGCCCCAGACGCCGAGACCGAACCAGTCGGTGAAGTGGTATTGGAGCTTGAGCCCCGGCATGATCGTGCGCCGGTACTCGTCGAGCAGCGAGAACGACACGTTCGGCGCGATCTCGAAGCGACCCTCGCGGTGCAAGCGGAGTTTGCGAACCGCGGGCGCGCCCGCGAGAGGACCGGTGATCTGGATTTCCTGCGCCTCGGCGGTGTTCTCGAGCGCCGTGAGCCCCAGACAGAAACCGAGCGAGACGGCCGCACAAGAGCCGGCGACGGCGAGAGTTCGGAGGGCCGCGTTACGAAGGTGCATGGTCACTTTCCCCGTGTTCATCTTCACTTTCCCTTCTCTCATCGCGGCTTTCGGTATTCCCACGAGAAGGGCAGGAAGAGGGACAACCCGATCTGAGCCTGCACGTTGTTCGTGATGCTCGTGTCAGGGGAGGTCCAGGTGTCCGGGTTTTGTGCGTTGGGCTTGCCTTTGCTGTCGAGGCCCGAGGCGATGGCCGGGTTCTCGAGGCTCTCCGGGAAGATGTAGTCGCGGACCTCGGCGGTCAGCGCGAGCCAGCGGTTGAAGAAGATGCGGAGACCGCCGCCGATGTTGAAGGTGATGCGCGGCGTGTAGCTGAAGGTCCGGTTGTCCGGGTCGACGACGGCGATCGGGCGCGTCGACGTCGCGCCGATGCCGCCGACCAGGTAGAAGTCGTAGTGGAAGATGAAGTCGCTGAAGCCGGCGAACTTGCCGTAGGCGGGCACGTACGTGAAGTTCGCGTTCGCGTTCCACTGGTACTCGGTGATGGGCTCACCGACGCGAGCCGCGCGGCTCGTCTGGAAGTTGAAGCTCGACGGCGAGTTGCCGTAGACGTTGCCGTTGATGCCCACGGCGATCGCGTTCGTGATGTAGTAGTTGACCGCGAGACCGAACGCCGGATGAGTGACGTACTGGTCATTCATCGTCTGCGCGTAGTACGGGTTGATCTCGAAGCGGTGCTGGTGCAGCACGTAGCGCTGCTGCATCGCGTACATCTCCGGGTTCAGCGGTCGCGCCGCTGCCTTGTCGATGTCGAGCGTCGGACACGCCTCCGGCGAGATCTTGCAGATGTCCGCGAGGCCTTCGCCTTCGCCTTCCCCCGCGGGCTGATCGCCCGTCGGCTGGTCGGCGGGCTGGTCGGCAGGCTGGTCGGCGGGCTGGTCAGCCGGCTGATCGCCTGCGGGCTGATCCCCGGCGGCGGCGGCTTGCGCGCCCTTTCCGCCGGCTTTCCCGCCGGCCTTGGCGCCGGCCTTGGCGTCCGCTGGTTTTGCTGCTGCTCCGGATTTTGCGGGTTGGGCTGCTGCAGTCAGCGGCGCCGCCAACAGCGCGGCCGCAACGAGAAGCCCCACGCGAGCCTGGTTCATCGCCATCCCTTCCACATCCGCGAAGACGACCCTCGCGAACAGAGATCCCATTCGTGCGACGCGAGCATCCCGTTTTTGGACGGGCCGTCGTAAAACGTTGCTCCGGGTCTTTACAGCAGTTTTGCTCTAAGTGATTGATTTTGCAGCAGAATTAAGGCTTACAGAAAGACGGCCGCACTATAGCACGCCGAAAATCGCCGAATCAACACCGAAAACCGAGGCCTCGGGTGGATGCGGTGAACGAGCGTGTGGGCAGGGGCAAATTGCACGTGAATTCGGGCCGCGTCGTGCGCCCCCCACGGTCGTCCGCGGGCGGAAAAAAGAGGGGCTCGCCATCGGGGTCGAGAAGCTCAGGCGGCCTCTTCGGCGCTCTCCTGGGCCGAGCCGAGCAGCGCCTCGACGAACTCCTCGGGGTGGAAGTCGCGCAGATCCTCGGCGCGCTCCCCGATGCCGATGTAGCGGACCGGGAGCTCTTGCTCGGCACAGATCCCGAGGATGACGCCGCCCTTCGCGGTGCCATCGAGCTTGGTCAGGACGATCCCGGAGAGGGGGAGCGCCTCCTTGAAGAGGGCGGCCTGCTGCGTGGCGTTCTGGCCGTTCGTCGCGTCGAGGACGAGCAACGTCTCGTGGGGCGCGCCGTCGAGCGCCTTGCCCATGGTGCGCTGGATTTTCTTCAGCTCCTCCATGAGGTTCGTCTTCGTGTGCAGGCGGCCCGCGGTGTCGGCGAGCACCACGTCCGCGCCGACCTCCTTCGCCTTCTGGATCGCGTCGAAGATCACCGCGCCTGCGTTCGCGCCCTCGGCGCCGCTCACGACGTCGCATCCGACGCGCTTGCCCCACACGACGAGCTGCTGCACGGCCGCGGCGCGGAACGTGTCGCCCGCGGCGAGCACGACCTTCTTGCCCTGCTGCTGGAGACGGGTCGCGAGCTTGCCGATCGTCGTGGTCTTGCCGACGCCGTTCACCCCGACGACCATCACCACGGTCGGCCTGCTGCTGAGCGCGATGCCGCCACCGCCGATGCCGAGGATCTCGGTGGCCTCCGCGCGAAGCGCTTCCCAAACGCGCGCCTCGTCCTTCAGCTCGTTCTTCGCGAGCGCTTCTTTGATCTTGTCGACGAGCAGCTGCGTCGTCTTCACGCCCACGTCGCTGGTCAGCAAGACCTCCTCGATCTGCTCGACGACCTGCGGATCGATCTCCTTCTTGCCGCTGAAGAGCGCCTTCAGTCGACCGAAGAAGCCCTCCTGCTCGCGCGCCTTCGCGAGCCCCTTGCGGAGGCCGGCGACGTCCTTCGCGCGGCGGCTCGCCGCCGGAACGCTCCCACGCGGGGGCCGGCTCGCGCCGGCGGGCTCCCTGCTCGCCTCGGCCGGGACGGGCGCTTCGGGGGCGACCTCGATGTCCTCCTCGTCC
This sequence comes from uncultured Polyangiaceae bacterium, assembly GCA_964467935.1. Lineage (GTDB taxonomy): Bacteria > Myxococcota_A > Polyangia > Polyangiales > Polyangiaceae > CAYYKK01. Next base: position 11,198 of record CAYYKK010000048.1, read on the forward strand.
TCCTCTTCGGCCTTCTTCGAGGGCGCCTCTCGACGCTCGTCGGCGGCCTTGGGCGAGGGGGACGGCTTCTCGGTCTTCGCAGCGGGCTTGGTGGCGACCTGCTTCGCCTCGCTCCGCTCGGGCGCCTCCTTCTTCGCGGCGGTCGGCGTCGCCGAGGCCTTGGGCAAGGGCTTCGGCTCCTCCTCGCGCTCGATCGCCTCGGGCTCCTTCTTCCGCAGGAAGACGAAGGCGAGGACGGCGAGGACGGCGATGACGGCGAGCCCGATGAGAAGGTTTTCCACGATCGCTCCTCGGAGGATGCTGCGGGAGATGCGCCGCGAGCGCAACGGGCTCGTTCGGCTTCGATTCGGAGTTGTCGGTCGCTCGCCGGAGGCGAGTCGGAGGCTCTCCTCGGCGAGGACGCACGAAGGAGCCGACCCGGCGAGCGCGCCGGGACGAGAGGCGACTATATGTATAGTGAGTTTCGCGTCAACGTGCCGGTGGACCTCCCGCGGGCGAAGCGGCCTCGGCTTGCCCCCGATCGGCCGGCGGCAGGGCCTGTGGCTCCGCGTGCTGGACCTCGTCCTCGACCGCACGCGTGACCGGGTCCGGCCCGAACGCCACATGCTCGACACGTCGTGCCCACGCCTCGACGTCGGACGCCGCGGTCCTCGAGGCCACGCGACGCACGTGGCCGGGTGTCGGCTCCTTCGCGCCGTCGAACGCGCCCCCGCGACTTCGCGCCCACTTCACGAGTCGATCGAGCACCGCGCGCCTGCGCGTGACGAGCGCGACGCGGATGAGGCTCGGCGGCGGCAGCGCCTGCTGATAGGTCGCGTGCAGATCGCCTTCGACCACGAGGCGCGCGCCCTCCGGGGCCTCCGCGTCGAGAGAGAACGCGCCGGTCTCGTCGGTCGTCACCTCGGCGAGCGTCCGCTCCCCGTCGAAGCCCACCGAGACGACGCGAAGGCGCGCGCCCGCGATCGGGAAGCCGTCGTGCGCGTCCGTCACCGTGCCCTTCCATCCGCGGATGCCCGAAGGGCGGTCGACGACGACGATCTCGGGGCGTCCCGACGGGGGAGGGAGGCTCGCCGACTCGGGCCGCATCGTCTCGGGTGAGCGCCGCCACTTCGCGACGATCCAGCCCGTCAGCGCCGCGACGAGGCCGCCGAGGAGCAGGTGCCTCCAGAGGCTCGGCCCTGCCACGCCGAGGACGACCTGGATCTCCCGCCCTGGGCGCCAGAAGGGTGCCCCGGAGATGTAGCGCAGCGTCACGGGGACCTCGCCGCGGTGCCCCGCGGCGAAGCTCACGACGACGCGGGCCTTGCCCTTGACGACGTTGCCCGAGCCGACGCTGTCGGTCCCGATCAGGGCCTCCACGATGCCCCCGTCGACCACGCCGTGATCGCTCCCCGCGACGACGTCGATGGGGATCCCGGCCTCCGGATCGCCCCTTTCGGGATCGGTCGCGGAGAGGTGCACCACCGCCGAGCGCATGACCGGGACCGAGATCGTCGACGGCGCGAGGGGCCCATCGCCAGCGAAGCGCGCGCGCAGCTCGCCGTTGCCGGGGCTCGCGAGATCCTTCGCCTTGAGCTCGAAGCGCGCGCGCCCATCGCCTCCGGTCGTCGCCTTCGCGAGCTCGCCTCCGCGCTCGTCCTCGAGGGACACCGCGAGCCCTTCGCGTCGCATGGCGCCGAGCGCCGCGAGTCGATCGGCGTCGGCGCGATCGATCTTCAACGACACCACGACGTTCACGCTCTCACGTTCGAGATCGATCTCCGTCGGCGGGCTCTCGAAACGAAGCAGCGTCCGGGCCCTCTGCTCCGAAGCGGGGGCGGGGCTCGTCTTCGTCTCCGTCTCGTCGAAGAAGTTGTTGCCGACGAAGCGTGCGTGGAACGTGAGCCCCTTGGCGTCTCCCGGCTTCTTGACGCAGAAGTCCCCGCGCTCGCTCGTCGTCACGACGTAGGTGTCGCCGTCGGTGCGGACCGAGGCCGCGTCGTCGAGCGAGCAGGGCGCGCCCGGGGGCAGATGCGCGACGCGGCCATCCGCGTCGACCGCTTCGATCCGGACGGTGGCTTTGCCGAGCGAAGCGCCCACGTCGTCCGCGATCTGCCCGCGCAGCGTGACGTCGGTCGCGCCCTCGGTCGCGATCAGATCGATCGTGGCGCCGCCGCGCACGCGCACCGGCACGGCCCCAGCCGAGCGCGCGAGCGAGAGGACGACGAGCGAGATCGCGACGCACGCGAGGGCTCGCCAGCGCTGGAGCGAGCGACGCGCTCCCTGAGTCCGTGGCATGGCGCTCAGCATCACCGATCGACCTGGTCGGTGCAACGCCGGGGCGCAGGGTGTCGCCGCTGCTCCCACCGAACTTCCCGTTCCGTTGAAGCTCGGGAACCGATGGCCGTCGAAGCTCTCGTGCATCGCGGAGGCGGAGACGCTCGGGTCCCGCGCCGATCGATGGCCGCGCGAGCCCCGGTCGGAAGGCCCGCCTTTCCCGGTGCTTCGGCGCCGGGGCCGACGCGCGGCCCAGGGAGCGGGCTCGCGCGTCGACGCGGCGTCGAGCGGCGCGTCTGCGCGCGCCCGCAAACCGCGCCAAAGGAAGGACTGCTTCGTGTATGGTGGAGAAAATGGCCGGCCGGCACTTGTCCCCGCTCGAGATGCGCGCCCCGTCGCGGATCTGGGCTCGGCTCGCCGTCTCGTTGCCGCTCCTGCTCGCTGCCGCCGCGCCGACTTCGCGCGTGCTCGCCGATCCGCGAACCGAGTTCTTCATCAAGCAACTCAAGACGAGCGACGATTTCAAGGTGCGCACCCAAGCGGCCCTTGCGCTCGGTGCTTCGGGGGACGCCGCGGCGGTCGATCCGCTCTGCGGCGGCCTGAAGGACTCGAACTCGTCGGTCAAGGTCGCGGCCGCCGCCGCGCTCGGCAAGCTCGGCAAGTCGGAGGGTGCCGCGTGCCTCAAGGCCGCGAAGAGCCGTGAGTCCGACGCCGACGTGCTGAAGGCCATCGAGCGATCGCTCGGCTCGCTCGCGGGCGGTGGCGACGACACGCCCGCCGTGATCGGGGCCAGCACGAAGTACTACGTCGCGATCCAGGTCACGAACAAGACGAGCCGCGCGAGCGCGGAGATCGACAAGGTCGTCCGCAGCGCGGCGAGCGCCAAGCTCCTCAGCGGCTCCGCGTACGCGATCGCGCCGAAGAGCGAGAGCCCCACGCAGGGCGGACAGGTCTGCAAGGACAAGAAGCTGAAAGGGCTCTTGCTCATCACTTCGGTCGAGGCGCCGGTCTACTCGGGCGGCAAGGTGTCCATCTCCTTCAACTCGACGATTTGGACCTACCCCGACAAATCGCTGAAGGCGACGATCACCGGCACGCGGAGCACGGAAGCGCAGGGCTCGAGCGATATCGAGGGCGAGAACTTGTTGATCCAAGCCGCGTCCGAGGACGCCGCGAAGCAGCTGATGGCGAAGGCCGCGAGCCTTTGATCGCGCGCGGCGGATCGACCCGTCGCCCGAGCCCACCGCGAGGCCGACGCGATCCGGCCGCCGCTTCGCCCGTACACTCTCGCGAGGACGACGCCACGACGGAGACTTAATTGCGTGTCACGCTGCGCGAGGCCTACGATGCCACGACGCAGGACTCGGCCGCACGAGACCAGAAGATGACGCAAGCACCCAAATACAAGCGCAGCGCTCGGAACTACCTCCTCGATCCGCAGTTCCAGCTCAAGTACACGGGGCTCCTCGTCGCGATTGCGGTCGTGCTGGCCACCGGCCTCGGCGTCCTCTTGTGGCGCACCAGCGCCGAGGTCGTCGCGCAGAGCCAGAACACCGTCGACCAGGGCAAGGAGACCGTCAAGCAGGGCACCGAGACGGTCGAGCGCGGCAAGCAGGTGATCGAGCAGTCGCGCAAGGTCAGCCAGGTCGTCGCGATGAACATCGACAAGAACTACGGCGACCAGCCGGAGCTCGCGAAGACGTTCAAGAGCGAAGCGGACAAAGACGACGCGAAGCTCGTCGAGGAGCAGAAGCGACTCGAGCAGGACGCGGCCTTCTTGGCGAAGCGCTCCTCCGACCTCGAGAAGCAGGCCCAGGCGGTGCGCGACGGCCAGCGAAACCTCTTCATCGGCCTCGTCGGCGCCATGGTCGCGCTCGTGGTCGGGATCGGCATCGCGGGCATCATCTTCACGCACAAGATCGCCGGGCCGATCTTCAAGATGAAGCGCCTGATGCGTGAGGTCGGGAGCGGCAAGCTCATCTTGCGCGAGAAGCTCCGCAAGGGCGACGAGCTCCAGCACTTCTTCGAGGCCTTCGAGCAGATGGTCGAGACGATGCGCGGTCACCAGAAGAAGGAAATCGCGCGCGTCGACGGCATCATCGAAGCGCTCGAGAGCGACAAGGCGGACGGCGTCGCGAAGCTGAAGGAGCTCCGCCACGACATGCAGGATCACCTCGAGGCGTAATCACCGCAGGCGAGGTCACCCGCACGGCGAGGTCGCCCGCACGGCGAGGTCGCGAGCAGGGCGTCGTCACCCGCGGGTCGTCACCACGCGGGCGTCGTCACCCGCGGCGCGGCTCAAAACGCCGCTCGGACGTGCTCGATCGAGGCGCGGCCGTCTTCGTCGAACGTCACCGACGCGATGTCGAACCGCATGCGGTCCAGACTTCGGTCCTTCTTGTAAACGCGTTGCCAAAGTCTCTCGCCTGCGCGACGGACGCGCTTCTGCTTCTCTTGGTCGACGCTCGCCAGAGCGCCGACCCAGGCACCCGGCCCCCGCGTCCGCACCTCGACGACGACGATCACCGGCCCGTCTCGCAGGAGAATGTCGATCTCGAGGCGCCCGACGCGGACGTTCCTCCCGAGAATGGCGAAGCCGCTGGCTTCGAAGAACGAAGCAGCGGCTTCTTCGGCCTCCAGCCCGACCTGCAATCGCGTCGCGGGTCGGTGGCCAGAGGTCATGATCGCGGGATCACCCCAGCGCCGCGTCACGCGGCGCCGGGCTCGTCAGAGCGCGGGCTGGCCCTTGCACTCGATGCTGTTCGCGTCGGTGCCCGATTGGTAGAAGCCGGCCACCGCGCCGCACTTCGTGCCGGCCTCCGACGACGTCGTGCCGGTGCCCTTCTTGATGCAGTACTTGCCCGAGAGGAGCGGATCGCCGATGCCGAGGTCGCGACGGATCTCGCTGCACTCGAAGCCGTCGGGGCATTCGCAGAAGTGGAAGTTCGGCTCCTCGGGCGCTCCGGCGGCGACGCCGCAGCGGCACGAGCAATAGACCGCGCTGGCCGCGTCGCGGCCGCCCTTGTTGTCGCACTGGCCGCACACCGCGCCGGCGATGGGCTTCGTCGAGTCGCCGGGGACGCAGCAGGCCTTGCCCTGGTTGTCGGCCGCCTTCGCGTTGGGATCCTGGCAGTCACCCGGCGTGTGGCACACGTAGCTCTTGCACTGCTTCGTGCCCGCGTCGCAGGTGTAGCCCCCGTTGGTCGTGGGGCACTTGTCCGCTCCGGGATCGCAAGCGCAGAAGTTACCCTGCGCGTTCGAGTCCTTGTTGAGGATCTGGCAGGTGAAGCCGTCCGGGCAAGGCGTGTTCTTGTCGCAGTACGGCGCGTAGGTCGCCGCCTCGACGCAGTTCGCGCCGGTCGGGCATGACGCGCTGTCGTTCGTGCCCTTGCACGCCTTGGGCGCCGGCTGGCCGAGCGGGCAGCTCACGCGACCCTGGAAGTGATTGACCAGACAGATGCGGCTCTCGCACTGGAAGGAGCGCGACTCGATGTTGTCCTCGGTCACCTTGAAGCCACCGAAGAGCGGGTTGTACTCGTCCTCCGGCGTGCAGGGATCACCGATGCCAGAGCTCTGACAGGCGGTGGGGAGCAACCCGAGGGCCGTCACGCTGACCACTGCGAACAGGCCGGTGAGAATCGATCGCGTCATCTTGGGTGAGCTCCTTCGCTCAGGGGCGAAGCCTTCTTTGGAGTGTCGCGCCATCCTCGAGAGTCGGCGCGTTCTTCGGGACCGAGCGGGCGAAAAAGGAGTGAGACAGCGAGGAGAAGTGTACCTGCGAGAGACAGCGCCTACGAGAGACAGCGCCTACGAGAGACAGCGCCTGCGAGAAAAACCTGCTGCGAGAAGCACCTGCTGTAGACACCGCCTGTGGAGATACCGCCTGCGGAGACACACCCGGTCGGTCGACTGCGACGGCTCGGGAGACTACACGATCCGCGGGACGGTCCCACCTCGTCGGAGACTCGTCCGAGGGTCTCGGCCGGAGCGCCCTGGGAGAGCGGTCCGACCGTGGACCTCCTACGAGGAGGGGAAAACGGCCCAAACTAAGCTTCGGGAGACGCCGCGACCCTAATCGAAACCGAGCGTTACCGTCAACAGTCGTCTTCGCCCTCCGCCGCCTCCTCGTCGCGATGGGCGTTTTGTCGGGGACCGCCCCGTCTCCTCAGACCCTCCGAGGTTCTCCGGGGGCGGAGCCGACGCAAACCGTCGACGCGACCCGCCTCGCAGCTCCACCAGCCGGTGCGTGGACCCCTCGCGGTCCTCCCATCAACAAAAATGCGTGACCCCGACGACGAGCCGTCCGGGCTGCCCGACGCGTCTCTCCTTGGGGTGACCCGAGAAAATGGGCGTCGCGGTGGGCGGGGCGTCACCGCGCCAGGGGGCCTTGCCCACGTGCTCTCACATGGCCGCCCCCTTCGGCCCGAAAAGCGCCGCTTGACAACGCCGCGACGCCCTTATTACCATCCGCGCGCTGCACGTAATATCTCTCGATTCTCATTGAGCTTTTTGGGTTCTGTGCGCGCCGGGCCCTCGGACCCAGCGACTTACGAGGCTTCGAATCCTCGCTCGAAACGGCCGTTTCGGCTCGTTTGCCCACCCAGCTCCGCTTCTGGTCGTGCCCCTTGAGGGATCTTCATCCTCCCTCCTTCATCTCGCTCTCGGCGCGCGCGCTGCGAGCACTTTCTCGAGTGGTGTCTTTCGAGCCGGAGCGCTTCGTCGAGCGGCTGCTCCTCACCTTCGCAGTCGCTCGGAAGCCCGACGATTTCCGAAACTAGCCCGATGCACCGAGCGGTGGACACGTCACCGCAACCCGACCCACCGCAGTCCCCCGGACATCCGGACCCGAGTCGCTGAAAGCGAGGAAACGACGATGCGCAAACGGTTGGCCAGCCTGACTCTCGCGGCCTCTCTCTTCACTGCGTTTTTGGCAACGCCTCACGGCGACGTCCTAGGTCAGCCCGCGAAGGGCGGCCAAAAAGCCGGCCAGAAGGCAGGCGACAAGGACAAAGGCGACAAGGCCGGCAAGGGCGGCGACAAGGGACAGAAGGGCGGCCAGAAGGGCGGCAAGGGCGAGGTCATCGACCTCGACGAGGACGACAAGGGCGCCAAGAAGGCCGATGACGGACCCGTCACGGCCGGTCAGATGACGGAGGAGGCCGCGCAGGCCAAGCGCCTCTTCGACAACGGCAAGTGGTCGCAGGCGGCGCTCGCGCTCAAGAAGGTGACGAGCGGCGAGACCGGTGACGACGAGGGCAACAAGCAGATCGCGCAGTATCACCTGGCGATCGCGCTCTACAACCTCAAGTTCTACCAGGCGAGCTACGCCCTCTTCAGCGAGATCGCGGAGAAGCCGAACCACCTCAAGTTCAACGAGACGCTCCTCTGGCTCGCTCGCCTCGCGACGCAGCTGCCCGAGCCGGCGAACATCGTCGAGCGTGTCGGCAAGTACGACGCCGATCAGATCAAGCGCTTCGACAACCCGCAGCAGAAGAACCTCTACTGGCAGCTCAACTACCTGCTAGGTCGTTACAAGTACAACGCGCGTGATTACGACGCTGCGTTGCAACTGTTCGAGAAGGTCGACAAGGCCAGCCCGTTCTACGTCCAGGCCAAGTTCTTCAGCGGCATCTCGTACGTCCAGCGTCGCCAGTCGGTGCCGGCGGTCAAGGCGTTCCAGTCCGTCGTCGATGCGCTCGAGTCGGGCGTCGAGGGCGTCGAGGACGAGGCGCGCATGCGCGACCTCGCGTACATCTCGATGGCGCGTACGTACTACTCCGCTTCGGTCCGGCTGGACGAGAACAACGTCCCCAAGATCGATCCGACGAAGCTCTCGGCCGCGGTGAAGTACTGGAACCGCGTCAACGTCTCGAGCGAGTACTGGCTCGATTCGCTCTTCGAGGAGTCGTGGGCGTACTTCATGGCGGGTGACTACCCGCACGCGCTCGGCAACATCCACACGCTCGAGTCGCCGTACTTCCCGAACGCGTTCTACCCCGAGGCGAGCATCATCAAGGCGATCATCGCCTTCACGATCTGCCAGTACGACGACGCGACGACGATCGTCGCTCGCATGCGGAAGAAGTACGAGCCCATCAAGAAGGAGCTCACGGCGATCCTCGACAAGTACAAGGGCGACAACGCCGACGAGCAGTTCTTCGACTTCCTGAAGAAGGTGCGCGACGGCAAGGCGGATCTGAAGCCCGAGATCAAGCCGGTCGTCGAGAACGCCCTCAGCGATCGTCAGCTCCTCCGCAACATCGAGTACGTCCGCGTGCTCGACAAGGAGCGCGATCTGTTCAAGTCGCAGGACGCGGCCTTCAAGAGCTCGGACCTCGGCAACGACATCACCGACGCGCTCGACCTCGCGCGCGAGGTCGCCGTCCGCAAGGCCGGAACGCTCGCGCGCGACCGCTACCAGCGCTACCTCGACGAGCTCAACGAGCATCTCCGCGACTCGCAGAAGATCCTCATCGACATCACCGCCGCCGAGCGAAACAAGATCGACACGCAGGCGCTCGGCATCATGACCAAGGAAGAGACGGACATCTACGGCGTCGTCGAGCAGGACGACGAGCACGAGCTGTGGCCGTTCAACGGCGAGTACTGGCGCGACGAGCTCGGCTTCTATCGCCAGGTCGTCGTGTCGAAGTGCGGCAAGCCCGGCGCGAAGAAGTGACGAGCGTGCGCGAGCCCGTCGGGGAGAGGCCCGGCGGGCTTGCTCGGCGCCGCGAGGGGTCGCGGCGCGATGCGTGACGAAAGCGATCGGGGGCCCGAGCCCCCGCAAGACGAGTGCGGGACACCCGCCCAGTTTTGATCCAAGACGCAGCGCTTCGCGAGCGTCTGAGGGGACGGAGACGAATGATGAAGCATTCGAAGTTGGGTGTAGCTGGGGCGGTTCGCACCGCGCTCTCCGCGGTCGGAGTCGCCGCGGGCGTGCTCGCGATCGGCTCGGGCGCGGTGGGCGGGCACGACGCCATGGCCGCCGATGCGTGCATCTCGGCCGCCGCGAAGTCTGCGTTGAGCGAGTGTCCCGCGGGAGCGATCAAGGCCGTCGGGATGAAGAAGCCCGAGGTCACGTTCAAAGCGCCGCCGCCGCCGGCGAAGGGGACCAAGGACTTCTCGAAGCCCACGAACCCCACGGACTCGATGAACGCCGCGCAGCGCGACGACCGCAAGGCGCGTCTGCAGGCACGCTCTCGGACCCTCCTCGTCACCGAGATCCCGGGCCTCGAGACGCTCTTCGCCGCCACGAAGAAGAGCGCGCCCGATCGCCCGAATCTCGCGCGCCGACTCGCCGAAGGGTACGTCGAGCTCGAGTCGGCCGCGAACCGCGAGGCGACCGAGAACGACATCAAGGCGCAGGACGCGAAGAAGAAGGGCAAGTCGCAGGACGCGAACGCCGCGGCGCAAGCGTCGGCCACCTCGAAGAAGGTCCTCGAGGCCGCGCGCAAGAACGCGATCAAGTACTACTCGCTCCTGAAGGACCAGTACCCGAAGTGGTGCCAGACGCCGAACGCTGCCGACGCGGCGAAGAGCCAGGGCTGCGGCGACGAGGTCCTCTACTACCTCGCCTACGAGTACGAGCAGGCGAAGGACTACGACAAGGCCCGCAAGGTCTACTTCGAGCTCATCCAGAACTGGCCGAAGTCGAAGTACATCCCGAACGCCTACCTCGCGTTCGGTGAGCTCTTCTTCCAAGACGCCCAAGGCGACCCGAGCAAGTGGTCGTTCGCCGAGCAGTCGTACAACGAGGTCATCAAGTACCCGCCGCCGGACAACAAGGTGTTCGGCTACGCGTACTACAAGCTCGGGTACGTCTACTGGAACCAGGGCGACTACGGCAAGGCGATGACCGCGTTCAAGCAGGTCATCGACTACGGCAACAAGTACGCGCAGCTGCCCAACGCGACCCAGCTCGCGACCTCGGCCCGGCGCGACATCATCCCGGTCTACGCGCTCTCAGGCGATCCGAAGAAGGCCTACGGCTTCTTCCACCCGCTCTCGGGGGATGACGGCAGCGCGAACGACAAGACATACCACATGATGGACGAGCTCGGGCTCAACTACCTCGACACCGGTCACTACCCGGAGGCGATCGCGCTCTACCAAGACCTCATGCAGCGCGACAAGGGCAACAAGTGGTGCCAGTACCAGGGCCACGTGACCGAGGCGACCCTCGCGATGAAGTCCGGTGACAAGGACGCCATCATGAAGGAGCTGAACCACCAGACCGACGTCTACAAGGAGTTCAGCGGCGGCAGCTGGACGGCGGACGACAAGCTCAAGTGCGGCAACACGACCGCCGATCTCCAGGCGGAGACCGCGATGGCGTGGCACCTCGAGGCCGTCGGATCGAACGGCGTCCGCGGCACGGGCGACGCGAAGACGATGAAGCTCGCGGCCGACCTCTACGAGAAGGTCGTCGGCACGTTCAAGCAGGAGGACTTCGACAAGTTCACCTTCCCGCGCATCGTGAAGGAGGACTGGCCGAACATCCTGAAGATCAAGTACGCGATGGCCGATCTGCTCTACTTCCAGAAGGACTGGAAGCGCTGCGGGCCCGCGTTCGACTCGGTCGTCGCCGAGGATCCGAAGGGACCCCAGGCCGCCGAGGCCGCGTTCGCGTCGGTGCTCTGCTACCAGAACATCTACACCGACACCCACAAGGACGGGTCCGACAAAAAGGGCACCGGCAACCTGCCCGGCAGCGACGACGACAAGCCCGGCAAGGGCAAGGGCAAGGGCGGCAAGGCGGCACCGACCGCGGCCGACAACGCGAAGTTCGCGCCGAAGGAGTTCACGCCCGAGCAGAAGGGCATGCTCCAGGCCTTCAACCGGTACGTCTGTTACATCCAGCCGAAGGACGGCGACAAGGAGGCGGCGACCCAGTACGCCGAGGTGAAGTATGCGCGCGCGCGCACCTACTTCGAGGCTCGACACTGGGAGGAGGCGGCGACCGCCTTCCGCGACGTGGCGATGAACCACTCCAACGAGGAGGTCGGCATCTTCGCTTCGCAGCTCTACCTCGAGTCCCTCAACATCGTCGGCACGCACTCGGATCCGGCTCGCCCGAGCTGCTTCGAGGACATGGCGACCGACGTGCCCCAGTTCATCAAGCTCTACTGCGACGGCGCGAAGAGGTCGCAGAACGAAGAGTAGTGCGGCACTCTCATGCGGATCCAGCGCGACATCGAGCGCCTCGCCGCCGAGGAGCTGGTCAAGTCGCTCGACAAGAACCCGACCGCACCCGACGCGCCGGCCGGCTACCGCAACGCCGGTCAGAAGTACCTCGACCTCTGGGAGAAGTACGGCCGCGAGGCGTGTGAGAAGAACCAGAAGGACGCGTGCGCTCGCAACGACGAGGTCCTCTACAACGCCGCACGTGCCTTCCAGGCAGCTCGCCTCATCGCCAAGTCGATCGCGGTCCGCAAGATCCTGATCGACCCCAAGTACAACCTCGCCGACACCGAGCTCGCGCAGAAGGCGATGTACGAGATCGGCGGGAACTACCAGGCCATCGCGGTCTACGAAGAGGCGGCGAAGTGGTACGAGAAGTTCGCCGACAAGAACCCCAAGGCGGAGCAGGCGTCGCAAGCGCTCAGCGACGCGACGGTGCTGCGTCTCGGCCTCGGTCAAGAGGACCAGGCGATCAAGGACGCCGACACGTTCAACAAGAACTACGGCGGCAAGAAGCAGGCTGAGGCCGCGCAGATCGCGTTCGCCATCGGCGCGCACTACGCCGACCGCGAGGACTGGGGCAACGCTCGCAAGCGTCTCTCCGGCGCGCTCGGCCAGGTCGACCGCAACGCGACCATCGACGTCCAGATCCAAGCGCACGCGCTCATGGGTCAGGTCTACACCCACGCGGGCACCCAGGCTCAGGCGAAGACCGAGTACGACAAGGTCCGCAACATGTGGAAGAACCCGCAGGACATGGTGGCGAAGCTGAACGCCCTCGGCGGGGACGAGAACGCGCAGGCGCGCCGGCTCGGCAAGGTCCTGACCTCCGTCGGCGAGGCCTACTTCTTCTTCGCGGAGGAGAAGCGCGCCATCGTCGACAAGATCATCTTCCCTGAATACAAGGGCTCGGGCGAGAAGGACGAGGTCCTCAAGTTCGTCAAGTCGAAGGTCGCGGACTGGATCAACAAGAAGAAGCCCGCGATCGCCGATGCCGAGAAGGAGTACCTCAAGATCGTCGAGCTGCAGCCGGTGCCTCCGCCGCGCTGGGTCATCGCCGCCGGCTCGCGCGTCGGTCAGATGAAGGGCAAGTTCGTCGCCGAGTTCCGCGCCGCCCCCATCCCGGCGGACTGGAAGAAGAACGGCCCGAGCCCCTACGGCGACCTGACGTGGGAAGAGATTCGCGGCACGTACTACGACTCACTCGATGGCGCGAGCGAGCCCATCAAGCAGGAGGCGAAGGCCGCCTACAAGACGTGCCTCGACTACTCGGTCAAGTACCAGTACTTCGACGAGTACTCCCGCACCTGCGCGAAGTGGCGCGCGAAGAACTACCCCGCCGAGTACCGCCGCATCGACGACTTCCGCGGCGCACCGAGCCGTGTCGGATCGGGTCTCAACGAGCGGCCGCAGCCGCTGAACCCCGACGGCTCGCCGGTGGTCGACGCGAGCGCGCCGGTCTCCGACGCGAAGGCGAGCGGTGGGGACAAGCCCGCCGACAAGTCGAGCGACTCGTCCTCGGACAAGCCGGCCCCGGCCGACAAGCCGGCGGCGGGCGCGAAGAAGGGCAGCAAGGAAGACGACGCGCTCGGTAAGGCGAAGAGGAAGTGAGGGAGCGATCCATGAACATCACGAGCAAACTCAGCACGGCTGCCCTCGCCATCGTCCTCGCGACCACCGGGCTCGGTGTCGTCGGTTGCGGCGGCACGCAAGAAGACGCGAAGCACGGCGGCGCTGGGGCCAAGGGCCCCGGCGGCGGTCCGGTGCTCTCCAAGGAGACCCAGGAGAAGTACAACGCCGGGCTCTCCGAGATGGCGCGTCTCGACAAGGCGAACGGCTGGAACGACGACGCCTGCAAGGCGACGGCGCAGCTCTTCCTCGACGCCGCCGGAACGCACGAGGGCTTCCTCGCCCCCGCGGTCTACAACGCGGGCGTGTCGTATCAGCGTTGCAACAACCGCGCGGAGGCGTCGAAGTACTACAAGCAAGTGCTCGACAAAGATCCGAAGTTCCACCGCGCTCGCGTGCCGCTCGCGCTGTTCGCGTTCGAGGACTCGAACGAGACGGCGATCGACGCGGCGATCAGCGAGATCTCGCGGGCGGTGCTCGACTCCGAGTACCAGAACGTCGAAGCGCTCGTGAACCTCGCGCGACTCCAGATGCGCCGCGGCAACACCGTGTCGGATCAGGACGGCGCCAACGACTACGACCGCGCGAAGAAGAACCTGCAGCGCGCGCTCGCGGTGGACGACGGCTACATGCCCGCCTTCAACCAGCTCGCGATCTACTATCTCGAGACGGCCAAGCGGCAGGCAGGGCAGAAGTCGACCACGGTCGCGCGCGGCGCGAAGAAAGGCAAGGTCGACACGCAAGCGCTCGACCTCGCGCTCCTCGTGACCTCGCAGGCCATCCGCAAGAACCCCAACTACGCTGCCGTGTACAACACGGCTGGGCTCATCGCGGTCGAGCAGGGCAACCTCAACCAGGCGGTGCAGTCGTTCGGCATCGCGCGCGCGAAGGACCCCAACTTCTTCGAAGCGCACATGAACTTCGCGGCCGTGAACATGCAGTTCCGCGGGTTCGACAAGGCCGAAGAGGCGTATCGCGCCGCGCTCAAGCTGAAGCCGAACGACTACGACGCTCACCTCGGCCTCGCGCTCGCGCTCCGCGGTCAGATCAACGACTCGAACTTCGACGCGAAGCTCAAGGAGTCGGAGGGGGAGCTCGAGGCGGCGAAGAAGATCGACGACACGCGGCCGGAGGCGTACTTCAACCAGGCGATCCTGACGCAGGAGTACAAGGCCAAGAGCGGCGACGACAAGTCGAACCAGTCGCTCGAGGCGGCGATCGGACTCTTCGAAGGCTTCGTCAAGCGAGCGCAGGGCAAGCCTGAGTTCGCCGACGCGGTCGAGGACGTGACCGCGGTCGCCACCAAGCCCGACGCGCAGTGCATCGGGCCGAAGGCCAAGCTCGACAAGGCCTGCAAGAAGGGCCGCATCTCCAACATCAAGGAGATCATCGAGTTCAACAAGCAGAGCGCGGCGGATCGCAAGAAGATGGAAGAGGAGCAGAAGCAGAACGACGCGGCGAACGAGGCCGCGGCGGGCGGCACGGAAGGCGCCGCTGCTCCCGACGCCGAGAAGAAGTAGCTCCGCTCCGCTTCCCGGGGGGGTCACCCCCCTGCACGGAGGCCGAGCGGGTTTCTTGGGTCAGGTTGCGATTTTTTCGCCCCGCCCGGGAACCGCACCTGACCCTCGCTGTCTGCTCGGACGGTTCGATTCAAGACCGGCCAGGGCATCGACGGGTCGAGTGGACGAGCGTGTGAGTGCCGTTTGACGTGACACGAAGAACGACGGTACGCTGAAGGCCCCGAGAAAAGGGGTCCAGGTGGTACCACCGAGCGTCTCCGCCGAAGTCGGCGAGACCGTTCGGAAGGGCTGGGACGCAGAAGTGCGGAGGATGCAATGAAGACCCGAACGATGATCAGCCTTGTGGCAGCAGCTGGGGTGCTCTTCGCGAGCTCTGTCTTCACGAGCAGCGTGGCCTTCGCACAGGACGCGCCGGCCGCGGCTGCAGGTGGAGCTCCCAAGTCGAGCGACGAACAAGGTGGCTACGGCTACGAGTTCTCGGATGACCCGCTCAACGCGGGTGGTTTCGGTCCCAACGACGCGACGATCCGCGTTCGTCCCGGGCCCGTGCGCACCACGCTCATCCGCCCGAGGACGTCCTTCGTCCCCGAGATGCTCAAGTCGGTCGAGAATCTTTGATTCATCGCTGCCCGCCAGCTGTGGCGGGGGCGAGAGCGGTCGTCGGAGCTCGTCCGGTCGTCGCGGAGGCGGCCGGATACGGGCTCCGCTCAACGAAAGCAGCGCACGTGGCTTCGCTCGTCGCAAACCGAGCTCGCTGTGATGGGGTGCGCGTCTGGTTGGTTCGGCGAAGCCGTGTGTGCCGGGTCCTGAGAGGTCCGGTGAGCGCTGTGAGGAAGGCTGGATGACGATGGAAGGCAAGCAGAAGGTCGCCCTGACGTTCGGGCTGTATCAGAACGACGCGCTCGTTCGACGCGAGACCGTGTCGCAGGACATCGTCAAGGTCGGCAAGGACGCGAAGAGCCACCTGCGCGTCGAGGATGAGCTCGCGTCGCGCATGCACGCCGTCATCGAGGTCGCGGGACCCGAGGACATCACCCTGATCGATCTCGGCAACGAGCCGGGGACGCTGGTGAACGGCGCGCGCGTCAACAAGTGCAAGATCTCGGTCGGCGATCAGATCCAGATCGGCGGCACGAGGATCATCCTCGAGAAGGCCGAGCCTCTCGCGGTGGCAGCGGCTGCGCCCGCCTCGGCGCCCCCGGCCGAAGCGCCCGCGGCTGCAGGTGCGGCGAACCCGTTCGGGGCGCCTGCCGCGGCGGCCGCTCCGTTCGGCACTCCGGCGGCGAACCCGTTCGGCGGCGGCAACCCGTTCGGCGGCGGCGCGCCCAACCCGTTCGCGGCGGCGGCCGATCCGTTCGGCATGAACCAGCAGTTCGCACCCGAGCCGCCCGCGGACGAGGTCCCGCACGACGCCCCCGAGGGCTCGTACACGTACTCGATGCTGAAGAGCGGACCGGCCGTGTCCGACATCGAGACGGAGACCGCGGCGACTTCGGTGGAGGTCATGGTCCTCTGGGACCAGTCCGTGCTCCACGTCTCGCACCTCACGCCTCCCCGCTCGTTCTACGTCGGCGAGGAGATGTGCGACTACTTCGTTCCCACGGAGAAGCTGGGAACGACGCGCGCCCCCATCGTCCTCGCCGACTCGGCGACGGTGAACGTCGTCCTTCTTCCGCGCGCCACGGGCACCATCGAGATCGGTGGGCAGAAGATGACGATCGAGGAGGCCATCCAAGGTGGGCGCACGCAGCCGTGCTCGGAGCTCTCCGGCGCGATGCAGATGCAGCTGCCGGTCAACGGCAAGGCGAAGATCATCCTCGACAACGGCCTCACGTTCCAGGTCTCGACCGTGAACGCGGGCCGCGTCGTGGCGGGTCACATGGCGCTCGAGGGCGCGGCGATCCTGTACGTGCTCCTCTCGCTCCTCGTGCACAGCGGTCTGCTCGCTGCGATGTTCTTCTTCATGCCGGCCCTCCAGGGCACGGAGGACGGCGAGATGAGCGCCGATCAGCAGGCGATGATTCAGCAGATGCTGAAGGCGGCTGCCGAGAAGGAGATGGAGGAGAAGGAGACCGAGCAGGTCACCGAGGACAAGGCCGACAACAAAGAGGGCGGCACCGGTACCCGCGCGAAGGGTGAAGAGGGTTCGATGGGCAACCCGAACACCACGAAGACGGGTCAGCGCTACGGCGTGAAGGGGCCGCAAGACAACCCCGATCCGCACATCGCGCGCGCTGCGGCTCTCCGCGACGCGGCGGAGTTCGGCATGATCGGCCTCCTCAACTCGGGCGCCGGTGGCGATCCGGACGCGCCGACCGCCCCCTGGGGTCGTGACGACTCGCTCGGCAACGATCCGCTGAGCGCCCGCGGCAACATGTGGGGTGATGCGATCGGCGACTCGTTCGGCGCGGGTGGCCTCGGCCTCTCGGGTATCGGCGAAGGCGGCGGCGGTCGAGGTGAGGGCATCGGCCTCGGCTCGATCGGCACCATCGGCCACGGCGCCGGTCTCGGCAACGGTCAAGGCTTCGGCAACGGCAACGGTCGTCTCGGCGGGTCGCACCGCACGAAGCCGCCGTCGGTCCGCATGGGCGCCACGAGCGTGAGCGGTCGCCTCCCGCCCGAGGTCATCCAGCGCATCGTTCGCCAGAACTTCGGCCGCTTCCGTATGTGCTACGAGAACGGCCTGAAGAGCAACCCGAACCTCACGGGTCGCGTCTCGGTCAGCTTCGTCATCGGCGTGGACGGCTCGGTCTCGAGCGTCGGCAACGGTGGTTCGGATCTGCCGGACTCGGGTGTCGTCTCCTGCGTCGTGCGCTCCTTCGGCGGCCTGTCGTTCCCGCAGCCGGAAGGTGGCGTCGTCAAGGTCACCTACCCGATCATGTTCAGCCCTGGCGGCTGAGACACACGCGGCGGTCCGTCGCCCCGATCGCGGGGCGCGCGTCGAGCGAAGGCGGGAGAGTCGAGAGGCTCTCCCGCTTCGCTTTTTGTGTTCGCGTGGGTCGCGCTTTTTTTACCGGACGAGGTGGAACGAATACGCTTCGGCGAGCGCCGTGTGAGAGCTTGGCGCACAGCCCCGAGGCGGCGACGAACGTGCTCGCAAATCTTCGCGACTTACCCTGTGGACTTTCCTGCACGACGACGCCTATTCTCGCGTCGCTTCGTCGTTTTATCGCGTCATGGCTCGACCGCAGTTCGGGCGTCTTCGCGGTGACAGGCTGCACGAACGCCGTCGCCTCATCGCGAAATCCGAGTCGTCATGCGCGACGTTTCAACCGCTTGATGCCACACCGAGTGCCGACCGCCACGAGGTCGCGCGCGCGCAGTTGATGAGTCGGATCGACCCGGAGGGAGCTCGCCCTCCTCGCATGGAAAGAGAGCTGTTTCGATGAAGCTTCCGAGAGTGCTAGTCGCGGGTGTCATGCTGCTCGGCGTGACCGCGTGCAACCGCAACCGCCAGGACGCCATCCTCCTCGCGAACGAGGCGGACAAGAGCGTGAAGGTCGACCCCGAGGCCGCGATCCAGAAGTACGACGAGGCTACGAAGCTCGATCCGAACAACCACGCGATCTGGAACAAGCTCGCGCAGGCCTACCGCGGCCGCGAGAAGTGGCCCGAGATGGCGGAGGCGCTCTCGCGCGCGATCAAGGCCGAGGAGGCCCAGCACGGCAAGTCGACCTTCGCGAACTACCACGCGCAGCGCGGCTACGCGCTCGAGATGCAAGCCAAGAAGAAGGCGATCTCGTACGAGGAGGCAAAGGAGCCGTACCTCACGTGCATCAAGATCGATCCGAACTACGCCGATTGCTACCACCAGCTCGGCAACGTCTATCTCTGGACGGACGACGAGCAGAACTCGCTCAAGTACTACTCGCAGGCGATCGAGCACGACCCGACGCAGATCAAATACTACTTCCCGTTGGCTCAGTTGTACCTGAGTCTGGGTTACACCAAAGAAGCGGATGCGGTGTTGAAGGAGGCCTTCAACTTCGCGAACCCGAGCACGACGGACATCGACGACAAGAAGTCCATCGCGAACCTCCACGTGCTCGCGGCGCAGGTCGCGCAGGACGCGAACAACACGGCCGAGCAGGTCAAGCAGCTCGAGGCCGCGAAGGCGATCGCCCCGGGTGACAGCCCCGAAGCGGTCACGATCCTCTACAGCCTCGGAAGCACCTACGCGTCGCTCGATCCGCCGCGCAAACAGGAGGCGATCGAGATGTTGAAGGGCTTCAACGCCCGCGCGTGCAAGAGCCAGAAGAAGACGAACTTCAACGTGCAGTGCGAGACGGCTCGAACGATGGTGACGGCCCTCGGGGGCACGCTGCAGTGAGCAACAGCCGACGTCACGACGACGAGCCGCGTGACGGCGAAGCGCGGGAGCACGGTGCGTCGCCGTGCCCCCGCGGTACGAAGTGCCCGCGGGGTGGCCCCGCGAACCTGCGCGCTCTCGCAGTTCGGTAATCTCAGTCCAGGCCTCAGGCCGAGGGATCCATGGATCTTGCGCAACGAGTGAGTCTTCTCGAATCCGTCCACGACTGGAGCACCCTCGCGGAGGAGCTGCAGCACGTCATCGAGGGCAGTGCAGACGCGACCCAAAAGGCGGCCGCACACCTGCGCCTGGGCAGGCTTCTCGACGAGAAGTTCTTGCAAGGCGTCAAGGCGCTCAAGCATTTCCAGGACGCCTTCAAGCTGAACCCGGCGCTGGCCGAGGCGCTGGAGCAAGCGCGGAGCATCTACTGGGAGCTCGGCAAGACCAACATGGTCCAGAAGCTCCTCGAGCTGCAGCTGAAGAGCATCGAAGGCCCCGACTCCGTCCCGCTCCTCATCGAGCTCGGCGACGTGCTCGCGGACGCGGGCGACGTCGAGCGTGCGACGGCGACGTACGCGCGCGCGCTCGGAGCGTCGAACGGCGAGAGCGACGCGGCCCGCGAGGGGCTCGCGGATGCGCAGATCGACGAGTCGAGCTGGGCTTCTCGCGTCGGCGAGCTCGTCGCCGACGCGCAGGCGCAGCACGGCACCGAGGCGGCGCGCCTCTACGCGCGCGCGGCGCGCATCGCGCGTCGCTTCGACCCGACGGCCGTGGAGGGCTTGCTCCAGAGCGCCTACGCGTCGCAGCCGCTCGATCGGCAGGCCGCGTCGGCGTTCGAGGGCATGCTCGTCGCGAGCGAGCGCGCGCAGCAGCTCGCCGACGTCCAGCAGTCGTTCCTCGAGAACCTCACGCCGCGCGCTCGCGCGCACGTGGCGTTCCGCGTCGGCAGCCGCTGGGCCACGCGCCACCAGAACGCCGAGATGGGCGCCCGCTTCCTCGAAGAGGCGTTCGCAGCGGACGCCTCGCAAGAAGCCGCGTTCTCGTATCTTCGTGAGCTGTGGGGGACCAAGGAGGGCAACTGGGACCGCGTGCTCGGGCTCGTGGAGCGCGCGGCGGCCAAGGACGTCTCGCCCTTCCTGATCGCGCAGGCGGGGCTCGTCGCGTGGCGACAGATGGGCAACCTCATGCGCGCCCGGTCGTGGTTCGAGAAGCTCGCGAGCGTCGCCCCGGATCACCCGGCGCTCGAGGCCTTCGAGACGCAAATCGCAGAGAGCCTTCGCGGGGGCGCCGCCTCGACCGAAGCGCCCACGCCCGAGGCCCGTGGCG
>CAYYKK010000049.1:0-18326 GCA_964467935.1 uncultured Polyangiaceae bacterium
AAGCCTACCAGAGGTGAAACGCCCGTCGACGGCGAGGCTCGTCGACGATACGATGATCCTCGCTGGAGGCTTGGCATGGCTGCTTCTCGTCGTACGCCCACCCCGGGCGCTTTCGTCCTGGTGCTCTCTTCGCTCGTCGCCGCGGGCGGCACGCTCGCCGCCGGCTGCAGCGGCGCCACCGTCGACGACCTCTTCCAATCGTCCGGCGGAGCGGGCGGCGCCAGCACGACCGGCACCGCCGGGAAGGGGGCCACCTCGACCTCCTCCGGCAACCCCACCTCGACCGGCTCGAGCCCCACGAGCGGCACGTCCACCGCCACCGGGCCCTCGACGTCGGTCACGACCGGTCCAGGCGGGATGACGAGCTCCGTCTCCAGCGGCCCGGTGACCTCGGCGTCCACCGGCATGGTCGATCCGATGGTCGATTGCGGCGGGCAGACGTGCTCCATCCAGAACGGGGGCTGCTGCTGGAACCAGTTCCAGCAGAGCGCGATGTGCAGCCCGAACGGCAACTGCCCCAACTTCAACACCCAGATCGAGTGCCAAAGGCCGAGCGATTGCCCCGCGCAGATCTGCTGCGCGCAACGGAACAGCGCCGCGCAGAGCTCCTACGACGCGGTCGTGTGCGACAGCCAATGCGACAACCCGAGCCGCGTCGTGTGCGATCCGCTCGCGCCCCAGTGCCCGCTCTTGCCGAACGGTCAGGGCATGATGGTGCAGTCCGTGTGCAAGGCGAGCCAGCTCCTGCCCCAGGGCTACTACGTCTGCACGCTGCCCTGAGGCGACGGCTGCCGTCGCGTCGCCTCCCGGCGATCCACTGCGCGCCTCCGCGCGGAGCCCTGGAGCCGCTGGGCCTGTCGTCGCCCGCGTGATACCGTCGATGGTCGTGGAGACGGCGCTCGGCGCGGACGCTGCGAGGAGCTTTCGGCCCGGCTGGCTCTTCTCGCCGCGCGCCGACCTCGGGATGATCGGTCTGCCCGCCCTGGCGACCGTCGTCGCCGCGATCCTCGCCCATCGCGCCGGCCACGACTCCGCCGACGTCGAGCGCGCGTACGCCACGTGGCTCTCGCAGTTCGTCTTCGGCAACACGACGCACGTCATCCTCACGTTCCTGCTGCTCGGCGTGCGGCGCGAGATGCTGAACCCCACCAAAGGGCAAGCGCGCACGGTCATCGTCGGATCGAGCGTCACCTTCGCCGTCTCGCTCTCGATCTTCTTCGTCGTCTCGCGCCTCTTCCCCTTCTGGTCCGACTTCTGGTTCGCGATCGGCTTCGTCTTCGCGACACACCACGCGTTCTCCCAGGTGAAGGGGCTCTGGTCGCTCTACAACCTCCGCGGCAAGGCGCTCGACATCCCACCGCCGTCGGCCGCCGAGCGCGCGGCGCAGCGCTGGTTCGTCCCGCTCGCGCTCGTGCTCGTCACCGCGCGCCTCATGTTCGTCCCCAAGGCGCACTGGGCGATGTTCCCGTTCGTCCCGTCCGTGCCGGGCGAGCCCGCCTTCCTGCCCTTCCAGGTGACGCACGGGCTCGTCGCCGTCTGGCTCGTGTTCGTCGGTTACCTCTTCCGCGCGCTCCTGTCGGCGAAGGGACCGAAGAGCTTCCCGAAGCTCGTCTACCTGGGCTGTCACTCGCTCGGCGTCCTCGCGATCCTCCTCGCTCCCGGGTGGGGCTCCACCTTCACGTCCGGCGTGCACGGCCTCGAGTATTACCTGCTCACGGCGCGCATGCTCCGACCGCTCGACACCGAGCGAGGCTCGCGGCTCGGCGCGTCGCTCGTGTGGCCGGCGCTCGTCGGCGCGATGCTGCCGCTCTTCGTCGTCGGGCTCGTCAATGCGCCCTTCACCGCGTATCTCCATTTGCCCCCGAGCCTGTCGCCGGCGTTCAGCGTGGCGCGTTGGGTCGCCACCTCGATCGTGTTCGCCCATTACTTCAGCGACGCGTTCATCTATCGATTCCGCATCCCCGAGGTCCGCAAGGTCGCGCTCGCCCGGCTCGGGTTCGCTCCCTGATTCATGGCTCCCCGCGATCCCGCCGGCCCAGCTCGGCTCGCCGTCGTCGATGGCCTCCGCGGAATCGCCATTTCGATGGTGATCTTCCGGCACACGTTCTTCGACACGTTCGCGTGGCCCGGCTACGGCGCGTTCTTCTTCGGCGGCGGCGTGCCCTTCTTCCCATTCACGCACTTGTCGAACACGTGGCAAGGCGTCGGGCTCTTCTTCGTCGATTCGGGCTTCGTCCTCTATCTGCCATTCGTGCTCGGCAAGCGGCGTATCGAGCGCTTCGCCGACGTCCGCGACGTCTGGGTGCGAAGGGCGTATCGCCTCCTCCCGCTCTATTACGCGATGCTGCTCGTCTACTACGCATTCGATCTCGCGATGCTGCATCGAATGCGGGCGCCGCTCGCCGAGCTCCCCTATTACGCCACGTTCGCGTTCACGTTCACGAACGACCTGTGGATGCCGCGGCCCAATGGCATCCTCTGGTCGATCGGCGTGGAGGTCTGCTTCAGCCTGGCGATGCCCCTCTTCGTCCTCCTGATTCGCCGCGTCGGCATGCTGCGCTTCCTCGCCGCCGCGATCGCGATCGGGACGCTGACGCGGTATCTCGCTTACGCCGACGGCTGGGGCGTCCAGAAGAATCACAACCTCAATACGCTGGCGGACTCCCTCCTCGGGCGCATCGACGCGTTCGCGCTCGGCATGGCCGCGGCCACGCTGTTCGCGCGCCGCTACGAGGGCTTGCGCCCGAGCGTCGCGGTCGCGGCGAGCTTCCTCCTCTTCACGGCGAGCGCCTGGCTGTGGGACACCCACATCGCGCTCGCGCGCCCGAGCCTCGTCGCCCCGCTGATCGGCAATGCGCTCGCGAGCTTCGCGTTCTTCGCGCTCCTGCTGGGCGCGCTTCGCGCGGAGGGGATCCTCGCGCGCGTCCTCACGTTCGCGCCGCTCCGCGCCGCGGGGGTCGGCTGCTACAGCCTCTACCTCGTCCACATGCCGGTCCTCTGGATCTGGCACGGGCGACCTCATGGCCTCGAGATCGTCGCCGCCTTCGCGCTGATGGCGGTCCTCTCCGCGCTGACGTATCGCTTCATCGAAAAGCCCGGGATGGAGCTCGGCCGTCGGCGCGTCGATCGCGCGCGCTGAGGGCCTCGCGACGCGTCACCCGCCCGAGCCGGGATAGCGTGGGCGCGGCGCGTCTCCCGGCTTGGGCTCGATGCGCCCGACGAGCCAATACAGCAGGAGCCCGAGCGTCCAGAGCACCGCGCTCACCCAGAAGAGCTCCTGCGCCGCGAGCCCGATGAGCGCGGGCACGACCAGCACGAGGAGCCAGGGCGCGGCCCGAAAGAGCCCTCCGAAGCGCTCATGCCTTCGCCGCGCCTCGCCCGCCTCGAGGATGGCGGCCTCGATCTGGAGATTGGCCAGCCGCTCGTGGGCCTCCTCGAGCTGCTGCTCCGCCCGCGCCTCCGCGTCGATCTCCCGGTAAGCGGCGCCGCGCCTCGCCCCTCCAGGCGTCGCCGTCGCCTTCGACGCGTCCTCGTCGGGTCCGCGCAGCGCACGGTGCCTGGCGACGAGCGCCCGCTCCTTCTCCGCGACGCGCCTCAGCTCGTCCTGCGCGTCGCGCGGCTCGTCGAGGCCGTCGCGTGGCGCGTCGAGCGGCTCGTCGTCGCTCGCCTCGTCGACGTCATCGCGCTGGGGGCGAGGAGACACGCCCCGAGCATAGCGACTCGCGCGCGCTCGGTCATCGCCCGCCGTTCAGCGCGGGGACGCTCACGGGCGCCAGGGACCGCCCGCGCCGTCGAGCTCGATCTCGAGATGTCCACCCGCGAGGATCTGACCCTGCGTGAAACGAGGGCGGGGGAGCCGCTCGCCGTCGAGGGTCGCTCCGACCGGGCTCCCATTCGAAGGTCCCGTGCGCGAGATCACGAGATCCCCGCCGGGGAGCGAGAGGGTCACCTTCGGGAGCGAGGGCGCCGTGAGCAGGTATTCGCCCGTCCCGAGCCGCGGATAAATCCCGCTCGCCGAGAACAGCCACCACGCGCTCATCGTGCCACCGTCGTCGTTGCCGGGCAGCCCGTCCGGCCCGCGCCCGTACTGCGTCGAGAGCGCCCATCGGACCCATTTCGCCGTCCGCGCCGCGTCGTCGAGATCGGCGTACATCCAGGGAACGAAGAGCACCGGCTCGTTCGATTGCCAATAGTACGAGAGCGGCAGCAGATGATCGGTCGCTTGGCAGCTCGACGTGTCGAAGAATCGATCGAGCTTCGAGAGGAACGCGTCGCGCCCACCCATCACCTCCGCGAGCCCCGCGACGTCGTGCGGCGCGAACCACGTGTATTGCCAGGTCGTGCCCTCGGCCCAGTACTCCTGCCACGAGGCGGGATCGTCCTGGCTCGGGAAGCTGCCGTCGGCGTGGCGCGCGAGCAGGAAGCCGCTCTCGGCGTCCCACAGCTTCCGCCAATTGCTCGCTCTCGCGCGAAAGGTCGCCGCGTCCGCGCTCTCGCCGAGCGTGTCGGCGATCTGCGCGAGCGCGTAATCGTCGAGCGCATATTCGAGCGTCTTCGAGCCGCTCGCGCCGCCGCTCTCGATGGAGACGTAGCCGCGCGTCGAATACTCCACGGCCTGGTCGCGTCCGTCCTTCGGGAGCTGCGTCGTGGCGCTCGCCTTCAATACCCCGTAGGCCGCCGCGAGATCGAAATCGGTCACCCCTCGCGCCCACGAGTCGGCGAAGACGACCGCCGAGCTGTCGCCCACCATGCCGCCGCTCTCTCCGACGCCGAGCACCCATTTCGGCGGCGCACCGCTCTCGGTCGCCATTGCCGTCATCGACCGCACCATGTCGCGTTGGTACTCGGGATAGACGAGCGAGAGCCAAGGGTGCAGCGCGCGGTACGTGTCCCAGAGGCTGAAATCCGTGTCGTAGCGATAGCCCTGCGCGACGTGCATGTTCCCATCGAGCCCGCGGTAGCTCCCGTCCACATCCATCGCGAGCGTGGGCATCAGGAGCGTGTGATAGAGCGCGGTGTAGCCCTCGGTCAGCTGGTCCTCGGAGGTCGCCTCGAGGTGCACGCGCGAGAGCGCGCTCTCCCACGCGCTCACGGCGGCGGCCTCGGTCCCGTCGAAGTCGAACGACGGCGCCTCGGCCGCGAGGTTCGCGCGTGCGTGCGCGACGTCGACGAACGAAATGGCGATCGCGACGCCGACCTCCGCGCCCTCGGCCGGGTCGAAGGTGAAATAAGCGCCCACGTCGCCGCCGCTGCGCGAGCTCTCGCCCTCGGCGAGGACGCCCGCCTTCCACACGCCGTGCTTCGCGAACGGCCGCGAGAAGCGGGCCGCGAAATAGACCGGCATGCCCCCGAAGCGCGCCGAATAGCCGCCCGAGAAATGGGAGAAGCCCGTGACGACGGGCTCGCTCGGATCGACGTCCACGGCCCCGTCGACGATCTTCACCCCCGGCAGGGAATGGCCGATGTCGATCAGCACCGTCGGGTCCGCGCCGGCCGGGAGCGTGTCCGGGAACGTGTATCGGTGGAGCGCCACGTGGTCCGTCGCCGTGAGCTCGACCTTCGTACCGTCGGCGAGCCTCACGTCGTAATGACCCGGAGACGCGTGCTCGGTCGCCTTGTCGAAGCCCATCTTGCGGCCGTCGGCGGCGGTCTTCGCCGCGGTCATTCCGAGCGTCGGCATCAGCCCGATCGTGCCGTAATCGACGATCCCCGTTCCGTGCATGCGCGTCTGACTGAAGCCGTAGATGAACGTGTCCGCGTACGAGTAGCCGGAGCAATGGGCGAACGTGCTCGCGCCATTCGATTGCATCGTGTCGGGGCCGGGGCGCACCATTCCGAAGGGCCGCTGCGGCCCGGGGAAGGCGCTCCCGACGCCGAAGCCCACGCCGCCTGTGCCGATGAAGGGATCGACGTAGCGGACGAGCGGCGCGGTCGCGGCGATCGGCGGGCCGACGTCCTCGGCCGGGGCCGACCAGCACGTCTCGGGCGTCGCGACCGGCGCCTTCTTCACCGGCGCAGGATCCGAGTGACAGGCCGACGCGAGCAGGACGAGGACGGCGATCCGGCGCACGATCGAGCGGTAGCACGAGTCGAAGGGGATGGGGAGCGCGGGCTCCTCCTCTTGCTCCGACCCTCGTCGCGGTTGCTTCGCCGGCCTCGTCGCGGCACGCCGTCTCCCATGAAGCGCGTGACCCGCGGAGCCCTCGTGTTCGTCGGCCTCTTCGCTTGCGGGGCGCCCGCGCCGCGCGGCCTCACCCTCGCGCCCGCCGCCCCGACGGCCTCGACCCCTCGAAGGGAAGGCGACGATCCGTCGCGCGCCACGCCCACGGCCCTCGTGCGCGCGTGGGTCGCGGCGGTCGAGCGCGGCGACTGGCCTCGCGTCATCGCGCTCCATGCGCCGCGCGACGAGCCGCCTCCGAGCGAGGTCCCCGCGGCCGTGAGGGCGAAGCTCCAAGCGACCGCACGCAAGCTCGATCGGGCGCTCGGCCCCGCCGAGCCCGTTTTCGTGCCCGTCGACGCGGTGCTCGCGGAGCCCGATCACCTCGAATGGTACTTCTGCGGTGAGAAGCCCCCCGGCAAGATGTGGCGATCTCCGTGCGCGGTCTCGGTCGTCGGGGCGCCCGGCCGCTACGCGATCTACGACATCACCGACGACGCGGATTGAGCGCGCGAGACGGACACCATCGCGGCGCGGCGCTCGTCCGCGGGGTGGCGATGGAATCTCATCGTCGCTATGGTGGGCGCGAGCATGTCGAGAGGCGCCCGCATCTTCCTCGCCGTTTCGATCGTCTGGGCCTGCCTCTGGGGCATGGGCAGCTACCTCTTCTTCCGCGCCGCGCGCTCCGGCGATCGCGAGGCCGAGCGCACCGCGCTCCCGGCGACCGGGCTCACCCCCGGCGCGGACGTGCGCTTCGACGGCGTCATCGACGATCGATCGCCCGTCGAGGCGCCGCTCACGCAGGAGAAGTGCGCGGCCGCGCGCATGAGCGTCTACTACGTGACGTGGGCCTACGACGGACAGCAGAAGCCTTATCGCCTCTCGGAGCTCGTGACGACGCGCGACGTGCCCGAGCGCGTCGGCGTCCTCGCAGGCCAAGAGCGCGTCGAGCTCCCCCTCGAGCACTGGCGTCCGCCGCCCTCGAAGTCGAGCGACGACTCGCGCGTGATGGATTCGCTGCCGGAGCGCCTCCAAATCCAGGCAGCCGACGTCGCGCGCGCGAAGGCGGCGGCGGGGGATCGCAAGTTCGTCGAATACGCCGCCGACGAATGGCGATTGAAGGGCGGCCAGCCGGTCTTCGTGCAAGGCCACCTCGAGTCCGTCGCCAACAGGCTCGTCCTCTCGCCCGATTCGGTCTTGGGGAAGGTCGCGATCTTCAAAGGCACGCAGGCCGAAGCCGTCGCGGCCCAGCAGTCGGGCTCCTCCGGCCTGCGCACGGCGGGCTACGTGTTCATCGGGCTCGCCGCGCTGCCGATCTTCGTGTTCTCGCTCTACCAGACGATGCGCCCGAAGGCGCGCTGACGCGGCGCCGCGCAGCCGCCTCGAGCTCGCGCGTCTTCTCGGTCATGACGCGCTCGTCTCGGTCGTTCTGGTGATCGTAACCGAGGAGGTGCAGGAGCCCGTGCGCGAGCAGCATCGTCACCTCCGCGAGCAAGGGGCGCGCGTTCTCGGCCGCCTGCCTCCTCGCGGTGTCGATCGAGATGATCACGTCCCCCAGGAGGCGCGCCTCGCTCTTCGCGCCCTTCATCGGCGCGCCCTCCTCCATGGCGAAGGCGAGCACGTCGGTCGGCTTGTCCTTGCGCCGGTAGTCGCGGTTCAGCGCGTGGATGGTCGCGTCGTCCACGAGCGCGACGGAGAGCTCTGCGCCCGCGAGCGCGAGCGCCTCGAGCATGCGCTCGGCTCGACGCCGCACGGTCGGGGTCGTGATGCCGGCGAACGGGCCGCCCTCGGTGGTGAGGGCGACCCGCGACGGACCTCTCGCTCGGGCGCGCGCCACCTCAGGGGTTCGCTTCGCTGCTCTCGCTCGAGGCCTCGCTCGACTCTTCGTCGGAGGCGCCGTGGCACTTCGAGAACGGCTTGCCGCTGCCGCACGGGCACTCCATCTCGGACGAGATGAGCCCTTCGGCTTCCGGCTCCGGATCGGGCTGATCGTGCGCGCCCGGAGGCAAGGCCTCCTCGTGCTTCGCGACGCTCATGCGCAGCGCCTCGGCGTGGCGGAGCAGCTCGCGCACCTCGGCCTCGCGCTCGTCCTCGGGGCGGCGCACCTCCGCGGAGAGCGTCCGCGTCACCACCGTCGCGCTCGTGCGCGCGACCATCGTGACGAAGAGGTTGTAGCCCTCCTTCTTGTACTCCTGCTTCGGATCGCGCTGACCGTAGCCGCGCAGGCCGATGCCGTCGCGCAGGTGATCCATGTCGGTGAGGTGATCGACCCACTGCTTGTCGAGCTCCTCGAGGTACACGAACCGGAAGACCCGCAGCATCATCTCGACGCCGAGATCCTTCTCCTTGGCCTCGTAGGCCTCCTCCGCGCGCTTGTAGAGATCCTGCGCGAGGGTCTCGTGGTCGCCGTGCTCGGCGATCTCGTCCGGCAGATCGATCCCGAACTGCTCCTTGAAGCCCTCGAAGATGCCGCCCCAATCCCAGTCCTCCGGGGGTTTGCGCGGCGGACACGACTCCTCGACCATCGCGCCGATGATGCGATCCATGAGATCGAGCACGCGCTCGCGCTGCTCCGTGAGCGCCAGCGGCACGAGCTCGACGAGCTCGTCGTACACGTCGAGGACCTTGTCCTCGCGATCCTTGAAGTCGACCTTCACGCCCCAGCCGGGGAAGCCCTGCCGCCCCGAATAGAGCACGCGCGTCAGCTCCTCGTGCTCGGTCAGCGTGAGCTTGCCCTTGCGCTTCTCGACGTCCTTCGCGAGCTTCTCGAAGTCCTTGCGCTTGAGCTTCTTCTTGTTGCCGTCCTTGTCGAGCGGGAGCAGCGGATCCGACAGATACATCCCGAGGATCTCGCCGATCTTCGGCACCACTTC
Source organism: uncultured Polyangiaceae bacterium (assembly GCA_964467935.1). Taxonomy (GTDB): domain Bacteria; phylum Myxococcota_A; class Polyangia; order Polyangiales; family Polyangiaceae; genus CAYYKK01. Next base: position 9,031 of record CAYYKK010000049.1, read on the forward strand.
GTCGATGATCGACTGCATCGGCTTGACCTTGCGGACCTCGCCCGTCGGCTTGCCGTCCTCGTCGATCATCTCGGGCGAGTAACGCCCGAGGAGCAGCGCCTGGCGCAGGTCGTAGACCGTCTTGCGCTGCGAGCTCATGACGTCGTCGTACTCGAGCACGTTCTTGCGGATGTCGAAGTTGCGCTCCTCGACCTTCTTCTGCGCGTTCTCGACGCTCTTCGTCACCCACGGGTGCTCGATGGGCTCGTTGTCCGGCATGCCCATGCGCTCCATGAGGTTCTTCACGCGGTCGCCCGCGAAGATGCGCATGAGATCGTCCTCGAGCGACAGGTAGAACCGGCTCGATCCCGGATCGCCCTGGCGGCCCGCGCGGCCGCGCAGCTGGTTGTCGATGCGGCGCGACTCGTGTCGCTCGGTGCCGATGATGTAGAGGCCGCCGAGCTCGCGCACCTCGGCGCCCTCGGCCTCGCACTCCTTCTTGAGCTTCTCGACGAGCTCCTCGAACGCCTCCGGCTCGGCCTCGGGGATGCGGTTCTGCTTCTTGAACTCCACCTTGGCCATCATCTCGGCGTTCCCGCCGAGGATGATGTCGGTGCCGCGGCCGGCCATGTTCGTCGACACGGTGATCGACCCCTTCCGACCGGCCTGCGCGACGACGATCGCCTCGTTCTCGTGGTGCTTCGCGTTGAGCACCTCGTGCTTGATCCCCTTCTTCGTGAGGATCCTGGCGATGGCGGAGCTCTTCTCGACGCTCGTCGTGCCGACGAGGATCGGCACGCCGACCTCGTGGTTGTCCATGATCTCGGAGACGACCGCCGCGAACTTCTCCTTCTCCGTCTTGTAGACGACGTCGTGCTGGTCGACGCGCACGGTGGGCTTGTTCGTCGGGATGATCGTGCAGCTCAGCTTGTACGTGCTGTGGAACTCGGCCGCCTCGGTGTCGGCGGTGCCGGTCATGCCCGAGAGCTTCTTGTAGAGGCGGAAGAGGTTCTGGAACGTGATGGTCGCCATCGTGCGGCTCTCCTCTTGGATGCGCACGTGCTCCTTCGCCTCGACGGCCTGGTGCAGGCCGTCCGACCAGCGGCGGCCGGCGAGGATGCGGCCGGTGAACTCGTCGACGATGAGGACCTTGCCCTCGCGCACGAGGTAGTTCACGTCGCGCTTGTAGAGGGTGTGGGCCTTGAGGCACTGGTTCAGGATGTGGAGCGTCTCGAGGTTCTCGGGCTGGTAGAGGTTCTTGCCCTTGAGGATGCCCGCCTTCGAGAGCAGCTCCTGCGCGAGGTCGACGCCGTCGTCGGTGAGCGTCACCGAGTGGTTCTTCTCGTCGACCGTGTAGTGCTCCTCGATGCGCAGCTTGGGGATGAGCTCGCTCACGAGCTCGTACTTGCCGCTCGCGCCCTCGCCTTGGCCGCTGATGATGAGCGGCGTGCGCGCCTCGTCGATGAGGATCGAGTCGACCTCGTCGACGATCGCGTAGTGGAGCGGCCGCTGCATGTAGTCGAGCGCGCTGAACTTCATGTTGTCGCGCAGGTAGTCGAAGCCGAACTCGTTGTTCTGGCCGTAGGTGATGTCGGCCTGGTAGGCGCGCTTCTTCTCGACGTCGTTCTGCTGGTTCACGACGACGCCCGTCTCGAGACCGAGGAAGCCGTAGAGGCGGCCCATCCACTCCGCGTCGCGCCGGGCGAGGTAGTCGTTCACGGTGACGACGTGGACGCCCTTGCCCTCGAGCGCGTTCAAGTAGCAGGCGAGCGTCGCGACGAGCGTCTTGCCCTCGCCGGTGCGCATCTCGGCGATGCCGCCGCCGTGGAGCACCATGCCTCCGATGAGCTGCACGTCGTAGTGCCGCATCTTCAGCGCGCGCCGGCCGCCCTCGCGGCAGACGGCGAAGGCCGGGACGAGGATGTCGTCGAGCGAGGCGCCGTTCGAGAGCTTCTCTTTGAACTCGGCGGTCTTCGCCTTGAGCTTCGCGTCGGAGAGCTTCGAGAGCTCGTCTTCCATCGCGCCGATGGCCACGACCTTCGGCTGCAATTTCCGGATGGCGCGCTCGTGCGAAGTACCGAAGATCTTCTTGACCCAGCTGAACATGTCGTTGCCTTGGCTCGTGCTGCGTGAGCCCGGGGGGCTCGGGGGCGGGAGCGTGAGAAAAAGTCGAAGGATCTCGTGGCGAGAAGCCGAGCGAGGGTCTCCGGAGAGCTCCTCTCGTCGGCGCGGTCGGACCCTACCGCCACGACGAAGTGCGCGCAATCGGCGCGTTTCGAGCCTAACCGGCAGCCTCCCCCAGTCCTTCCCGGACCCGGCGCGGATCCGCGGCTTTCGGGCGCGAGGCTCGGCGAACGAGCCCGAGAGCCCTCAGAACCAGAAGCCGATGCGCGGCGCGACGCTGATCCCGTGCACGGTCCCCAGCAGGAAGCTGCCGAAGTAGCCCTGGTAGCCGGCCGTGAGGCCGATCGTGAAGAACTTCGCCGGGCGGAAATCGAGGCCGAGGCCCGCGTCGACGGTGAAGGTCCCCTGCAGGCTCGAGATGAGCCCGGAGTGCAGCGGCTTGAAGAACGCCCCGCCGACGTGGGCGTAGATGGACGGCTCGACCTTGAAGGCGAGACCGAGCCGGAGACCGCCGGTCGCGCGGACGTCGAGGAGGCTCACGTTCGGCAGATCGTCGACGCCGAGCGCGGCCTCGGGCCCGACGTACAGCTTCGACACGCGGAAGACGTAGCCGCCGTAGAGCGCGCCTCCGAGCGAGGCTTGCGTCCCCGAGCGGAAGAAGAGCGCGGTCGCGTGCCCGTCGAGGGCGAGCGTTCCCTCTGCCTTCGCCTCGCGCGTCGCGACGAGCGCCGCCGTCGAGACCGCGAACCCGAGAAGCCATGCGCGAGGACCCACGACTGCATCCTAGCGCACTCGGCGCGGCCCATCGCCGATGGATCGCGCAGGCGGAGGCGTGTACGGATCTTCACCATGACGGGACCGCGGATCTTCGCGCGCGTCGAGGCCGAGCGGCTCGAGCTCGCGTCGCCCTTCCGCATCTCGCGCGGGGAGAAGACGCACGCCGAGGTCGTCACGGTCGCGCTCCAGGATCCCGCGGGGCGCCGCGTGATGGCCGAGTGCGTGCCCTACGCGCGCTACGGCGAGAGCGTCGCGGGCGTGCTCTCCGGCCTCCGCGCGCTCGTGCCCCGCGAGACGGACGAGGCCGCGCTCGTCGACGCGCTCGATCGACTCTCGGGCGCGGCGCGCAACGCGCTCGAGACGGCGCTCTTCGCGCTCGACGCCCCGGCCCGCTGCGCCGGCGCCCTCGCCGACTTCGACGCGCGCCGAGGCGCGGGCACGATCGTGGTCGACACGCCCGAGCGCATGGCGCACGCCGCGCGCGCGTTCGACGCCGCGATCCTCAAGATCAAGCTCTCCGGGGACGGGCTGGACGAGGAGCGCCTGCGACGAGTCCACGCCGCGCGGCCCGAGCTGCCGCTCTGGCTCGACGCGAACGAGGGGCTCTCGGAGGCGACGTTCTCGAGCCTCCTCGTCCGCACCGCGGAGCGCTCCTTCCTCGATCGCGTGGTGCTCGTCGAGCAGCCGTTCGCGGCGGGCTCCGAGCCCGCGCGCGGGTTCGCATCGTCCGCTCTCCCCGTCTGCGCCGACGAGTCCTTTCACACCGCCGCCGACGTGGAGCGCGTGGCGCGCGCGGGCTACCACGCCGTCAACGTGAAGCTCGACAAGGCCGGCGGCATTCGCGCGGCGCTCGAGGCCGCGCGGGCCGCGTCGCGCGCCGGGCTCGCGATCGTCGTCGGCTGCATGGTCTCTTCGTCCCTCTCCATCGCGCCGGCGTGGCTCCTCGTGAAGGCGCTGCGCGAGGAAGGGGTCGACGTGCCCTTCGTCGACCTCGACGGCGCCACGTTCCTCCGCGCGGATCGATCCCTCGCCGCGACCGGGTTCGCGTGACCCGTCTTGCGAAGATGGCATTTCACGCCTTTCGTCCCTGCAACGAAGCGCGCCGCGCGCGACCGCATTTCGCCGACTTGGCGCTGGCACGGAAGCGGCATCGAGGGACGACGCGCGGCGGCGTGGCAATCCCCCCCCGAGCTCGCCGCCGCGCCGTTTCTCCTCCCTCGCGTCCGCCACGCGTGCCGTATTCGTACGAAGGTCGTGATGGACCGCGTATGCTGCGCCCGCCTCGCCGTCGGGGCACCGAGCCGCCTCCGAGAGAACGCCGATCGCCCTCATCGGCAGGGCTCGGCCCGACGCGATCGATCCGAGAAGCGAAGTGACCACGCCCAACATCCGCGCGTACTACGAGCGCCGTGTCGGTGAGCTGAAGGCGGAGCTCGCCCAGCTCGACGCCGCGTCAGAGACCCTCTCGAAGAACCGCGGCCTCGCGTTCTTGGCGTTCGCCGCGCCCGCGCTCTTCGGCCTCGTTCGATCGTTGCCCCGGTGGGGGTGGGCGCTCGTCGCGCTGCCCTTCGTCGGGTTCGTCGCGCTCGTGGTTCGCCACATGCTGCTCGCGACCTCGCGGCTCGCCGTGGAGGACCGGCTCGGCGTCGTCACGCGCGGCCTCGTCCGCCTCGGCGGCAAGGTCGATCCGAAGGACCCCGCGAAGGACGATCCCGCGCCGAAGGGGCCGGATCCGTACGGCGAGCGCTTCATCAAGGCCGAGCACCCGAACGCCGGTGATCTGGATCTGTTCGGCAAGGCGAGCGTCTTTCGCGCGATCTCGCGCGCCGAGACCTCCATCGGGGAGGAGACGGTCGCGAAATGGCTCCTCGCGCCGCCCGCCTCCGTCGACGACCTCCGCGCGCGCCAGGTCGCGGCGAAGGAGCTCATGCAGCGGCCGGAGCTGCTCGAGGAGCTCGCGGTGCGCGCGCGGCGCGCCGAGAGCCGCGGTCGCACCGAGGATCCGCTCGTCGCGTGGGCCGAGGCGCCGGCCGAGCTCGCCGTGGACGATCGCGCGCCCGACGCGGCGAAGAAGCGCGCGCCCATCGTGACGATGGCGAGGGTCTTCGTCGCGCTCACGCTCCTGCTGTCCTTCGCCGGTCCGTTCCTCTCGCACGTGAGGCCGATCTTGGCGCGCGCTTACCTCGTGCCCTTCGGCCTGCAGCTCGTCGCGCTGGGGCTGCTCTACGGGCCCGTGTCGCGGATGGTCACCTTCGTCTCGTCGCGTGAAGCGCCGTTCGGTCGTTTCGGCGCGCTGTTCTCGCTCGTCGAAGACGCCGCGTTCGAGAGCCCGCTCCTCCGGGAGCTGTCCGAGACGCTCCGCGGCCGTTCGACGAGCGGCGCCGAGACCCCGAAGGCCTCGCTCGAGATCGCCCGCCTCGAGCGCATCATGGGCTTCGCCGATCTGCGGCACAACACGCTCATCCACATCGTGGCGAACGTCGGGCTCCTCTACGACGTGTGGTGCGCGCTCGCGCTCGAGCGGTGGCGACAGCGATCCGGTCGGAAGGCGCGCACGTGGCTGAAGGCCGTGGGGACGCTCGAGGCGCTCGGGAGCCTCGCCACGTTCGCCGCGGAGCACCCCTCCTACGCGTGGCCCGAGATCGTCGACGGCGAGCCCTTCTTCGAGGTCGAAGAGCTCGGTCACCCGCTCATCGCCGGCGACAAGCGCGTCACGAACAGCCTCGCGCTCGAGCGGGCCGGTCGCGCGATCCTCGTGACGGGATCGAACATGAGCGGCAAGAGCACGTGGCTCCGTTCGATGGGGCTCTGCGCCGTCATGGCGAACGCGGGCTCGGTCGTCTGCGCGAAGAGCGCGAGGCTCGCGCGCATGCAGGTGTGGACGAGCATGCGCATCCGCGACTCGCTCGAGCAAGGCGTCTCGCACTTCTATGCCGAGCTGCTCCGGTTGAAGGCGGTCGCCGACGCGGTCCACCGCGATCACCGCGTGCTCTTCCTGCTCGACGAGATCCTCCACGGCACCAACTCTCGCGAGCGCACGCTCGGCGCTCGGAGCGTCGTCCTCGATCTCACGGCGCGCGGGGCCATCGGCGCCGTCTCTTCCCACGATCTCGGGCTCGTCGGGCTCGAGGCGGAGAGCGCGGGCCGCATCACCAACAAGCACTTCTCCGACCGAATCGAGGGCGGCACGATGACGTTCGGCTACCGCCTCGAGCCCGGCGTGGTCCAGTCCACCAACGCCCTGCGGCTCATGCGGCTCGTCGGCCTCGAGGTCGGCACCGAAGACGAGCCCGCGAGCGCCGCGCGCGCCACGGAAGAGGTGAGCCCGAAATGATGGCAGGCCCCCCTCACCGCGAATTGCAGCAAGCCCGTCGCGGCTCTAGTCTCCACGTCGAATGAGCGGCACCGAGCGTCCCCCCGTCAGCCTCGAAGCCCTCGCGATATCGAGCTCCCTCGGGACGAACCCGACGCAGCTCGGTGCATCCTTGCGGAGCTCGATCGCCGACCTGCCGCTCGTGTGTCCCACGTGCGGCGTGCACTACCCCGCCGAGTTCCGGGTGTGCCCGCGCGACGCGGCCGAGCTCGTCGACGCGCGCTCGAGCGGGCCGCCGGACGAGCTCGTCGGCCAGACCCTCGCAGGCACGTACGCCGTCACGCGCGTCATCGGCGAAGGCGGCATGGGGCGCGTGTACGAGGCGCGGCACCTCCGCATCGGAGGCAAGCGCTTCGCGATCAAGGCGCTCCACGCCGAGTTCGCGCGCCACGCCGAAGTGCTCCAGCGCTTCCAGCGCGAGGCCGAGGCCGCGGCGTCGATCAAGAGCCCCTACGTCGTCGAGGTCTACGACGTCCTGCGGACCGACGACGGCCGCCCGTTCATGGTGGGTGAGCTGCTCACGGGCAAGGAGCTCGCCGATCACATCCGCGACGTCGGCCGCATGGACGTCCACGACGCGGTCCGCATCACGCGTCAGATCTGCGCGGGCCTCTCGAAGGCCCACTCGCTCGGCATCGTGCACCGAGACATGAAGCCCGAGAACGTGTTCCTCGTGGGCGACTTGAAGGAGCCCACCGCGAAGGTCCTCGACTTCGGCATCTCGAAGAGCGGCGACAAGCCCGGCACGCAGCTCACGAAGACGGGCGTCATCATGGGCACGCCCTCGTTCATGGCGCCCGAGCAGGCGCGCGGCGAGCGCGTGGACCACCTCGTCGACGTCTACGCGGTCGGCGCGATCCTCTACATGATGCTGACGGGTCGCCGCCCGTTCGACAAAGGCGATCCCACCGCGACGCTCACGGCGCTCCTGCTCGAGGATCCGCCGCGCCCGAGATCGCTCGACCCGAGCATCCCCGAGTCGCTCGAGGCCGTCATCCAACGCGCGATGGCGAAGCGGCCCGAGGAGCGCTACCAGAGCCTCGACGCGCTCTCTGCGGAGCTCGCTCCGTTCGAGAAGACCTCCTCGCTCGTCGGGCCCAAGCGGCCCGTCGAGCCCCCGCGCCCGCTCTCGGTCGTCGAGGTCGGCGCGCTCCGACGGGACCTCTATCGCTCGGGCGCGCTCGCGATCGCCCTCGGCGCCGGCGGGCTCGCGACGCTCCTCGGCGGGCTCGTCCGCACCGCGCGCGACGGCATCCGCACGACCCTCGGCTTCGGCGAGAGCGCGGGCGTCCTCACGCTCGTCCTCCTGCTCGCGATCGCGCTGGTGGTGCTCGGCCTGGCCCACGTGCGCGGCGTCCCCGCGGAGGAGGAGGCACGCACGGAGTCGCTCGTCGAGTCCATCCGCCTCCCCGCCACGGTCGGCGTCGGGGTCTACGGCTTCGGCTCGCTCCTCGTTCGCTTCCTCGAGGCGCTCGTGGTCCGCCGCGCGGTCGGCGCCGCGTGGCCGGTCTGGGACCTCGTCCTCGCGCTGACCGCGCTCTCGGCTGCCGGCCTCACCTACGCGCTCGGCCGCCTCGGCGCGCGCCGCTAGCGACAGACGAGACCGAGTTGCTTTGGCGATGCCGCTACGACGGCATCTCCGAACGGTTCACTGGAATCCGCGCTTCTGGAGCGCGTCGATCGTCGCCTCCAGATCCTTGTCGCCGTTGAGGCAGCAGACCGGATCGGCGCTCCTCCGCCCGCAGCGCCGGTTCAGCAGGTAGAGCTGCCCGAGGCTGCGCCCGTCGCCCTTGTCGCGGATGTCGGCGAAGAGCGCCTTCTTCTCGTCGCACGACTTGCCCGTGCGCAGGCCGTACGCGAGGCGCAGCGCGTCGGTGCCCTTGTCGCGGACGTCCGGGCGCTCGAGGAGCTTGCCCGCGACGTTGGCCGCGCGCGATCCGCCCTTCGTCGTCACGAGCTGGTAGAGGATGTCGATCCCCGTGGTCCCCATGTGGTTCACGATGAGGTCGAACATCTCGTCGGGCTCGGGCCCCACCACGAGCATGATGCGCCCCGTGAGCTCGACGATGGCGCCCCGCACCCGGTCGTCGCGCGGCGCGTTCGGGTCGAGCTCGAGCAGATGTCTCAGCTGCGCCAACGCTCCCTTGAGATCGTTGATGTCGAGGGCGTGCGAGAACGCGTCCATCGTCGCGCGCGCCTCGGGGCTCGTGGCGCCCGACGTGATGGGGATGGGCGCGCCGCCGCTCGAGGGACGGCTGCTGGGGCCCGGCGAGCGGCTCGAGCCGGCGCCCTTCGGTGACTTCGTCGCGTCCGCGTCCGGCTCGTCGCTGCTCGACGCGCGAGGTGCATCGGCGCTCGCCGCCTCGTCGAGGCCTTCCGCGGCGACCGGAGACCGGATCGCCACGACCAGCACGAGCAAGGCGGGGATCGCCATCGCGCCGATCGACGCGAGCCGAACTCCGAGGTGAGGGGTGTCTACGTCGGCCATCGCGCGCGCTGTCCTCGGTGCACGAGGGTAACCGATTTCGGCGCGCGGCGCGCTCGGACCGACGGTTCGGCTCTCTGCCGGCTCGCCCGCGGAGCGATTCAGCCGGCGGAGCTCGACGAGGGCGGCCCGCTCCTCCGAGACGGCACGCCGGAGATTCGGTTCGAGATGCGATCGAGCCACGCCTCGAAGGCCTGGTCGACGTGCAGCAGGCCGCGCGCCTTGAGGATGAAGCCGTCCGCGCGCCAGTCACGCATGGTCTGCTCCAGCGCGGGAGCGGAGAGCGCGGAGATCAGCACGACGGGCGCGCCGGCGAGGCGCGGATCGCCGCGCAGCATCTGGACGAACAGGGGGCCGTCGAGCCCCGGCATCAGGACGTCGAGGATGGTCATGATGGGGCGCGCCGACTCCTCGAGCGTCTGCAGGAGGTAGATCGCTTCGCCGGGGCCGGCCGCGGACAGGACCTCGGCGCCGCGCCGCACGAGGATCTGCTCGAGCTTCGCACAGCACCTGGATGGCTTCCACGCCCTGTGGTACGGACGGTCCCGCGAGTTCGTG
>CAYYKK010000049.1:18336-31395 GCA_964467935.1 uncultured Polyangiaceae bacterium
TGCTCGAGCTTCGCGCGCGTGACGTGATCGTCCTCGACGAGCAGGACGCGCGGGCCGGTGGCGCCGCCGCGGCGTGAGTGCGGACCCGACTCCGGAGACGACTCGCGCGCCGCTGGGACGAAGCCCGACAGGGGTCTCGACGGGGGACCGGAGATCGCGCGCGTGACCCCGGAGATCGCGCTGGGTCGCTCGTCGCGCGACGTCCTCGCTGCACCGCTCGCCATCGTTCCGCGGAACCAATCTTTGCTCATTCCCGCCCTCATCCTAATACGCCTACCCAGGGTTCATCGCGCCCGCAATACCCACTTAGGCGGGTGGCTCAGTTCGGGGCCCAGCTCGGCGCCGCGGAGAAGAGGCCCCCATCGGTGCCGATGCGATGCGCGAGCACCACCCCCAGGCCGACGCTCGCGAACCCCGCCCACGCGACGAGCGAGGGCAGGCGCCGCCGCAGCCTCGCGGCTCCGAGCGACATCGGGAGCGCGAACGCCGTGGTGAGGAGCGTCATCCCCGCGAGCGTGCCCGCGCCGAACGTCGCGAGGTACACGAGGGCCCCGCGCGCGTCGCTCATGGCGCCCGCGGCGAGCACCGCCACGGCCGCCGACCCGGAGAGCCCGTGCACCCAGCCGACCAGCGCCGAGCGCACCCCCGACGCTCGGCCGGGCGCGCTCGGCGGCGCGGGCAGCGCGTGGTCGTGCGACCGGCGCGCGCCGAGCACGTTCGAGATCCCGAGCACGATCAGCATGAGCGCCACGGCGAGCTCGAGGCTGAGCCCGAGGCGCGGTGGGATCGCGATCCGAAGGAGCACCAGCGCCGAGCCGAATGCCACGATCGCGAGCGCGTGCCCGAGGCCCCAACAGGCGCCGATGCGGGCCGCGGGTCGCAGGCCTGGCGAGCGCGACAGGATCGTTCCGACCGCGACGACGTGGTCGGGATCCGTCGCGTGGCGAAGCCCGAGGAGAAAGCCGAGGACGAGCACCGAGACCAGGCTCATGGGCACTCCGTAGCACGAGATCATTTCGGTGTGCCACCGGACGCGCGACCGCGACATCGTGACGCATTGAGTGCGACGCCGATGCGCCGTACGAACCGCGCATGAGGTCGCTCGCCCAAGTCGTCTCGGCCCTCCTGACGGTCGTCGCCGCCGCCGGTTGCTCCGTCGCGAGCTCCCCGTCGAGCTCGTCGGACACGGTCGCGGGTGCCAACGGTCACGTCGAGGTCGAGGTGCAGTCGGTCGGCGCCGTCCGCGAAGGGCCGAACGGATTTCGGCTCCAGCTCGTCGACGCCGCGACCAACGCGCCCCTCGTGGGCGCGCAGCTGACCGCCCGCGTCTCGATGCCGGCGATGGGGCACGAGAGCGGCGAGGCCGACGCGACCGAGATCGGCGGAGGCACCTACGAGCTGCCTTCCGTGGTCTTCGACATGCCCGGTGCTTGGAGCCTCCGGCTCCGCGTGCAGAAGGACGCGCTCGTCGACGAAGCGGAGTACCCGGTCGAGGTGCCTTGATGCGCGCCGGCCGTCGGCGTGAGATAATCGCGCTCGATGCAACGCTCATCGCCCGCCGTCGTGCGCTCCGCCGTCGCGAGCGCGGTCGCTCTCTTCGCCCTCGGGCTCGGTGCCTCGTGCAGCTCGTCTTCGGACACGCCCGATCCGTCGCTCGCGGACGTCGTCTTCGAGGGTCAGGCCACCGACGAGGGGCTCGCCGCGCTCCTCGCGGCGAAGGTGCTCGACGATCCCACGCGCGCCGCGAACTTCTCCTGGCAGTCCGCGGGCGACCAGCTGCCGCTCACGCCGATCCCGCTCTTCTGCTGGCACATCGGCGGCGCGACGGCGAGCGCGCCGCCCCCCGCTCCTCGCCACCGAGCCCCTTCGAAGACGGTTCCGCTCCTCGACCCGACGCGGACCGAAGGCGAGCGCGAAGGACGCGCTGCCGCGTCGACGGCTGGGTTTCCTGCAGCTGGGTTTCCGGCAGCTGGGTTTCCGGCAGCTGGGTTTCCGGCAGAAGGGTTTCCGGCGGAGGGGTTTCGAGCAGACGGGTGGATGGGCCGTGGCGCTCGATCGCTCGCCGAGCTGCTCCTCTCGGGGGTGCCCGCGGCGTACGCGCACGGCACGCCGATGAGCGGCCCCGGCTACCTGCTCGTGTTCTCCACGAGCAAGGATCCGAAGCTCTTGCGCGTGTTCACGACCGGGACCGAGTACACGCCGAACGAAGCTGCTTGGAAGAAGATCACGACGACGGGCGAGCTCGTGCACGTGGTCATCACCAACGCGGAGTTCGATCAGAACCGCATCGCTCAGGACGGCGGCCCCTACCGCGGCACCGAGATCTCGTTCACCTTCCCCGCGATGTGAGCGAGCGACCGGCTTCGGCCTGCCGCCCTTCCACCCCTTGGGCCGCGCTCCGCTGACGAGGTGATCTGCGTGGGCACGCCGAAGCTCCCCGTCTCCGCCTTCGTCGCCGTGGCCTCGTTCTTCGTCGCGTCGCGGGCGCTCTGCGCCGCGTGCTGTGGCGACGGCGGCTCGCTCGGTCAACGCCTCACGCGTGACGAGCGGGCTGCGTTCACCATCGGCCCGACGCTCGTGGAGCGCTTCGGCGGGTGGGGCGCCTCGGGAGCCTACGTCCCGCTCGCGAAGGGAGACCACGACCGGCAGGTGCGCCTCGACGCGACGTGGGTCCTGCGCGGCTCGAGCCGGCTCGAGCTCGGCCTGTCGTTGCCACTGCAGGTCGCCTTTCGAGCGCTCGGCGGCGCCAGTGAGATCGGCGGAGGCTTCGGCGACGCGACCGCCTTCGCGCGCTTCACCGTCGCCGCCGTGGACGACACGACGCCCTGGCCCGCGGTGTTCGTGACGAGCACCGTGCTCATCCCGACCGGCCGACCGCCGCGTCTCGCGTCGCCCCTCGGCGCGAGCGCGACGGGCCAAGGCGTTCCGGAGCTGCGCACCGCCGTGAGCCTCGAGAAGGCCTGGAACGAGCGTTGGTTCGCGCAGGCGAGCGGGGGGGTCGGCATGATCGGCCCGTCGGACGCGGGCGGCGTGCTCGTCGCTCGTCGTCCCCGGTGGACGACGGGGCTCGTCACGGGCCCGATCGTGGCGCTCGATCCGATCCGCGCGCTCGCGCTCGGCGCGGGCCTCTCGTACGAGACCGAGGCCGCGGCGGCCATCGACGGCGTGCACGAGGGGACGGCGCGCTCCAAGCTGGGTCTGCTCGCCTCCGGGGCGCTCGATCTCACCGGGCACCTCGGGCTGCTCGCGGCGCTCCGTACGGCGCTCCCGGTGTCGAGCACCGGATCGAACGAAACGGCGACGTTGGAGGCGACGTTGGCCCTCCGCTTCGCGTTCCACCTCACCGATTGAGCCTGCCGATGTCCTCTCCCCCCGACCTCGCCCCCCATCTGCCGTCGCGCGCGCTGCCCCTCGGGCCGACCCTGGTGCCGTGGCTCCTCGGCCTCCGCTGGGCGGTGATCGCCCTGCTCTCGGGGACGCTCGTCGCGAGCGCGCGATGGCTCGACCTGCCCGTGCGGTGGTCGATCGCCGTGCCGACGGTCGGGGCGCTCGCGCTCGTCAACGCGTGGCTGTCGGCGCGCAGAACGTCGACCTCCGCGTGGACCGCGAACCGCATCGCCCTGAGCGTGCTCTTCGACATGGTCGCGATCGCGGTGGTCCTCGCGGCGTCGGGCGGCGCGGCGAACCCGTTCAGCTCGCTGCTCTTCGTGTACGTCGCGCTCGCGGCGTCGCTGCTCCCGCCTCGCATCACGATCAGCCTCGCCGCGGTGTCCGCGCTCACGTTCGGCGCGCTCTTCCTCGTGCCGCAAGATCCGACGTGCCCCGGCTGCGCGGCGCGAGGCGCGCACGAGGACGGATCGTTCTCCTCTCATCTCTACGGCATGTGGGTCTCCTACGCGCTCGGCGCGACGCTCGTCGTGTGGTTCCTCACCCGCGTGCGCGCCGCGCTCGAGGGGCAAGCGCGCAGGCTCGAGGCGCTGCAGAAGCGCGCGGACGACTCGGCCAAGTTCGCGGCCGTCGGTACGCTGGCGGCCGGCGCGGCGCACGAGCTCGGCACGCCGCTCGGCACCATCGCCGTGCTCGCGGGAGAGCTGAGCCAAGATCGCGACGCCTCGCCTGCCGCGCACGAGGCGGCCTTCGCGATCGCGGCGCAGGTCGAGCGTTGTCGCGAGGTCCTGCGGCGCATGCACCCGGGCGCGTTCCGCGAAGGCGCCGGTGACGCGGTCCTCGGTGAGACGGTGGTGCGCGCCGTCGAGACGTGGCGCGCGGCGCACCCGAACGTCTCGGTCGTCGTCGGGCGCGCCGAGGATCTCGTGGTGCCGCTCAGCGGTCCCGATCTCGAGGCCGCGCTCACGGTGCTGCTCGACAACGCGCTCTACGCGACCAACAAGGCGGAGAGCGCAGCGCCGATCGTCGTCGAGGCGGGCTCGTCGCCGTCGGGGCCCTGCATGACCGTGATCGATGGCGGCATCGGCGTCCCGCGCGACGTCGCCGCGCGCATGGGGCAACCCTTCCTCACGACCAAGGAGCCGGGCGAGGGGATGGGGCTCGGGCTCTACATCGTGCGGAGCTTGCTCGAGCACGTCGGTGGGCGGCTCGAGGTCTCGGACAACGCGCCCGTGGGCACCCGGGTCGCGCTCTTCCTCGGCGGAGGCGCGGTCGCGCCATGAGCGACGAGACGCTCCCCTCGCTGCTCGTCGTCGACGACGACGACGCGTTTCGCTCGGCGATGGCGAACGCGCTCGGACGACGCGGCTTCGCGGTCTCGGCGGCGCCCGATCCGGCGACGGCCGAAGCGCTCGCGAAGGAGACCGTGTTCGAGTACGCGGTGGTCGACGTCCGCATGCCCGGGGGCAGCGGGATCGATCTCGTCGAGCGCCTTCGCGCGATCGACGAGGGGACGCGCATGGTCGTGCTCACCGGCTACGGCACGATCGCGAACGCCGTCGCGGCGATGCGCGCCGGCGCGGTCGACTACCTGACGAAGCCCACCGACGCGGCGGCCGTCGAGCGAGCGCTGCTCGGCCACCCGCTGCCCGACGCGGACGTCGACGACGTGCCCTCGCTCGATCGGGTCGAGTGGGAGTACCTCCAGCGCGTCGTGTCGGACGCGGGAGGCAACATCTCCGACGCCGCTCGTCGGCTCGGGATGCACCGCCGATCCCTCCAACGCAAGCTCGCGAAGAACGCTCCTCGCCGCTGAGCTCGCGCTCGCCTCTTTCGTCCAGGACGCCTATGTTCGCGCCGTGGCCACGCCGCTGCCCAAGAACAAGGCCGTCTTCACCGTCGCCGACCTCCTCGCCGCCACCGGCGGTCGCCTCGTCCGCGCCGCCGCGGACCTCGACGCGCCGTGCGTCGGTGTGTCGACGGACACCCGCGCGATCGACGCGGGCAACGTCTTCGTCGCGCTCGTCGGAGAGCGCTTCGACGGTCACGATCACGTCCGCGCGGCCGTGGATCGCGGCGCGCGCGTCGTGCTCGTCTCGCGCGACGTGTCGTCCGCCCTCGAGGGCGCGCCCGACCACGCCGTGATCCAGGTCGAGGCGACGACGAGCGCCCTCGGCGCGCTCGGTCGCTTCCACCGCCGACGCTGGGCGTACGGAGGCGGCGGACGAGGGCGACGCGTCGTCGCGATCACCGGCTCCGCCGGCAAGACGACCACGCGCCACGCGACGGCGTCGGTCCTCGCCTCGCTCGGCAAGAGCGTCCATTCGTCCGCCGGCAACCTCAACAACGCCATCGGCGTCCCGATGACGCTGCTCGGGCTCGACGAGACGCACGACGTCGCCGTCGTGGAGATCGGCACGAACCACCGCGGAGAAATCGCGCACGGCGCGAGCGTGGCCGAGCCGGACGTCGCCGTGCTGACGCTCGTCGCAGAGGCGCACACCGAGGGCATCGGGACGGTGTGGGACGTCGCGACCGAGAAGGGTGACCTCTTCGTCGCGCTGCGCAGGTGGGGCGTCGCGATCGCGAACGGCGACGATCCCCGCGCGCGCGCGCAGCTCTCGCGCTCGCCGGCCAAGTCCTACGTGAGCTACGGCGCGCGGGACGACGCCGACGTCCGCTTGCTCGAGCGCGCGGCCGAAGGAGCGCGCGGCACGCGCCTGCGCGTCGCGTGCGGCGACGCGAAGATCGAGGCCCTCGTCCCGCTCCTCGGCAAGGCGGGGGCGTACGCGTCGCTCGCCGCGATCGCCGTCGCGCGCGCGCTCTCGCCGGAAGCGACCGCAGACGCCCTCGCGCGCGCGCTCGCCTCGATCCCCCCGACCGAGGCCGGTCGCCTCGCGCCGCTCGAGCTCGTCGACGGGACGATCCTCCTCGACGACGCGTACAACGCGAACCCCGCCTCGATGATCGCGAGCATCGAGGCCGCCTCCGAGATCGCGCGCGCCCTCGAGCGGCGCCTCGTCCTCGTGCTCGGTGAGATGTACGAGCTCGGCGCCGCCTCGGCCGCGCTGCACGAGCGCGTCGGCGAGGTCGCACGCGCGACGGGCGCGCCGATCATCGCCGTCTCGGGCCAGGCCGAGGCCTTCGTGCGAGGCGCGGCCCACGCCTCGTTCGCGCGCGACGTCGTCGCTGCCGAGGCCGCGCTCGCGGCGGTCCTCGAGCCCGGCGACGTCGTCCTCGTGAAGGCGTCGAACTCGGTCGGCCTCGGCGCGATCACCGCGACCCTGCGCGCTCGCGCGCGACCGGTCTCGGCGCCCGTCGAGCCTGCGCGGCCGACGGCGTCGGTCATCGCGAGCCCGACCGATCTCGTCGAGTCGCCGAGCGCGTTTCGAGCTCGCGTCGCCCGCTCGAAGGTCGTGGTCGTCGGGCTCGGCAAGAGCGGCGTCTCCGCTGCCCGCCTCGCGCGACGGCTCGGCGCGGAGGTCGTCGCGACCGACGCATCGCCGATCGAGAAGCTCTCGGACGCCGCGCGGGCGCTCGGCGACATCGGCGTTCGTCTCGCGGTCGGTGGTCACGCGGAGGCCGGCCTCGATCGCGCCGACCTCGTCGTCATCTCTCCGGGCGTGCCACCCTTCGCCGCGATCTTCGAGGCCGAGCGGCGCGGCGCCTTGGTCATCGGCGAGCTCGAGCTCGCGACGCACCTGCTCGCCGACACGCCCGCGATCGCCATCACCGGATCCAACGGAAAGAGCACGACGACGCTCCTCGTCGGCGCGCTCCTCTCCGCCGCTGGCAAGAAGCCCTTCGTGGGAGGCAACCTCGGCGACCCTCCGTGCGACATCGTGCCCGTCGACGGCGGCCCCGCCCGCCTCGCCTACGACGCGCTCGTCCTCGAGGTGTCGAGCTACCAGGCCGAGCGCGCGCCGTCGTTCCACCCGCGGAGCTGCGCGCTCCTCAACGTGAGCCCGAACCACCTCGACCGGTACGCGAGCTTCGACGACTACGTCCGCGCGAAGGGGAACCTCTTCGTGCGACAGACCCCCGACGATATCGCGGTGATCCCCGCCGGCGACGCGCTCACGGCGCGCGAAGCGGCGCGCGGGAGAGCGCGGATCCTCCGCTTCGGCCCCGCCTCCGATCCGTCGACCGAGATCGCCTACACGAGGACGGAGATCCTCGATCGGGTCCGCGGGCGGAGCTTCCCACGCGCGAGCATCCGCCTCGCGGGCGAGCACAACGCCGCGAACGTGTGCGCGGCGCTCGCGCTCGTGTCGCACGACGACATCCCGCTCGGCACGATCGCCGAGGTGCTCGCGCGCTTCGAAGGCCTCCCGCACCGCATCGCGTTCGTCGGCGAGGTCGCGGGCGTGCGCTACTACGACGACTCGAAGGGCACCAACGTCGGCGCGTCGGTCGCGGCGATCCGCGGCCTCTCCGAGGACAAGGTCGTGCTCATCGCCGGCGGGCGCGACAAGCTCGGCGCCTACGATCCCTTGGTCGAAGCGCTCGAGGCGCGGGGGCGAGGCGCGGTGCTGATCGGCGAGGCCGCCGATCGCATCGCCGCCGCGATCCGCGACGCGGTGCCGGTCGTTCGCGCGGAGTCGATGCAGGACGCGGTGGCGCGCGCCCGCGAGCTCGCGCGCGCGGGCGACGCCGTGCTGCTCTCCCCCGCTTGCTCGAGCTTCGACATGTTCCGCGACTACGGTCACCGGGGCGACGCTTTCGTCGCCGCCGTCCGAGCCCTCCTCGAGCCGTCCTCGGAGGGCCGCTGACCGCGCGACCGTTCGGGTGTACCTTTCGAGCCATGACGTCATCGCTCGTCCGTGCGGTTCGAGGGCTCGGGATCGCGCTCACCTGGGGCGCTCTCCTCGGCGCGGTCGCGTGCAGCGACAGCAGCGCCACGTCGTCCACGGGCAGCGGCGGTCACGGCTCGTGCGCGGAGACCCCGTGCAAGCTCGTCTCGCCGCAGTGCGGCTGCGGCGACGCGCAGCGCTGCACCGTCGACGGCCAGGGCGCGCGCTACTGCACGGCGATCGGGCCCGCCAAGTCGGGAGAGGCCTGCGACGCCGGCACGACCGACTGCGTGAGCGGCGCGGTGTGCGTCGGTCTCTCCGCCACCGTCCGCACGTGCGCGACCTTCTGCAGCACGGACGCCGATTGCGGCGCGGCGCTCTGCGCTCGGCACCTCGCCGACGGCAAGGGCGGCCAGCTCCCCGGCATCTCCCTCTGCACCGACGTGTGCGATCCGGTCGCGCAGACCGGCTGCGCGACGGGCACCGCCTGCGCCCTTCTGCAGGAGGGTGCAGGGCAGATGCGGTGGTTCACCCAATGCGCGATCCCGCAAGGCACCGCGACCGAGGGACAGACGTGCGCCACGAGCGGGTCGTGCGCCCCCGGCCTCGCGTGCGCTGCGACGAAGGGCGGCAACGTCTGCCACAAGCTCTGCGACGTGAAGGCGGGCACCGGATGCACCGCCCCCTCCACGTGCGTGGCCTTCGACACGCCGGTCACGAGCGGCACGATCGAGTACGGCGCCTGCCAGTGAGCTCCTCCGGGCGCGCTCTCGGCCGGGCGCGCCCGGCCCCTTCGATCGTCCTCACGGGCCGCTGATCTTCGCCCCGCCGAGCGCGCTCTTCTTGCCGGTGACCTTCGTCCCCTCGAACGTGATCTTCGCGTTGCCGAGCGCGGAGGCCGCCTCGCTCTTGCCCGTCACCTTGCCGCCCTTCACCACCACGATCGCGTTCGCGCTGGCCGAGATGCCGGTCTTGGCCGTGATGTCGCAGTCGACGAGCTCGATGCGGCAGTTGCCCATCGCCGTGACGGCCGTGTCGTCGACCTTCGCCGTGACACCTTCGATGCGCAGGTTGTCCGAGCCTCCGCACGTGAGCTCGCTCTTGCCGTCCCATTTCTTGTCGGTCGCGTCGTCGGCGGAGGCCGTGTTCGGCCCCATCGAGGTCTTCGTCGCGCGGTAGATGTAGAAGCCCAGCCCGCCGAGCCCGACGACGACCAGCCCGATGATGACGCAGCCGATGCCCCACCACACGACCTCGCTGCGGACCTTGTTCGTGACCTGATCGGCGAGCCCCTGCGTGTCGAGTCCCTCGTCGGTGCTCGCCTTCACGCGGAAGCCGCCGATGTTGATGCGCGCCTCGACCTCGTAGTTGCGCGGGTCGAGCTTGTCCTTGGCGATCTGCGCCATGCGATTCTGCATCTGCGTCGCGGGATCCGGCGGCATCGGCCCGCCGTAGGGTTGCGCCAGCGGAGCGCCGGCCTCGACGCTCACGCCGAGGTCGAGCCGCTCGACCGAGACCCCCATCTGCGCCGCGCCGGCGCGCGCGACGATCTCCTGCACGAAGTAGGGGA
Source organism: uncultured Polyangiaceae bacterium (assembly GCA_964467935.1). Taxonomy (GTDB): domain Bacteria; phylum Myxococcota_A; class Polyangia; order Polyangiales; family Polyangiaceae; genus CAYYKK01. The sequence goes on from CAYYKK010000049.1 coordinate 28,087, forward strand.
GGCTCTGCGTGAGCGTCGGGAGGGCGACCTGGCCCTGATCGAGCTTCGCTTGGATCACCTGCGCCGTCGCCTGCAGGAGCGCGGCTTGGAGGCGAGGGACGACGACGCTCGGATCACCCGCTGTCTGAAAGGTGATCATCCCCTGCGCAGAAGCGCGGAGCGGCTGCTTGGTCGTGGGGTCGACGAGGGGACCGATGGGTCCCGTGAGCGGGCTTTGGGGCATGAGGTCCTCGTGGGGAAGGGGGACACACGGGTCGCGGCGCGATCGTCGCGACGGTCGAGAGCGGCGCGGAGCGCCGGAGTGAGGCAGTCGCGTCCGCCTGCACGACATGGCCAAAAAAGATCGGCGCCGCCGTTACGTGACCCCCGATCCGCAAAACATAAAAAGTGACTTGTCACTTAGTTAGTGAGGTGGCATGGTCCTTCGAGGAGGCGCCGCTCATGTCCCGCTTCATCTTCCTCGCCATCCCGTTCTTCATCGTGACCTTCGTGGGCGAGGCGTGGCTCCGCCGCCGCCGCGGCATGTCGTTCGATCGGCGCGACGGCGTCCTCTCGAGCGCGCTCGGGGTCGGCAACCTCCTCGTGAACCTCGCCTTCAAGGGGCTGCAGCTCGCGATCGCCGTCGTGCTCTACGAGCACCGCCTCGTCGACCTCGGCACGGGGCTCGTCGCCTGGTCCGTCGCGCTGGTCGCCGACGATCTCGTCTTCTACTGGGCGCACCGCATCTCGCACGAGGTGCGCTTCTTCTGGGCGACGCACGAGGTGCATCACTCGAGCGAGCAATACACGCTGACGACGGCGCTCCGGCAGCCGTGGACGCACATCCCCGCGTCGATCTTCTGGATGCCGCTGCCGCTCCTCGGCCTGCGCCCCGACATCCTGATCGGCGTCCACACCGTGAGCCTCGTCTACCAGTATTGCCTGCACACGGAGCTCGTCGGAAAGCTCGGTCCGCTCGAGTGGATCTTGAACACGCCGTCCCACCACCGGGTGCACCACGGCTCGAACGCGCGCTACATCGACAAGAACCACGGCGGCATCTTCATCGTGTGGGATCGCCTCTTCGGCACGTTCCAGGTCGAGGACGAGGCGCCCGTCTACGGGCTCACGAAGCCGCTCGAGAAGAACGACATCCTGACCGTCGCCTTCCACGAGTGGATCGCGATCGTCAGGGACGTCCGGCGCGCGCGCTCCGTGGGGCAGGCGCTCCGGCTCGTCTTCGGTCACCCGGCGCGCCTCTCCGCCGAGCGCGCGCTGCTCGACGCGCCCCCCGCCGCGTCGCGCGCGCCGAGCCCGGATCGCGCCCCGCTCAGCGCTGCACGAACATGAGCGCGCCGCGCGCCACCGCGACGAGCCCCTCGAGCAGGGCCTTCTCGCGCGCGAGGTCCTTGCCGGCGAAGAGCATGATCGCCGCGCCGGTCATCGTCGTGAGGACGAGCTCGACGGCGCCCTCGAAGCCGGGGAGCTCGGCGAGCTCGGGGAACATGCTCTTCGATTGATCGAGGATGTTCGATCGATGAGCCTGGAGGACGGGGATGAGCGCCTTCTTCAACCCGGGCTCGGTGGGCGCTGCCGCGTAGAGCTCGTGCAGCACGCGCACCTCGTCGGTCTTGAACACGGGCCAGAGCCCGCGGATGGCTTGCTCCACCGCGTCGTCGCCCTTCTTGCCGCCCTTCATCGCCGCGCGAAAGCGTGGAAAGAGCGACGCGCAGAGCGCCTCGGCCGCGGCCGAGAGCAGCGCCTCCTTCGTCGGATAGTGCTTGAAGAGCGCGCCCTGGGAGACGCCCGCGCGCGCCACGATCTCGGTCGTCGTCGTCTTCGCGTAACCGAGCTCGCGCAGCGTGAGGATCGTCGCGTCGAGGAGCGCCCGCTGGGTCGCCGCGCGCCGCTCGGCCTGTGTCCTGCGCGCGGGCGGAGAGGCCGAGGCGAGCTTCTTGGGCGCGGTCGAGGCTCTCGCCATGACGTCGATTCCTAGGGGATGGCGGGCGTGCGCGTCCAGTGAAAGGTCGAGAGGAGCCCATCCCGCGGCGCACGTCGCTCGTCGCGTGGGTCTCGTCCCACGCCTACCGCGCCGCGGCGCGTGCGTCGCGTGAGGCTCGCATGCGAGCCGGGACGGTCGGGTCGTGCGCTGGCAGGATCAGCGTCGGTCGGCGCGCCGCGTAGGTGCGCACCGCCGCTTGGCTCTCACGCGCCTGCCTCATGTTCGCGTGGATGCCGGCGATGTCGCGCCCGTCGAGCGCCTCCTCCGTGAACGACACGTCCCCGATGAAGAGGACGTCGAGATCGTCGCCCTTCACGAGGAGCGACGCGGAGCCGGCGGTGTGCCCGGGCGTTGGTACGACGAGGACGCGCTCGTCTCGCGTGAGGGCGAAGGCTCCGCCGAAGGCCGCGTCCGCGTCGGCGTCGATGCCTTTGCGGTAGAGGTCCTCGTCGAAGCGGAGATCGGCGCTGGACAGGCTCCGGCAGGTGGCCTGACCCGCGCGCCCCGCGAGCGTCGTATCGACGCGCGACACGTAGACGGGCACGTGCGTGAACGCGCCGACGCCGCCGACGTGATCCGGATGCTGGTGGGTGATCACGACGCCAGCGAAGGAGGACGGCGGCAGCCCCAACGCCTCGAGCTGCGACGCTTGCTCCTCGCCGTCGCGCACGTCGACCGCGAGGATCTCGTGGAAGACCCAGTTCGCTTGAGGATCGCACGCGCCGTAGGACGGATCGCGCTCGAAGCGCACGAGCTCGCCGGTGTCGACGGCGAAGCGACCCTCCGGGTGCTCGACGACGTAGGTCCAGATCGGCATCGGCGTCTCGAAGTGCGTCCCGAAGACGATGGGGATCATCCGGGCGAGCGCGGGGGTGGCGTCGGGCAGGCAGGCGTGCTCGTGGCAGGTCTTGATGGCGACCGTGCCCGTCGGGATGGCGTGGATGGTGACCCCGACGCCGCCGACGAGCAGCGTCATCTCCGTGTGCGCGGGGCGCGGCGTCGGTAGCGCCCGTTCAGCGTCGGCATACCCGCTACGGCGTCGACAGCGCCGCCGGGGCGTCGGCAGCGCCCGCTCAGCCTGGCAGTGGCACGGCGCGCGCCGGCTGCAGCAGGGTCGTTCCGACCGGGCGGCCGTCCAGATACAGGGCGCTCGTGGCCTCGGGGGATTCGGCGACCAGTTGGCCGCGCCGGAACACCTTCAGTCGGGTGGCGCGCAGTCGGATCGCCTCGATCGGATCGCGTGCCTGCAGCAGCACGAAGTCCGCGTGGCAACCGGTCTGCAGCCCGTAGTCCTGCAGGTGCAGGATGCGCGCCGGGTTCAGCGTGAT
>CAYYKK010000050.1:0-31284 GCA_964467935.1 uncultured Polyangiaceae bacterium
GGCACGACGCTCCGCTCTCGGTCACGCCGTCCGCCGCGGCCGTCGCGGACGCCTTGTCTCCCGCCGAGAAGAGGGCGCGGCTCACCGTGCTCGCGGATCGCGTGCGCGCCTGCACGAGCTGCGTCCTGTGCGAGAAGCGCAAGCAGACGGTCTTCTCGCGGGGCAACCCGACGGCCGAGCTCTGCTTCATCGGCGAGGGTCCCGGCGCGGACGAGGACGCTCAAGGCGAGCCGTTCGTCGGCAAGGCCGGGCAGCTCCTCGACAAGATGATTGGTGCGATGGGGATGCAACGGGATGATGTCTACATTTGCAACATCGTCAAATGTAGACCGCCCGAGAACCGGGAGCCGCAGCCGGCCGAGGTGGCCGCGTGCATGCCCTACCTCACCGAGCAGCTGGAAATCGTGCAGCCGAAGGTCATCGTGACCCTGGGGAACGTGCCGCTCAAGGCGCTCTTCAACGTCCAGGGCATCATGAAGCTCCGCGGCACCTGGCGCCTCTACAAGGGCGCGGTGCCGGTGATGCCGACCTACCACCCGGCGTACGTGCTCCGGAACCCGACGGCGCAGGTCCGCGGGGACGTGTGGAACGATCTGAAGCTGGTGATGCGGCAGCTCGGCAAGACCCTTCCCGAGCGGCGCGGCTGACGCGGGCTTCAGATCGCGCGCGACTGGCCGTACACACCCAGGTGAAGCCCTTCGTCGAGCTCGACCGATGGCCGCTCATCCTGACCCGGTGGCCAGCGAGCGTCTCGGAGCGCGATCTCGACGAGTACGTGGACGGCGCGCTCGCCTGGCTCGAGCGCGAGGAGTGCATCGCCCACGTCGTCGATCTGCGGATGGCAGGGGTGGGGTCGCTCTCGCCCACGATGAGGAGTCACGCGGCGCGGCGCTTGGCCGACCTGACGAAGCTCGCGGAGAAGTGGGTCATCGCAGAGGGCGTCGTAGCGGCCTCCACGTTCACGCGCGGCGCGGTCACGGCGTTCACGTGGATGATGCCGCCGACCTGGCCTCGGCGCGTCTTCGATCGTCAAGCCGAGGCCGAGCGGTGGGCCGAGGCCCAGCTCGCTACTTGTGTCCGCCCATCTGGACGCACTCGTACTTCGGCCCCGACTTCGCTTTCCGCACGCACTCGTTGAAGGCCTCGCGCGCGTTCTTCGCGTCGCCGAGGTTCAGGTACGCGGAGCCGAGGTAGAGGTACATCATCGCGTCCTCTGGATCGGCCGCGATCGCCGCCTCAGCGGTCTCGATCGCGAGCTTGTTGTTCCCGCTGTTGATCGCGACGGAGGCCTTCTTCTTCAGCTCCTTCACGTCGCCGCTCGCGGCCTTCGCGTCGTCCTTCTTGTCGCCGTCCTTCTTGTCGGCGTCCTTCGACGCGTCTTTGGCGGCCTCTTCTTTGGCGGCATCGTCCTTGGTGGCATCGTCCTTGGTGGCATCGTCCTTGGCGGCATCGTCCTTCTTGTCGGCGTCGCCCGCCTTCGCGTCCTCGGCGGCCTTCGCGTCGGCCGCTGCCTTCGCGAGCGTCGCCGCCTTCGCGTCCTCCGCCGCCTTCGCCGCGCGAGCCGCCTTCTCGTCGTCCTCGGCTTTCTTCTTGTCGGCGGCGGCCTTCTTGTCGGCGGCGGCCTTCTTGTCGGCGGCGGCCTTCGCGTCGGCCTCGGCCTGCGCCGCCTGCGAGCGCCCTTGCGAGGCGTCGGCCGACTTGGAAGAGACGAGCGTCTTGCCGATGCCCACCAGCGCGACCAACGCAGCGGCCGCGAGGACCCCGCCGACGATCTTCTTGAGCCGAGCGCGGTGCGCGAGGGCGGCCGGGGTCGGCGGCGCGGGGCGCTCCTCCACCTCCGGCTCGTGGGCGTCGACGAGCGGCGGGACCGAGTCCGACGACTGGAAGAAGTGGTGGCTCGAGAACTCGTGGTCCTCGTCCTCCTCGACCAAGACGCCCTTCGACATCGAAGGGCTGGACGTGGCGTTCGACCCGCTCGCCGAAGAAGCCTGGCTCGCCGAGGAAGCCTGGCTCGCCGAAGAAGGCTGGCTCGCCGAAGCGGGGCCGCCCTTGTTCTTGTGCTTGTTCTTCTTGTTCTTCTTGCCGCTCGGCGGCTGCGACGTCGACGCGCTCGGGGCGACCTCGACCTTCTTCGGCTCGACCTTCGGCTCCTCGAGCTTCTTCGGCGCAGGCGCGGCCTCGGCGGGCGCGTCCTTCGCCGCGGGCTTCGCCACGAGATCGGCGTCGCCCTTCGTCGCGAGCTTCCTCGGCTCCTCCGCGGCGGCGACCTTGGTCGGAGCGCTCTGCGCCCGCTCGACCGGGGTCTCTTCGACCTTCACGGGCTTCGCGAGCTCGCCGACGGCGAGATCGTCCTTCGCGCTCGCCTTGCCGCCGTCGTCGCTCGTGCTGCTCGTCGAGGGCCCCGCGGACGGCGACGACGAGCGCCCGGGCTCGGGCATCGTCACGCGCTCACCGCCTGCTTCGACGTTCAGCGCGCCGTCGCTGGCGCGCTCGGTCATTTCCTCGGGGGCACTGCTCGGGCGCGCCCCGTCGATCGGGGCCGCGTCGAGAGACTCGCGCGACTCTTCGGTGAGGGACTCTCGTTCGAGGGACTCGGGAGGAAGGGAGCCGCTCGGTGGCATCGACGAAGGGCGGCGCTCGGAGCGCGGGCGCAACATGCGCGCTTTCTTGGAAGCCTTGGATGCCAGAAGCCGCTTCGACATGGCTCAGTGTTCCTCCGTCACAAACCTAACGCTGCCCCGCCGTGGAGACCCCGCCATTCAGGTTTCGGGCCATGCCCTCCACCTTCCTCGCGGCCGCCGGCGATCGATCCGGCTCGCCGCCGCTGCGCGCTCTTTTTGCGCCAAAACCTCGCTTCCAACGAGGGATCGAGCTTCCGATCGCATGCGTGGACGAAGCGAGGCTTGCCCATCCATCAGAGCAGTCCGCGCGCCGTTTGCGCAAGCACGGACTGCACTCCCAACGGCGAAAAATCATCCGATCGACCCGTCGCGCGGGAGCGGAACGCAAGCATGACAGGCGGGGGCGGCGCCGCCAGCGTGAAGTGCCAGACTGTGTCGTTGATCCGGCTGCCGGATCGAATGATCCGGCCTCTCAGGGGCCGAGCTTCACGGGCCGGCCCGGCACCGGTACTTCGTCCAGCAGAACGAGAGCCTTCACCTTTTTCTCCTCGTCGCTCTTCATCAACGTGCCGCCGACGTTGTGAGCGAGCTCCCAGTCGAGGCTCTCGTCGGCGGAGAAGAACGCGACGGTCGAATCGCACTTCTTCAGCGCCTTCTGGATGCTCTCGCCCGTGAGCGTGAGGTCGGGGCCGGCGAAGCCCTTCGAGTGCTTCTTCCCGGCGCCGCCTTGGATCGCCCACACGGCGGTCGACAGATCCTTGTCGACCATCGCGGTGATCGAGCACGGCAGCGCCTTCTCCGTGAGCTTGCTCTGTGGAACGACGACGAGCTCCTTCGGCAGATCGTCGCGACCGTCCGCCTTGATCTTCACCGTCGGCGCGCCCGCGGCGCCGAGCTCGCGCACGACCGCCATCACGTCGGGGACCTTGCCCTTCTTCAACACGACGAGCGTCACCTCTTTGCCGTGGATGGGGAGGTCGCCGACGACCTTCTTGAGCTTCTCGGGCCCGCCGGGCTCCTTCAGCTTCATGCGCTCGCCCGCGATGTAGGGGCCCATGTCGTCGACGCTGACCACGGGCATCTCGTCGGACTTCGGCTTCGGCGCGGCCTTCGGTGCCTCCGCCGCGCTCGCGCTCGCGGTGGCGCTCGCGCTCGTCGCCGGTTTGTCGTCGCCGCATCCGGCGACGAGCGCCGAGAGGCCGAGGCAAGCGACGGCGGGCAGGATTCGAATCCCCGAGAGGCGCGGCTCTTTCATGGGGGCGGGAGTGTAGTCTCGGGACGGGCGCGGGGGTAAAGCGATCGCCTCACGTGACCCCGCCCGCCGACCGCTCCCCGCTGCTTTCGAGGCTCTTCGACGTGTCGGCGCCCTCCCGCGCCGAGATCGAGGACGCGACGGGACGAAGACCCGTCGGCGAGGTCCTGCGCGGGGCCGTCGCGCTCGGTCGCGCGCTCTCGCGCGAGCACGGCTCGCTCGCCGGTCGGCGCGTGCTCCTGCAAGGCGAGCCGAGCGGCGCGTGGGTGCGCGCCTTCGTCGGAGTCCTCGCGGAGGGGGGCGTCGCCGTTCCGGTCGCGCTCGGAGCGCCGGCGCCGGAGCTCGCCTATTTCGCCAGCGACGTCGGCGCGGATCTCGCGCTCGTGACGCACGACGACGACGCGCCGTTCCCCGCCTCGGTCCGGCGGGTGCGCGTCGGCCCGAGCCCCGACGCGTCCGACCCGATCGCCCTCTCACCGCGCGCCGACGATCCGGCGCTCATCCTCTACACGAGCGGGACGACGGGGAGACCCAAGGGCGCCGTCCTCACGCACCAGAACCTCGCGAGCCAGACCGCCATCCTCCGCGAGGCCTGGGGCTTTCGAGACGATGATGTTCTTCTTCACACGTTACCGATGCATCACCTCCACGGCATCGTCGTCGCCCTGCTCACCACGCTGACGACCCCGGCCAGCGTCATCCTGTTGCCGAGGTTCGACGCGCGCCGCGTGTTCGACGACCTCGCGCGCGCGACGGTGCTGATGGCCGTGCCGACGCTGTATCAGCGCCTCTGCGACGCCCTCGACGCGTCCGACGCCGACACGCGGGCGCGGGTGGGGGCCTCCGCGCGCGCGCTCCGACTCGCGACGAGCGGGTCGGCCGCTCTTCCGACGAAGCTGGCCGGTCGCTGGCGCGCGATCGCAGGGGAGGTCCCGCTCGAGCGCTACGGCATGACCGAGATCGGCATGGCGCTGTCCAACCCGCTCGAGCCCGCGGGGCGCCGGCCCGGCGCGGTGGGTCGGCCGCTCCCGAGCGTCGAGGTGCGGATCGTCGACGACGCCGGGGTCGCGGGCGACGGGCCAGGGGAGCTCGCGGTCCGTGGTCCGAGCGTGTTCGCCGGGTACTTCGGCAGGGAGGAGGCGACGCGCGCGGCCTTCCGTGACGGATGGTTCATGACGGGGGACGTCGCCGTCCGCGACGGAGAGGGGATCATCCGCCTGCTCGGCCGCGCGAGCGTCGACGTCCTGAAGAGCGGCGGGGAGAAGGTCTCGGCGCTCGAGATCGAAGAGGCGCTGCGTGAGCACCCGGCGATCGCGGAGGTGGCGGTCGTGGGGCTCGCCGACGAGGAGTGGGGCGATCGGGTCGTCGCCGCGATCGTCGCGCGTGAGGGCCGAGAGGCCGAGTGCGCGGAGGAGCCCATCCGCGCGTGGGCCAAGCTCCGGCTCGTCCCCTACAAGGTGCCGCGCGAGGTGCGGCTCGTCCCGAGCCTGCCGCGCAACGCGATGGGCAAGGTGATGAAGCCGGAGATCGCGAAGGCATTGGCGAAACCGGCCTCCGAGCGCTGAAATCGGGGGGTGGGCCTCCGCCGAAAACTGGCCCGGATCACGCGATCTCTGACATGGGACGGGCATGTCCCTCGACCTCTCCTCGGGCATGGGTGAAGCCGCGACCTCGACCATCGTTCGGGGCGAGCGACGACGCGCGACCTCGATCGCCGACGCGACGACGGACGACGGCGTCGCCTCGGCTGCGCGCGTGATCTCGCCGGTGCGCTTCGTCGACACCGAGACCAAAGAACGCCTCTCGAGGGACGCCGCCGCGTCGCGCGCCATCGTGTTGCGCCCGCGCGCCGACGCGCCTGGAACGCTCGCGAACGGCATCGACGGCGATCTCGAGTCCGCGCTGGCCCTGCGCGGCGCGCTCCCCTCGGGGCTCGCCGACGGCGCGAGCCTCGAGGATCGCCTCCGTGATCAGCTGAACCGCGCCACCTGCCTCCCCGTCCGGGGCGTGTGTCTCGCGTTGCCGCCGATGGGCGCGTGCGTCGAGGCCGACGGCGTGCTCGCGGACGTCGACGCGCGCTATCTCGGCGCATGGCTCAGGGCCGTCGTCGCGCGACCGGTGCCGATCTCGATCCTCTTCGACGAGCGCGATCGGTCGATGCTCGCGCGCGTGCCGCGATCGCTCGACGACGTGGTCCGCGATCTCGCAGAGGAGCTCGCCCCGGCCGCGGCCGAGCTCGCGCCACCTCCGTCCGTCGCGAGCGCGCCCACCGACGACATCGCGCCGAGCACGGGCGTCCTGGTGGAGACGAGCGATGACGACGAGGACACCTCGTACTACGGCGACGAGGAGGGGCTCGGCATTCCGGATCTGATCGCGATGAGCGCGGCGGAGGTCCGCGTCGACGCAGACGTCGACGACGAGAGCGGCTGGGACGAAGCGATCGAGGCCGCTCCGGTCACGTCGGCCGAGCCCGCGCCCGCGGTCGACGCGACGGCGGTGATCGAAGAGGCGGGCGCCGAAGAGCGCGACGCGCACGGGGAGCCCTCCGAGGTCGAGGTCGAGGTCGAGCCCGAGAGCGCTCCGCCGCACGAAGCGGCGGACGGCGCGCGCCCGATGAAGAGCCTCGCCGAGGCGATGGCCGAGACCCTTCGGCCCTCGTGCGACGTGCCGGTGCACGCGAAGGCGCCCGACGTCGCGGACGAGGAGCGCGCCGAGCGCCTGCTCCACGCGGCCGAGTGGCGCGCGCACGCGGTCGAGCTCGACGCGGCGCGCGGTCCCAAGCCCGTCAGCGCGATCGAGAGGCTCTTCGTGCAGCGGTACCTGCCGCTGCTCGGCGCGCTCATGCGAAACGAGGTCGACTACGCGGTCAGCTCGATCATCGAGCAGTGGGCGCAGGCCTTCGCGGAGAGCTACACGGACGCCTATCCGGCGCTCCGCGTGACGGGCAAGCGCCCGACCATGGTCCTCGACGCGTTCGACGTCGCGTCGCGCATCGCGCGGCTCTCGAGCGCGCGCAGCGTGAAGCTCGTGCTCGTCGACTCGATGAGCTTCGATCTCGCCGAGCGCGTCGCGTCGCGGATGAAGACCGCGCTCGACAAGCGCGCCGTGCTCGTGGAGCGGACGACGCTGTGGTCCGCGCTCCCCACCACGACGCCGACCCAGATGCAGCTCCTCGCGCGCGGTCCGGAGGCGCTCCGCGAGAGCGCGCCCGTGTCCTCGTCGGAGCCCGACGTCACCCGCGGTCGAAACATCGCGACGCTGCGCCGCGAGCGCGTCGGCTCGCGCGAGCTGATGAAGCTCGATCTCGTCGAAGCGCGCCTGCGCGGCCCGGGCGCCGCGTACGACGAGCGCCTCGACGCCATCGCGGGCGAGGTGAGCGACGTGCTGATGAAGCTCATGGAGACGCTCCCGCCGCGCACGCTCCTCTACGTCTTCGGCGATCACGGGTTCGTGCTCGGCGTGGGCGCGAACGGCTGGGCGACCGGCGGCGCGACGCAAGGTGGAGCGAGCCCCGAAGAGGTGCTCGTCGCCGGCCACGCGTGGCTCGTCGACGCGATGCAATGATCTCGCTCGAGCCCGCCGCGCGCGCGGGCTCGTCGTCGTCGTCGTCGTCGTCGTCGTCGTCGTCGTCGTCGTCGTTGTCGTCTTGGCGCGCATGCGCTTCGATGCGCGGGTGCTCCATCACCGACTCGCCGCGCCGACCCTGATCGCCCTGTCCGCTTGCGCCTCCACCGCGCCTCGACCCGTCGAGGTCGCCGCGCCGCGCGCGACCGCGATCGCTGAGGAGCCGGCCGCGTCGAAGGCGGAGCCGGAGAACGTCGGCTTGGTGCTGCGTGTCCGCAACCCGGGGCACGTGATGACCGCCGGGTTCGAGTGGCTCGGGCTCACCATCCCCCCGGAGCACCTCATCCCCGCGTTCGGCAAGAAGCCGATCCCGTTCGACGTCGGCGCGCCGCTCGACGTGCTCATGCTCTCGAACGGCGTCGCGCCGGCTCGCTTCGGCGTGGCCGTGTCGATGCCGATGCGATCGGTCGACGAGATGAAGGAGGCCCTGGGCGACAAGGTGTCGTGGAAGCCGCTCGCGCACGGCGCGTTCCTCTTTCAAGGTCCGCACGGCTCGGGTCTTCCCGGCTCCTCACCCGACTCCGACGTGGAGTGCGCGCTCGCGCCCGCGTCCGGCGCCGCGAAGGCGAGGTTCGTCTGCGTCGAAGGGCGCCCGGTCGCGCCGCTCTTGCCGTACTTCCTCGAGACGCTCCCGAACGTGTCGTTCGATCACGACGTCGCGATCGATCTGCGGCAGCCCTTCCTCGGGTCGCTGGTCACCGATCCGGACGGCTCGCTCGGCGCGCGCCTGATCTCGCGCATGATGGGCGGGAGCGGTTGGGCCGCCGCGCTCGGCGCGCTCGCCTCGGACACGACCCGCTTCGCCATCGAGCTCGATCACGTCGCGGCCACGATCGATCTCGACGCGCGCGGCGCGCGGCTCGAGGCACGCCTCTCCCTCCCCGCGGGCGCCGATCGAGCCCGATCCTCCGCGCTCACGAGGCTCCTGTTCGAGCCGTCGAAGGGGCCTCCGGACGCGTTCGTTCGCCTGCCCATCGACGCCGACTTCGCCTTCTTCGGCAGCGGATCGTCGAGAGAGACGCTCGAGGAGATCCGGCGCGAGAGCGGGCGCGCCGCCGACCTCCTCCTGCCGAAGACGTGGACGAGCCCCGACGAGGTCTCGCGAGGCCTCTTCGAGCTCTTCGGCGAGCCGTGGGTGGTCGCGGCGAGCCTCGGCGCACAAGACGATCCCGCGTCGACGAAGGGGCGCGGGATCTGGCTCGCCGCCGGGGTGCACACGCCGTTCTCGAAGGTCGCCGAGCTGGCGCGCGCGCTCGCGCCGTCGAACGCGAAGAAGGACAAGTCCGCGGACGCCGCGACCGGCCTCCGCCTCCGCGAAGTGAAGTCACCCAAGGGCGCGACCGGCGATGCGATGGCGCTCGACCTCACGTTCCCCATCGAGACGCCTGAAGCGGCGGCGAAGCGAGGCGTTCCGAAGAAGCTCGAGGGCGTCGCGCACATCCTCTTGGCCGCGCAGAACGACTGGACCTGGGTCACCGTCAGCACGAGCGAGGACGTCGCGAAGGCGCTCCTCGCGCAGGTCACGACGGGCGACGCGACGAAGTCGTTCGCGAGCCGCCCGGAGGCGAGCTGGTTTCGAAAGGGCGCGCTCTCGGGCGGCGGCGATCTCGGTCTCGCGGCGACGATCGATCCGGCGGTGCTCGAGAGCATCCTCGGACCCAACGCGAAGAGCGTTCAGTCTCCGCAGCGCGGCCCGCTGCTCTACGCGACCGAGGTGTCGAAGGGCGGCTCGCCGAAAGGTGGCGACGAGCTCGTCCTGCGGGTCGAGGCGCCTCCCTCGCTCGGCGTCGGCGTGTTCCTCGCGCTGTTCAAGGACGCGCTCTCGCCCTGACGATCGGGCGCCGCGCACAAAAGAGCGCGAGCCTCTCTCCCACGAGGGGAGAGAGGCTCGGAAGCCCCCGCGCTCGCCAGAGCGGCTCTAGCGGCGGCGGTGGACCTTCTTGCGGAGACGGTTCTTCCGATCGCCCTCGTCCTTCGGGGCGTCGGCCGAGGCTTCCTTCGCCTCGTCGTTCTTCGCGCCCTTCGACAGGGCCACGCTCGTGTCCTTCTTCTTCGGGCTCACCTCGGCCTTGGCCACCTTGGTCTTCTTGTCCTTGTGGTCCTTGCCGCTCTCGGTCGACGCGACCTTGTGGGTCTTGTCCTTCTTCGGCTTGGCGGAGGCCGACTTCTGCGGCTTCGCCTTCTTGCCCTTGCCCTTCTGGGGCTTGGCTTTGTCGTGCTTCTTCGACTCGTGCTTCTCGTGCGAGACCTTCTTCGACGCTTCGGCGTCGTCGTGATGCTTCGGCGCGTCCTTGGCCTCGGCGTCCGGGGCGCTGTCCATCGCAGCGGCGTCGGGCGCCTCGGACTCGTCGGCTTCGGCGGCGCGCGCGGCGCTCGCCGTCGCCGTCGCGACGAAGGCAGAGAGGATGGTTGCAAGGGACCAGCGGAGGATGGGGGCTACGCTCACGTGCGTAACAAAGCCACAACGGTCGCGGAGGGCCAACAAGCGCGTTGCTTTTTTTTCCACTCCGGCGGGAGTGACGCGCCGATCTCAGAGCGTGTAGCGCGCGCGCATGAACGCGAGCGAGCCGCCGCTCGCTGGGTCCTTGAACTTCGTGTACGGCTTGCCGACGAGGAAGAGCGCGCCGGCGCCGAGCTCGAACCCGTTGCCGAAGTTGTAGTCGAACTCGGGATAGATCGCGCTCGAGAAGCCCTCCGGCGTCCAGAACGGATGCGCGACGGTGACGCGCTGGCCCGTGTTCCCGTCGTACGAAGACTCGTGGTACCCGGAGAGCTCGAGGATCGTGAAGAGCCTCGCGAGCGCGGCGTCGTTCAGGAAATGGAAGTCGGCGCCGAGGACGAGGAAGTCGCCGATGCGCGGCCGCGTGATCTCGTGGGCGCAGCGTGAACCGTCCTTCGGGAGTGCGCACGCGAAGGCCGCGTTCTCGAGCGTGCCCGTCACGTTGCTCTGACGAACGCTCACGCCGTGCGAGATCCAGTCACCGGCGCCGAACTCGTCGGCGAGGCCGTGGACCCACTGCGCGTTGATGTAGAGGTCGTCGAAGAACGTGTAGTCGAGGCCGAGCGTCCATTTCAGAAACGGCGTGTCGTCGACGACGACCGGCAGCGGGCCGCCCGGCTTGCCGTCGCCGTTGTAGTCGTACTCGCCAGCGGGCTGCGGGAACGCGAGATCGAGCGCGTCTTGCGTGATCCGCATCGTCGTCTTCTGCGGCACGATGAGCGCGCCTTCGAAGCGGTAACCGATGCCCTGGATGTCCTTCTTCAGCGCCTTGAACGGGTTGAACTCGCCGGCGATGTTGAGCCCGTAGACGTGCATGCGCGGGTACTCGAGCGTCACGTCGGTCTTGAGCAGGCTCGTCGCGCACCGCGTCTTGTCGTTCGGATCGCAGCCCGAGAAGCTCTTGTCCTGCCGAGTGTGGTTCGCCACCGGGATCGGGAAGTCGGTGCGACCGTTGTAGTAGCTGAGGGCGATGTCCTGATCGGCGATCGTCCACGCGAGCCGGAAGGCCGCCTGCATGTTCTCGAACTTCGCCGGCGGCGCGTTGATGAGGGTCTTGTCGACGACCGTGGGCGCCTGCAGGAGCTTGCTCTCCGACGCGGCGCGCTCCGACTCGATGCGCCACCTCAGCTGGTCGCTCACGAACGGGAGCCGATCGATCGCGGCCGACCCGAGGGCCGCCGACACCGGCAGCAGCGCCGGGCGGAAGATCGGCACGAGCACGCCCGACCACGAGAGATCCTTCGTGATGTAGTAGTCGGCCTTCACCATGAAGTTGCCGGCCTGCTTGCCGAAGAGCAGCGGATCGCGGAGATCGTCCGGGTTCAGGTTGTTCGTCGGGTTGAACTGATCGGCCACGCCCCACGCGACGATCTGCTGCCCGATGCGCACGTCGAGTCCGTCGAGGAGCAGCCCGTTCGCCTCGAGGTAGAGCTCGTTCACGTCGAAGCGGTACGTCTGCGTCGCGTCCGACTTCGACAGATCGCCGATGTCCTTGATGCTCGGGTTGTAGCCGAAGAGGACGAAGTCGATGTTGCTGACGGCCTTGAACTTGTCGAGCTTCGCGGCGAGCCGGACGCCGAGCGTGTTCTGCTCGCGCTCGACGCCCTTGTCGAGGCGGCGCTCGCCGTACCAATCACCGACGTGAACGTCCTCGAGGCGGAAGCGCAGATCGCTCTCGATCTTGATCTTGTAGTCCCACTTGAAGCTCTTGTCCTCGCCCGCGTCCGGCGGTCCCGCGAGGCTCACGGGCGCGTCGTCGCCTTGCGCGTGGGCGAGCGCGCAGGGCGACGCGACGAAGGCGAAACACAGCGAGGCGAGCCAAGTTCGGACGAGCATGCCGGTGGCAGCTTATCCGAAAGCGTCGCCTCGAAAGAGAGGTCTCTCGCGGCGGCCGGCGGCCTACTCCTCGAGCGAGCGCTTCGTGAACTTGGAGTCGGCGATGTCGATGTTCGCCTTCCACGCGCCGCGCTTCAGCAACGTCGCGAGCTCCCCCTTCGTGTGGTCGACCATCTTCAGATCGGCGGGGGCGCAGATGTCGTTCTTGTCGCCAGTACAGGTGTAATTCGATCGCGTCTCGGTCTTCAGCGCCTTCGGTCCGTCGCCGAAGTAGTTCATCTCCGTCGGCAGCATGCGCGCCTTCTCGACGGTCATCTCGATCTTGGCGTACGGCGGCTTCTGGTCCTTCTTCGGGACGAGGACGAGCTTCATCGTCTTGTCGTCCTGGCTCGCGATCGAGGCCGTGTACCAGTTCTCGTAGTACGTCAGCGAGAAGTCGTCCTGGCTGAAGGTCATGCCCATGAAGCCTTGATCGGTCGTGTGGCTCGCGATGCGGCGCACCTTCCCGAAGGCCGGCAGGTAGATGTACATCTGCGTCGGCGAGATGATGAGCACCTTGGTGCCCTTCATGTCGGATGGCTTCGTGAACTCGCTGAGCCGCATCTCGCCCTTGAGCCACAGGTTCATGCCGATGACGCGATCGGCCTTGTCGGGCGTCTTCACCGTGGCCTCGTACTCGATGTACTGGGTCTTCGCGCGGTTCACCGCGACGTCGACCTGGGCGAGCGCTTTGTCTCCGGCGGCGTCTGCGCGCGCGACCGATGCAGGACCGGCGAGCGCGACGCCGAGGGTGAGACCGAGACCGAGAGTGAGCGTTCCGAGCTTCATGATGGTTCCTCTTTGGGGGAGCGTCGCTCCGCGTCAGCCGATCGAATGATATACGCCCGTTTCCGCGCGAAGACGGGGACGAGCAGGAACGTGGAGAGGGCGGCGGCGATCATCGCGACCGCGGTGAGGCCCCCGACGTGCTTCAGCGGCCGGGCTTCTCCGAGCGTGAGCACGTAGAAGCCCGCTGCGACCATGAGCGCGTTGGTCCACACGCCGGGGCCGGTGACGTGGGCGGCTTCTCTCGCCGCGTCGTCGAGCGTGCCGCCCTCGGGGGCGCGCCATCCGCCGAGGAAATGGATCGCGTAGTCGACGCCCGCGCCGATGATGAGGCTCGCGAGCATCGACGTGCCGATGTCGAGGTGGATCCTGGCGAGCCCCATGCCGCCGTAGACGACGGCGATCGTGAAGAGCGCCGGGATCGCCGAGAGGACCCCGCTCGCGAGGCTGCGGAAGAGGATCGTCATCGTGAGCGCGACGAGGCCCGCCGCGGAGAGCAAGCTCACGATCTGGTTCGACTCGACGCTGCGCGAGAGGCCTCGATAGAGGATGGGCAGGCCGGTGACCGTGGTCTTGATCGAGCCCTCGCTCGGGTCGGACCCGGCGAGCAGGAGGCCCCTCGGCAGATCGAGATCGGCCAGATCGTCGGCCACGCGTGGCGTGAGCGCCGCCCGGTCGGCCTCGGGGATCTGCGCGGCCTCGAGCACGCGCTGCGCGGCCAGCCGCCGCGCCTCTCGCTTTCGAAGATCGGCGAGCGGCCGCACGAGGCTCTCGGCCACGTCCTTCACGGCCGCGTCGTCGGAGGATCGCACGAGCGCCTTCGCGACGGCGCCGCGCAGGGCTGGGTCGTCGGCGCTCGCGGGCAGCGCGGCGACCGCCTCGGCGACGGCGGTGACCGGGTCGGCGGGGAACGGAGGCGTCGGCGCCGGCTGCGAATCCTTCTTCGCGGTCGCGTCCTTCTCGGGGTGCTCGCCGCCCGCGTCGCCGCCCTTCGCCTCTGCGGGCCCCGTCGGCAGCTCGCCCGTGAACTCCTCCGACCTCATGAAGCGCACGAGCGCGTCCCGGAGACCCGCAGGATCGACGGGTGCTCCCTCGGCGCGCAGGCTCTTCGCGATGGAATCGTGCCTCGCGACGACCTCCGGGTGGGTCTTCTTCAGGTCGGAGATCACGTGTCCGAGGACGAACGCGTCCTCCCGAGCCCGAACGTCGGCTCCGCGCGCACCTCGAGCGTCGGCAAGCACGAAGGCTTGGACGTTGGCACCCTTCGCGGCATTCTCGATGTTCGCGACGACCTTCTCGACGCGGTCGATGTCCGTGGTGGCGAGCTTCACGTTCACGAGGGCGCTCCTGCGATCTTCGGTGACCATCTGCGAAATCGCCCGCTTGCCCGTGAGGAAGCTCAAGAGGAGCTTCGTCTTCTCCGGCGTGTCCGGGAGGCGTCGGACGCCCTCCATGACCTCGTTCGTCGCGCTCAGCACCTGCCCGAGGTGGTTCACGGCGGCGACGTCGGGGAGCGCGGCGATCGTGTCGGCGAGGCGCTGGAGCTCGCGCACGACGTACGGGTTCTCGAAGTCCGCCTCGACGAGCACCTGAACGTACATCGAGCCGCCGAAGTGGGCGCCGAGGAACGCTTCGGCGCGCGCGGGCTCGCTCGTGCGATCGAAGAACGCCGCGTTGTCCATGCGCGTGTCGACCCGGCCGATCCCGAAGGCGCAGCCGAGCGCGAGCGCCCCGAGCGTGGCCGCTACCGGGACCGGCTTCTTGCGGGCGACGTCGACCAAGCGGTGGGTGATGCGCGCGAGCAGCGCGCTCTCGACCTTCGCCTGTCCCCGGAGCTTCAGCACGGCGACGGCGGCGGGGACGAAGACGAGCGCGTTCAATAGCGTGAGGACGATGCCGAGCGAGGTGAAGAGCCCGAACGTGCGCATCGGCGCGATGTCCATCGTCATGAAGGACGCGAGCCCGGCGACGACCGTCGCCGCCGACGCGACGACGACCGCGCCCTTGTCGCGCATCGCCTCGGCGATCGCGGCGCGCGTCTCGAGCTTCTTCGAGTGCACGTAGTAGCGCGTGAGCAGGTGGACCGGCGGCGCGCTGCCGAGCGCGAAGAGAATCACGGGGATCGAGCCGAGCACGATGTTCGAGCGCATCCCGAGCAGGCCCATCGTGCCGAGCGTCATGACGATGCCCATCCCGGTCGACGACAGCGCGAGCAGCATGCCGACGATGTCGCGGAACGAGGCGATGATGAGCGCGATGATGGCGACGCACGCCCACGGCGCGAGCCGTCTCAGATCGCGCTGCGTGACGTCGTAGATGTACGTCGAGATGAAGGGCGAGCCGCCCCAGTACTTCTCTTCGCTCGGGAAGACCTCGTCCACCACCGCGCGGACCTTGCCCGCGCCCGCGTGCGGATCGACGCCGTGACGAAGGAAGCAGAGGATGACGACGCCCTTCGAGTCGGCCGACACGAGGTTGCCGACGATGTTGTCGTTCGCGAGGACGCGCGCGCGCAGCGCCTCCTCCTGCTCCTTCGTCTCGGGCGGATCGTGGACGAGGTAGTCCGTCGAGACGCCGCCCTTCGTCGGATCGGGCGTGAAGTCCTCGACGCTGGTGAGCGAGAGCGCGTAGTCGATGCCGTCGGTCTGGTTGAGCTTCTTCGTCGCGGTCTTGAGCTTCGCGAGGAACGGCCCCGTGAACACGTCGTCGGCGGCGATCCCGACGATGGCGACGTCGAGGCTGCCGAAGCGGTCGGAGACGTCGTAGAAGGCGCGGACCTCCGCGTTGTTCTTCGGGAGGAAGTCGAGGACGTTGTCGTCCTGCTCGACGCGGCGCGCGTAGACCGCGGAGATCGCCGTGACGAGCACGGCGACGAGGAGGATGACACGCGACGCCACTCGGCCGGTCACGAAACGACAAAGCGATTGCATGCTCTACGACGCCGGTCCTTCCCGAGACGGCCTCTCACTGCGGCCCGAGGAGAGGAGCCGCGCGCATGACGCGAGGACGAGCTCAGCCGACCTTCAACGTCGCCGATCCGCGCTGTTTGCCGCGCGTCTCGCGCACCTCGATCACGTAGTTGCCGGGGGCCGCGGGCACGAACTCGACGGGCGCGGCGCTCTGCGGGCGACCCGTCGGCAGCTCTCGGAGGACACGGTCGAGGATCTTCTGTCCGCTCGGAGAGGTGATCGTCACGCCGACCGACGACTCCGGCTCGTCGCGCGGACGGAAGACGAGCGCCACCCGGTCGCCCACTCCGATCGCTCCGTGCGGACCGATGGAGTCGTGGAGCAGCGTCTCGATCTCTCCGGAGCTGTCGATTCGGCCAGCCATGGTGACGGTTCTATCAAGATTTCGCGCTGGCCTGGGGCCTGAATCGCGGGCCGTCGGGGGGCCGCCGCGAAGGGCTTTGCGCAGGCGCGGGCGGGCCGCGGACGCGCGACCCGTGCGCGCCGATCCCCTTGAAAACGAGCCTCCCACGGCCCCGATCTCGTGCTAGCGAAGGGCGATGCGCGATCCGAAGAACGACGTGGTCGTCACTGGCGTCGGCGTGTGCTGCAACATGGGCGACGATCTCCAGGAGATCGAGGGGCGCCTGCGCGAGGGACGCAACGTCCCCTTCGAGCGCTGGCAAGTCGCCGTCGATCTCCAGGCGCGCTGCCAGGTCATCGGCCAGTACCACGGCGACGTGACCGACGCCGCGCTCGGGATCACGAAGAAGCAGGCCCGCTTCATGGGTCGTGGCTCGCGGCTCGCGCTGAAGGCCGCGATGACCGCGCTCGCGCAGTCGAAGCTCGAGAGCCGCGACATCGGCGTCGTCTTCGGCTCGGGCACCGGCGACGTCGAGACGCACATCGAAGTGCGTCGCAAGCTCGACGAGACGAGCGACGTGAAGCGCGTCCAGCCCACGGTGATCCCGAGGCTGATGGCATCGACGGTGTCCGCGAACCTCGTGAACGTCCTCAAGACGACGGGCCCCTCGTTCACGGCGACGGCGGCGTGCTCCGGCGGAGCGTACAACATGCTGCTCGCGGCCTCGCTCATCCAGTCGGGGCACATGAAGGCCGCGGTGGCCGGCGGCGTCGAGGTCTGCGACACGCATTTCTTCGCCGGGTTCGACGCGATGGGGGCCTACAACGGCCGCGACAACGATCACCCCGAGCGCGCGTCGAGGCCCTACGCCGCCGACCGCGCGGGCTTCATCTTCAGCGAGGGGTCGGGCGCGGTCGTCCTCGAGCGGCGCGCCGACGCCGAGGCGCGCGGCGCGGAGATCCTCGGCACGCTGATCGGCTTCGGGATGTCGAGCGACGGACAAGGCGAGATGGTGGCGCCCGCCTCGACGGGCGCGCTCGCGTCGATGGAGCGCGCGCTCGCGCACGCCGCCATGAAGCCCGAGGAGATCGACTACGTGAACACCCACGGGACCTCCACGCCGGTCGGCGACGTCTCGGAGATCCGCGCCCTCCGAACGCTGATGAAGGAGCGCAAGGTCCTCTACTCGTCGACGAAGGGCTACACGGGGCACACGATCTCGGCGGCGGGCGTCATCGAGGCGATCTTCACCTTGGCGATGGTGCGAGGCGGGTGGGTCGCGCCGTCGGTGAACGCGGAGGCGCTCGACGCCGAGCTCGTCGACTACCCGCCGGTCACGAAGCCGCTCGGACAGAAGCTCCGCTACGCCCTGTCGAACTCGTTCGGGTTCGGCGGCACGAACGCGACGCTGGTGCTCGGAGGGCCGGCGTGAGCATCGCCGACGCGCGTCGGCGCGCGGGCGCCCTCGTCGTCGACGGCTTCTTCAACGGGACGAGTCGCCTCGCGAAGCTCCATCCCCTCGCCGCCCCCGCGCGTCACGGTCTCGAGGTGCTCCACGACGTCGCCTACGCGCCGTCGGGCGCGCGCGCGCACCTCGCCGACCTCTACCGCCCGAAGGTGTCCCGCGGGCCGCTGCCCGTCGTCCTCTACGTGCACGGCGGAGGCTTTCGGATCCTGTCGAAGGACTCACACTGGGTGATGGCGCTGATGTTCGCGCGCCGGGGTTACCTCGTCGTCAACATCAACTACCGCCTCGCCCCCGAGCACCCGTACCCGGCCGCGCTCGAGGACTGCGCCGCCGCGTACGAGTGGGTGGTCGAGAACGCCGAACGCTATGGCGGCGATCCGTCGAAGCTCGTCCTCGCAGGGGAGAGCGCCGGCGCGAACCTCGTCACGGCGATGACGCTCGCGGCGACGTACGAGCGGCCCGAGCCCTTCGCGACGCGCATCTTCCGAACGGGCGTCGTGCCGCGCGCGACGCTGCCCGCGTGCGGGATCTTCCAAGTCACCGACACCGAGCGCTTCGGTCGACGCCGGCGCCTCCCGCCGTGGCTCCTCGATCGGCTCACCGAGGTCGAGCACGCGTACCTCCCGCGCGAGGCGCCGCCGCACGGCTTCGATCTGGCCGATCCGCTCGTCGTGCTCGAGCGCGGAGCGGCGCCCGCGCGTCCGTTGCCCGCGTTCTTCCTGCCCTGCGGCACGAAGGATCCGCTGCTCGACGACACGCGCAGGCTCGCCAAGGCGCTCACGTCGCTCGGTGTCAAAAATGAGATGCAGTTGTATCCAGGCGAGCCGCACGCGTTTCACGCCTTCGTGTGGAGGCGCAACGCGAAAGAGCAGTGGCGGCACACGTTCCGGTTCCTCGCCGACGTGCTCTCGTCGAGCGCGTCCGCTCCCTGACGGTCTCGTCTAGGATGCGCTGGTGACGCGCGCGTCGAAGGAGCGGGGAGCCCGCGCGGGCTCGGTCGGCGAGGTGGACCCCGTGGGCGGAGCCGACACCGTCGGCGAGGTGGACCCCGTGGGCGGGGCCGACACCGTGGCGAGCGGGGACGGCTTCGCAGCCGTCTGGTCGACGCTCGGGCTCGACGCGACCCAGATCGCGGTCGACGCCACGATCCGCCCCGCGCGCGCCGAGTCGAGGACCGAGCCCTCGGTCAGGGACGCCGCGAGCGCCGGGCTGTCGGTCGCGACGCTGCCTCGCATCTCCATCGACATCGGCAGCGCAGCGGATTCCGCGGCGACGGAGGGCACGTTCGACGCGGGCGACATCCGCATCACGGGCGTGCTCGGCGAGGGCGGCATGGGGCGCGTCCTGCTCGGCCGGCAGCGCTCGCTCGCCCGCGACGTCGCCGTGAAGACGGTGAAGGAGCACCTCGCGAGGACGCCGCACGCGGGGTCGATCCTGGCCGAGGGGCTCGTCACGGGACAGCTCGAGCACCCGAACATCATCCCGGTCCATCAGCTCGGCCGAGACGTCGAGGAGCGGCCGATCCTCGTCATGAAGCGCATCGCGGGCGTCTCGTGGCAGGAGCTGCTCGCGTCCCCGGATCACGCGATGTGGGCGAAGATCCCCGCGGGCGCCGACGATCGCCTCCGCTCGCACCTCGAGATCCTCATGCAGGTCGCGAACGCGCTCTCGTTCGCCCACAGCCGCGGCGTGATCCACCGCGACGTGAAGCCGGAGAACGTGATGGTCGGAGAGTTCGGCGAGGTGTACCTCGTCGACTGGGGGATCGCGCACCGGTTCGCCGAGGCGCGCGGAGGCGGCGTCGTCGGCACGCCCTCGTACCTCGCGCCCGAGATGCTCGACGCGACGCGACCCCTCGACCCGACCACCGACGTCTATCTCCTCGGTGGCGTGCTCCACACCATCCTCACCGGCCGGCCGCGTCACGAGGGTCGCGACGTGCGGGAGGCCCTCGAGGCTGCCTTCGCCTCGCGTCCGGTCGACTACGACGACGGCGTTCCGGGCGAGCTCGGCGAGCTGGCGAACGAGGCCACGCGCCGCGATCCCTCCGCGCGGCCCGAGTCCGCGCAGGCCTTTCGTCGCGCCGTCGCGCGATATCTCTCGCACCGGACGAGCATCGCCCTGTCGCGCGAGGCCGAAGCGCGCCTCGACGAGCTCGAAGGGCTGACGCCCGAGGCGCGGCGCGACCCTGCGCTCGTCGCGCGCCTCGCCAGCGAGTCTCGGTTCGGCTTCCTCCAAGCGCGGCGCGAGTGGGACGCGAACCCCGACGCGGCGAGGGGGCTCGAGCGCACGCTCGTGGCGCTCGCGCGCGTGGAGCTCGCGCGCGAGAACGCCGAGGCCGTCGCCGCGCTCCTCGCCGAGCTCGACACGCCACACGAGGAGCTCGCGGCCGAGCTCCTCGCGCTCCGGCGGAGGCTCGCGGATCGCGAGGCGGAGGCCGAGGCCCACCGAAAGAACGAGCACGAGCAGGATCTCGCGGTCGGTCAGCGGGGGCGGAGGCTGCTCGTCGCGACGCTGATGCTCGTGGGCCTCTGCATCACGGCGTTCCTCGTCGGCCGCGGCGTCGTCTCGCGAGAGCGCCCCGAGGCCTCCCCGCGAGAGCTCGTGGTCCTCTCCGGGATCATCGGGCTCGCGGCGACGGTGTCCGCGATCGTCGGGCGCAGGACGGTCTTCTCGAACCAGATCAACCGCCGCTTGCTGGGCGTCCTCGGCAGCAGCATCGCGCTCATCTTCGCGCACCGCGTCGCCGCGCTGATCTCGGGCGCGCCGACGCCGGAGACGCTCCGCGGCGATCTGCTCATCCTCTCGATGGCGCTGACGGCGGGCGGGTTCTTCGTCTCGCGCGCGTGGCTCTTCGTCGGTTTGTTCCTCGCGCTCTCGTCCTTCGTCAGCGTGTTCGTGCCGAGCGTCTTCGTCGAGGGCGTGTTCGGCGGCGCGACGCTCGTCGCGCTCGGGAGCGTCGGCCTGTTCTGGCGCAGCAACGGCTCCAAAGCGCCGCGCGCCGGCTAGATCTCGAGCGCGCCGTTTCGCGGCGTGAATGTGGCGTCGGCCTGGTCTAGCATCGGGGCGTGTCGGACTCGCATCCCGCGTCGCGGTCCTCGTCGCGTCCCCCGAAGCGAAGTGCTCCGCCTCCTCCTCCGGTCGCGCCGCAGAAGCACCGCATCACGCTGCGCCGCTTCGCGGGTCCTCAAGCGTTCGTCGGCCAGCTCTCGCAGCTCCGCGTCGCACACGTCACCGACATCCACGTCGGTCGCGTGACCCCGATGGCCGTGCAGTACGGCGCTGTCGAGCTCGTCAACGAGCAGAGCCCCGACCTCGTCGTCCTCACCGGCGACTTCGTCTGCCACAGCCAGGACTACCTCGACGCGCTGACCGATCTCGTCCGTCGGTACGACGCTCCCGTGCTCGCCGTCCTCGGCAACCACGACCACTGGGCCGGCGCCGACGAGGTGAGGCACGCGCTCGCGAGGGGCGGCGTCGAGGTGCTCGACAACGTGCACACCACGCTCACGCTCCGTCGACAGCGCCTGCAGGTCGTCGGCCTCGACGACGCGTACACCGCGCACGCCTCGCGCGCGCAGGCCGTGAAGGGGTTGCGCAAGGATCTCCCGACGCTCGGCCTCTCGCACATCGCCGAGGAGGCCGACGGCCTCTGGGCGGCCGGCGTGCCGCTCGTCCTCTCCGGTCACACGCACGCCGGGCAGATCACGTTCGCGCGCCTCCACGAGCTCGCGATCGGGAGGCTCGCCGGCCACAAGTACGTGCACGGCCTCTACGGCTCGCGGCGGAGCGAGGTCGGGGGCGCCGTCTACGTGGGCGCCGGCATCGGCGCCTCGGTGATGCCCCTCCGCCTCGGCGAGCGCGGCCGAAGAGAGGTCACGATCTTCGAGCTCGGCGCCGAGCCCGGCAGCCTCGAGGAGCACCACGACGAGCAACCGGCGCTCGAGGGACGCAAGCCCTCCCCCGAGGTCGTGCTGAAGCGTCATTTCAAGGTGCACGCGAAGAAGGCGCAGCGCGAGGCGTCGAAGAAGCGCTGAGCGAGGAGCGAGGATCTTCCGTCACTTGCGACCCTCCCTCGCGCGCGACTCTCATCACGCGCGGTCGTCCGGCTCGATGAACGACCAGCGCACCTCGGGGCATCTCCGGTGCAGGTCCTCTTCGAACTCGTTGATCGCGCGGACGACCTCCGCGCCGGAGAGATCGCCCGTGAGCCGCACCTTCGCCGCGACGAGGATCTCGCCCGGACCCTGCTGCAGCGTGATGACCCGCAGCACCTCGCCGATCATCGGGTGCGCCTCGGCCGCGTCCTCGACCGCTTTGCGCACGCTCGGGTCGGCCGACTCGCCGACGAGCAGGCTCTTCACCTCGCGCGCGAGGAACACGGCGACGCCGACGAGCACCACCCCGACGAGCAGGCTGCCGACGCCGTCGAAGCGCCCGTCGCCGGTGGACCACGCGAGGAGCGTCGTCGCGATCGCGAACGCGAGGCCGAGAGAGGCCGCGGCGTTCTCGCCGAACACCACGATGAGATCGGAGTCCTTCGTCTCCTTCAGATAGCGGAAGAACGGCACCGCTCCCCGCCGCGCGTCGAGCTCGCGGACGTTCGAGAGCGCCGAGCCGCCCTCGAGCACGAGCGAGAAGCCGAGCACGCCGAGGCCGATCCACACGTGCTCGATCGGCTCCGGGTGCAGGATCTTGTGGACCCCCTCGTAGATCGAGAACACGCCGCCGCCCGAGAAGAGGAGCATCGCGACCATGAACGACCAGAAGTAGAGCTCGCGGCCGTAGCCGAGCGGGTGCGACGCATCCGGCGGCTTCTTCGATTGGCGCAGCCCGAGCAGCAGGAGCAGCTGGTTCGAGCAGTCCGCGGACGAGTGGATCGCCTCGGCGAGCATCGCCCCCGAGCCGGTGAGGAACGCCGCGACGAGCTTCGCGACGGCGATGGCGACGTTGACGAGCAGCGACTGGATGATGTGAGAGGACGAGTGCTCTTCGGCGGACATCGTTTCGCTCACATCGGCGCGCACGTCGAGACGCCGGCGCCGACGACCGTGTGTGGGATCATCATCCAGTTCGGCGTGACCGAACCGTCGCTCGGCTTGTAGAGCGTGACGTTCGTCGAGCCTTGCACGGCGGTGAAGATGTAGAAGTTGCCGCCCCACGCGGCGAACGCGAGCGCGCTGCCCGCGGCCACCGGGATCTGCGTCTCGGAGAGGACGCTGGCGGTGGGCTTGTCGATCTGCACGACCCAGCCGACGCTCTGCGCCGCGTCGAGGAAGAAGCCGTAGAGGTTGCCGTCGCTCGCGCTCGTCATCTCGAGCTCGTTCGACGGGTTCGACGAGAAGAGGCCGATCGGGCTCAGCGTCATCGACGTCGTGTCGATGCTCGCGAGCCCCTTCGACGGCTTCTGGAAGCTGATCTCGGCGACGTAGAGCGTCTCGGTCGAGGCGCCGGGCCCGTCGAGCGCGTAGCCCATGCCGAACACGTCGAACCCGTGCTGGCCGGGGACGAACGTGGTCGGCGCGCAGCTCGCGTCCTTGGTGCTCACGCGGAAGAGCTCCCCGGGGAGGTAGACCGGGGTGCCGGCCGGGTTCGGCGCACCGTAGAGCACGTAGGCGGTGCCCTTGCGATCGACGCTCATCGAGAAGGGCGCTGCGCCGGGCGTCTGGAAGGGGCAGTCGAGCGTGCCGCGCTGGACGAGCGAGCCGTTCGCGGGGTTCAAGCTGTAGAGATCGTTCTCGCTCGTGACGAGGTAGATGAACGTCGTCGACGGATCGGCGCAGTCGCTCATGACGTCCTCGGGGACGTCGATCGGAACGTCGACGGGGACGTCCTTCGGAGCGTCCTTCGGCGCATCCCTCGGCGCGTCGACCGGCGCGTCGGGGCCCGCGTCGGTGTCGTCGATGGCCGCGCCCACGTCGAGCTGCGAGCGCGCACCGCACGCGGCGCCCACGACGACGGCGACGTTCAACGAGGCGAGGGCGAGGAGGACGAGGCGGCGCTTCACGGGCCCAAGGATAGGTGCAAACCGCCGCCGCCCGAAGCGCGATGCGCGCGGGCGCGTCAGGGGGCCACGGCGCGGACCACGACGGTGCGCAGGGCGGGCGGGAGCGCGGCCGCGAGGCGGAGCGCCTCCTCGTGGCCCCGTGGCGTCATCTTCGCCCACGTCTTCCTGAGGATGTCGACGAGCTTGTCCTCCGGGTGCTTCGCGGCGAACGACGCGAGCTCGATCTCGAGGAACGTGAGGCAGATCGCGTCCTCGAACGTGGCGACCTCCGCGTCCTTTTTGAGACCTCGTTTCAACAGAAAATCGGTGACGCGTTCGATCGTGGCCTCGTCGTAGCCCGCCTCGGCGAGGATCGCGCCCGCGTCGCTCGCGTGGCGCAGGGCCAGCGTCGATCGCCAACGTTTGTAGCCGGCGGTGTCCATCGGAAAATTCTCGCGCGGCACCGCGCCTCGCCGGAGGTGCTGGCAGCGCGCGGCGAGCCGGAGCGCGCCGCTCGCGTCGGGCGAGAGCGCGTCGACCCACCGCGCGAGCGCTCGGTGATAGGCCACGGCGAAGGGCTCGCCCTCGTCCGTCCTCCGCGGGTCCTCGGCGTGGGTGGCGTCGACGCGGCGCGCGGCGCCGAGGAATCGCTCGTCGTGTCCCACCGCGCGAGCGTCGCGAATCGTTCGACGTCGTGGTGAAGGAGCAGCCTATCCGAGCCGGCCGCGGTGCGAATAACCTCAGGCTCATGCTCCTCGGCCGGATGATGGACTTCCCCCTGCTGACCACGCACTTGCTCGAGCGCGTCCGCGATCTGCACGCGGACACCGAGATCGTGAGCCGCCGCCCCAACGGCTCGAAGGTGCGCCACACCTACGCCGAGATCCACGCTCGCGCGACGCGCCTCGCGCACGCGCTCGCTCGGCTGGGCGTCACGCACGGCGACCGGGTCGCGACCCTCTCGTGGAACCACCACCAGCACTTCGAGATCTACCTCGCGGTGCCTTCGTTCGGCGCCGTCCTCCACACGCTGAACCTGCGATTGCACCCGAACGAGATCGGCTACATCGCCCGCCACGCCGGCGATCGCGTCGTCATCGTCGACCGCTCGCTCTTGCCGCTCTTCGAGCAGTTCCGCGCGTCGGTGCCGTCGATCGAGCACGTCATCGTCATCGGCGACGACGGCCCGGTGGCCGAAGGGCAGCTCGACTACGAGGCGCTCCTCGCGGCCGAGTCGGACGCGCCGTTCGCGTGGCCGGCGCTCGAGGAGCGCGCCGCGGCGATGATTTGCTACACGTCCGGGACGACCGGCAACCCGAAGGGCGTCGTGTACACGCACCGCTCGACCGTGCTGCACGCGCTCGCCTCGACGATGCACGACTCGCTCGGCGTACGCGAGGCCGACTCGATCATGCCCGTCGTGCCGATGTTCCACGCGGCCGCGTGGGGGCTGCCCTTCGCCGCGGCGGCGACGGGCGCGCGCCTCGTCTTTCCAGGGCCGAAGCTCGATCCCGCGTCGCTCCTCGATCTCATGGCGGACGAGCGCGTGACGCTCGCGGCCGGGGTGCCCACCATCTGGATCGGCATCCTCGCCCTCTTGGATCAGCATCCGAAGAAGTGGGATTTGTCCTCGGTGCGAACGATGCTGATCGGCGGCGCCGCCGCCCCACCCGCGATGATCGCCGGCTTCGACGAGCGCCACGGTCTGCAGGTCCTGCACGCGTGGGGGATGACCGAGATGAGCCCGCTCGGCACGATCGCGCGCCTCCGCCGCGGCATGGAAGCGCTCCCGGCCGAGGAGCGGCTCTCGGCGCGCGCGTCGCAAGGGCACGCGGTCCCGTTCGTGGAGATGCGTCACGTCGGCGAGTCGGGTGAGGTGCTCCCGCGCGACGGCGTCGCCATGGGCGAGCTCCACGTGCGCGGCCCTTGGGTCGCGTCGTCGTACCTGGGCGACGAAGATCCCGATCGCTTCACCGAGGATGGCTGGTTCAAGACGGGTGACGTCGTCACGATCGACCCGCGCGGCTACATGCGCATCACCGATCGCTCGAAGGACGTGGTCAAGTCGGGCGGGGAGTGGATCAGCTCAGTCGCGCTCGAGAACGCGCTCATGAGCCACCCGGCGGTGCTCGAGGCGGCGGTCTTCGCGGCGCAGCACGAGAAGTGGAGCGAGAGGCCCGTCGCCGCGGTGGTGACGAAGCCCGGCGAGAGCGTGAGCAAGGAGGAGCTCCTCGCGTTCCTCGCGCCGCAGTTCTCCAAGTTCTGGTTGCCCGACGAGGTGCTCTTCCTCGCGCAGATCCCGCGCACGTCGACCGGCAAGTTCCTGAAGACCAAGCTGCGCGCCGATCACGGCGACGTCCTCGTGAAGAAAGGCGAGCGCGGGTGAGCGGCGCGCGCGCGCTGGTCTTGCTCGGCGCGCTCTCGTTCGTCGCGTGCGCCAAGCCGTCGCGGACGGATCCCGCGCCGAGCGCGCCACCTTCGACCTCGGCCGCGCTGCGTCCGGATGGAGCGAGCGCCCCGGGGCCCTCGTCGCCGGCGCCTCCCGTGGCGCGGCCCGCGCGCTTCGTGCCCACGTTCGCCTCGCCCGAGCCGCTCACGGCGGGACCGATGCCGCGCGCCCTCGACCCGTCGATCGCTTGCGCGACGCCGCGCGCGTCGGGGAGGAGCTTGCCGAAGGGTGCCTCCCCGCTCCATCGCGCTCTCCACGCGCGCTGCCAAGAGGCCCTCGAGGCGTCGAGTCACGCCGGCGCGCAGGCGGACGGCGTCTCGAGCTGCACGAAGCTCGCGTCGCTGCTCTTTCGCGGACACGGCGGGCCCGACGACGCCGTCGCTGCCGTGGCGCTCGACGCGCGCGCGTGCGCGCTCGGCGATCTCGACGCGTGCGGGGCGCTCGGCGGAGCGAGCCTGACCGGCTTCGGCGCGGTCTTCGATCCCGCCTGCGGCGAGGCGGTGCTCACGTTCGCCTGCGATCGTGGCGGCGGGCGCGCCTGCGCGCTCCTCGGTCACGCCGAGCTCCTCGGCGACCCGCTCCCCTACGATCCCGAGCGTGCGCGCGCGACGTTCGAGCGAGGCTGCGACGGTGGCGCCTACGAAGCGTGCCTCGCGCTCGCCGATCGCACCCGACCGAAGGACCCCGCGCGTGCGCTCGCGCTCGAGCAGCGTGCCGTGAAGGTCGCCGACGAGGCCTGCCGCCGAGGGGAGGGCGACGCGTGCGTCGATCTCGTGTGGCTCTACGACAAGGAGATGAGCGGCGGGCCCTTCTCGGACGCGTTCCGCGCGTCGGTCGCCGACGCGGAGGAGGCGGAGAAGTACGGGGTCCTCGCGTGTCGCTCGACGTCCCGCGCCGGCTGCGTCGGTCGACGCGACGTCGCGAAGAACGAGGAGGCGGCGTGCAAGGAGGGAGACTTCGAGCGCTGCATCGATCTCTCGTTCGAGCACTCGAACGCCTCCGGGCGCGGAGGCGAGCTCGACGACAGCGATCGGAGGGCGCTCGCGGCGGCCTGCGTCGGAGGCTCGAGCCGCGGCTGTTGGGCGCTCGGCGACCACGCGTCGCTCGCCAAGCTGGACGAGGCCTGCTCGGCCGGCGTGCTCGGCGCCTGCCGCCCACAATCGCGCCTGGGCGAGCCGATCACGCGGACCGACTCGCTCCGCAAGAAGGGGTGTGAGCAGGGCAGCGGCATCGATTGCCGGGAGCTGGGCGAGGTCGCCATCCACGCGGGTCGCGTGTCCGAGGGCGTCGCGCTCCTCACGCGCGCGTGTCCGTCGATCCGGTGGTCGCGCGAGGGTCGCGAGATCGACGCGATCGCGTGCGCCGAAGCGGGCCACCGCTACCGGACGGGCGACGGCGTCGACCGCGATCCGGCCCGCGCCGAGGAGCTCCTCCTGACCGGGTGCTTCGCCGAGGGGCGCCTCAACCCGCGGGGCGAGGGCTGCACCGAGCTCGCGCAGATGTTCCTGACGGGCGACGGCGTCGCGCGGGATCCCGAGCGCGCCCGGGACTTGCTCGCGGGCGCGTGCGAAGCGACGCGGAAGGGGTGCGACTCGTTCGAGGCCGTGCGCGGGGAGGCCTCACCGTGAGATCCATCCGCGTCGCGCTCGCGCTCGTCGTCACGTGCATGATCGTCGCGCCTTCGGCCCGCGCCGATCTGACTCCGCCGCCCGTCGAGTCGTGCCGCAAGCTGGCCGAGGGCTCGCGGTGCTTCGTGCGCGGCGTCGTGCCGGGTCACTGCGTGCGTCGGAGCGACGGGGCGACGCCTGGAGGCGCGCCCACGCCGGAGGTGCGCTGTCGCGTCGACGGTCCGGGGGATGATCGACCGGACAGCTCCGCGTCGCCGTCCGCGTCGTCGTCGTCGTCGCCGTCGTCATCGGCGTCGCCGTCGTCATCGGCGACGCCGTCGTCATCGGCGACGCCGTCGACGTCCTCCACGTCGACGTCCCCGTCCCGACCGCCGGATCCCTCGCCCGCGGCGTGCGCGGTCGAGATCGGTCGGCCTGCGGAGGGCGCGAGGCCTAGCGACGCAATGCAACTGCTCCTCATGAGCATCGCCTGCGCAAGCGTATCGCGATGGAGGAAGCGACGGATCGTCGGCGCGCCCCGTCAGTGCGGCGCGTCGACGTCGTCCTCACCCACCTCCCGCGGGAGGTTGCGATAGGTGAAAACGAAGTAGGCCGTGGCGAGCGCCATGCCTGGGATCCACCAGCGGAGACCGGCGGAGAGCGCGTACGGGCTCGTCTTCGCGGCGTCGACGGTGAGGCCACGCGCCGCGATCCGCGCCGGCAGGACGTAGGGATAGACGCCGAACGCGGCGCTGCCGAAGAGCGTCGCGAGGAACGTCGCCGAGCACCAGAACGCGCGCTCCACGCGCCCCTTCGAGAGCGACAGGCCCGTGAGCACGAGCGCGAGGAGGCTTCCGCCGTGGAGCAGGGCTCCCCACGGGCGCGCGCGGAGGTTCGTGAGGATGAGCGGCTGCACGTGCACCGTCGCGGCGGTCACGAGCGCTCCCAGCACGCCCACGACGAGGACCGCCCGCCGCGCGATCGCGACCGCGCGCGCGGCCGTCTCGCCGCGCGTCCGGTGACCGAGCCAAAGCGCGCCGTGCAGCGCGAGGATCGCGACCGAGAAGACGCCGACGAGGATCGTGTACCAGTCGAGGACGCCGACGTTCTCACCGACCGAGAGATCGGTCCAGAGCGGCGCGAAGAAGCGTCCCTCCTCGTCGATGGAGACGCCCCTCACGATGTTGCCGAGGGCCACGCCGAGGAAGAGCGCGATGAGGAGGCTCGCCGCCGTGAACGCCGCGCTCCACGCCTCCTCCCACAGCGGGTGCGAGAGCTGGTGGCGCATCTCGATGCCGAGCGCGCGGAACACGAGCAGCCACAAGAGGAGCATCACCGGCAGGTAGAAGCCGCTGACGCTGACGGCGTAGAGCTTGGGGAAGGCGAAGGCGAGGGTGCCGCCCGACGCGAGCAACCACACCTCGTTGCCGTCCCACACGGGCCCGATCGAGGCGGCGACGAGCCGCCGCTGCCTCGCCGTCTTCGCGACGAAGGGCGACAGCAGCCCCACGCCGAGATCGAACCCGTCGAGCACCACGTAGGCGGCGAGCGAGAGCGCCGCGAGCCAGAACCAGATCGTCTCGAGGGTCACGCGCTCTTCTCCGTGAGCGGCGCGTGGCCCCCCGTCTCGTGCGTCTCCGGCGTCGGCCCGCGCGCCACGATTCGCGTGAAGACGAAGAAGAAGAGCAGCGCCAGGAGCGCGTAGAGCCCCATGAAGCCGAGGAGCGAGAAGAGCACGTTCCCGGTCGACACGTTCGCGCTCGAGCCGTGCTCCGTCCGCATGAGCCCGTACACGATCCAAGGTTGCCGCCCGAGCTCCGACGTCATCCAGCCCGCCGTGTTCGCGATGTACGGGAAAGGGAGCGCGAGCATGAGCGCCCACAAGACGGGGCGCGTTCGCGTGAGACGCTTTCGGACGAGGAGCAACGCGGAGAGCCCCATCAGCGCGATGAAGAGCGTCCCGAGCCCGACCATCGCGTGGTACGCGTAGTAGAGGAGCGGGATGCGCTCGGGCCACGTCTCCTTCGGAAAGTCGGCCAGGCCCTCGATGCGCGCGTCCCACCTTTGGTGCGTCATGAAGCTCAGCGCCTTCGGGACGACGAGCGGGTTGTCGAGGGTCATCGTGTCCGTGTTCGGCTGACCGAGCAGCACGAGCCCCGCGCTGTCCTCGGTGTGGAAGTGCCCCTCCATCGCGGCGAACGTGACGGGTTGGTGCTTCACCACGAGGCGCGCCTGGAGATCGCCCGTGGGCATCGCCATGGCCACGCTCGACGCGAGCCCCACGACGACGCCGACCTTCACGAAGAGCCGACCGTGCTCGACGTGCTTGTTCGAGAGCAGGTAGAAGGCGCCGATCGACGCCATCACGAACGATCCCGTGACGAGGCTCCCGGTCATCGTGTGCGCGTACGCGACGAACGCCCACGGGTTCGTGAGGTAATCGCCGAGGCTCGTCACGTGGAATCGCCCGGTCGCGTCGACGTCGTAGCCGACGGGGTGCTGCATCCACGCGTTCGTGACGACGATGAAGAAGCCCGACAGCCACGAGCCGACGAACACCGCGACCGCGCTCGCGAAGTGCATCTTCGGCGACAGCTTCTTCTCGCCGAACAAGAGGAGGTACAGGAACGTCGACTCCAGGAAGAACGCGAAGAGCCCCTCCATCGCGAGGGAGCTTCCGATCACGCCGCCCGCGCGCTCGCTGAAGCGGGCCCAGTTCGTGCCGAACTGGAACTCCATGGGGATGCCCGTGACGACGCCCATGACGAAGTTGAGCCCGAAGACGCGGCTCCAGAAGCGCGCCGACTCGTTCGCAACAACCATGTTTCTGTAGGTACCGAGATACTTCAGCACCACGATCAGAAACCCCAGCCCCATCGTGAGCTGCGGGAACAGGTAATGGAACGTGATGGTGAACGCGAAATGGAACCGGTGGTACGCGAGCGCATCCATCGCCCCATGACTTAGGTGCGAAGGAGGGGTCTTGGCTAGTGCCAACCGCGCGTTCGGCGTGGCTCGACCTGCTCCCCCTCTCGTGCCAGCATCCTCGGCGTGCAGACCGAGAGCGCGCCGCAGCATCCGAGCACCGAGCTCCGCCTCCCGCCCGGCCCCCCGCCGCGCAGGTCGCTCGTCGACTCCCTCGTCTACTACGCGAGCGTCTATTTCGACGCGCTCGGCTTCGTCGAGGAGCGCTTCGAGCGCTACGGCGATCTCTACTTCGTCGGGAGCCGCGCGCCGACGCTCGCCGGCGCCGATCGCGGCCTCTACGTGCTCAAGCACCCCGATCACCTGCGCGAGCTGCTCAGCACGCAGGCCTCCAAGTTCAAGAAGGAGCACACGGCGTTCGAGCAGCTGAGCCGCGTGCTCGGCGAGGGGCTGCTCACGAGCGACGGCGAGACGTGGAAGCGTCAGCGCCGGCTCGTGCAGCCCGCCTTCGCGCGCGGCAGGCTCGCCGGCTACGCCGACGTGATGGCGGAGGAGGCGCGGCGCACGTTCGAGGGGTGGTCGAGCTCGAGCTCACGCCCCGACGAGCGCGACATGAGCCACGAGATGATGGAGCTCACGCTGCGCATCGTGAGCCTCACGCTGTTCGGTCACGACGCGAGCGGCGACGTCGAAGCGGTGCGCGGCGCGATGCGCACGCTGCAGGGCTCGCTCGCGACCCCCGACCTGCTGCCGAAGTGGGCACCGTCGCCCACGCGCCGCGCGGTCGAGCGCGCCATCGCGAGCCTCGACGCCGTCATCTTCGGCCTCATCGCCGAGCGTCGCCGCGATCGTCTGCGCGGCGACGCGCGCGCGAGG
>CAYYKK010000051.1:0-31150 GCA_964467935.1 uncultured Polyangiaceae bacterium
TCGGCGATAGCGTGCGAACTCGAAGGCGAGCAGATCGCACTAGCGCCGGCGTCGAGAGGCTCCGAGTGGGCGATCTTCCCGGCGCTGGTGGCGTCGGTCTACGCGTGCTTCGCCTTGCGCCTCTCGTCCGCCTACCTCGTCGCGGGGTTCTCCGTCCTCTATCTGCACCTCTTGCCCTTCACGTCCGCGGCGAGCGGGATCTCGGTGCGCATCGAGGCGGTCGCGATCGGCCTCGTCGCCGCGACGGTCGTGAACACGCTCGTCTCTGCCCTCTTCGCGAGGCGCGTGACCGCCCGTCGCGTCGAGGTCGCGAAGAGGCTCGTGGCGCGCGAGCTCGTCCACGCGGCCACGTGGATCGCGGAGCCTCACGGGACCGCGCCGCCGGACTTCGAAGCCGCGTTCGACGTCGTCCGCGAGCTCCGCGGCGATCTCGGCGCCGCGGCGCGCGAGCGCCTCTTCCCCGGCGCCGCGCGCGCGAGGCAGAGCGCGGCGCGCGGGCTGAAGCTCGCCGGGGCGCTCGAGCGCGCGACGCACCTCGCGAAGGAGATCACGAGCCTCGTCGAGGCCTCGGCGGGGGAGCCGGTGCGGCGGGCCCACGCGCGCGCCGCCCTCGCGGCCGCCGCGGAGGGTCTCTCGGGCGGAAGGGCCGTCTCGCGCAGCGCGCCCGCCGACCTCGATCCCGCGCTCGGCGCCGTGCTCACGCGCCTCGCGGAGTCGGTCGAAGAGGGGCGCTAGCGTCCGATTCGCGGCTCCCCCCACCCTTGCGGCCGCTTTTCCAGTCGCAGGAAATCGCCTAGTGTGCGCCGCGATGGACGAGCCGCACAACCTGACCATCGTCTCCTCTCTGCGGGAGGACGATGAGCACTTCGACGTCAGCTCGTCCGAAGCGATGACGAAGCTCGCGGCCGCCGAAGACCGTCACTTTTGGCACGCGACGCGCAACCGGCTCATCACGCAGCGCCTTCGCAGGCTCGGCATCGGCCCGGGCGCGCGCTTCCTCGAGCTCGGGTGCGGCGGCGGGTGCGTGTCGGCGCATCTCTCCCGGCAAGGCTACGATGTAGTAGGCATCGAGGGTCACGCGTCGCTCGCGCGACGAGCCGCCTTGCGAGCGCCGACCGCGCGCTTCTATGCAAAGGATCTGTCAGTCGGTGGCGTCGGCGACTTGGCCCCCGAACCGTTCGACGCCGTGGGCCTGTTCGACGTCATCGAGCACCTCGACGATCCCAAGGCGGCGCTCGAGGCGGCCCTCGACTCCTGCAAGACGGGCGGGTTCGTCACCGGCACCGTACCCGCGCTCCAGAGCCTCTGGAGCCGCATCGACGAGGTCTCCGGCCACCGCCTGCGTTACGACCGGGGTGGGCTCCGTTCCCTCTGCGAGAGCATCGGAGGCGCGCGCGTCCACGAGGTGACCTACTTCAACCGCTGCCTCGTGCCGCTGCTCCGGATCCAGCGGAGCACCCTGCGCAGCGGCGACGCCGGCGCCCAGCTCGCCGAGAACCTCAGTGTGCCCATCGCGCCGTTGAACGTCGGGCTCTACGCGCTCGTCTGGCTCGAACAGCAGGCCGCGCCCTTGCTCGATCGGACGCCGCTAGCGGGAGCGAGCCTTTGGTTCGCCCTCGAGAAACGCTGACGGACATGGATGGCTCCACGGCCGCTCCAGCCGACCCATGGCTCCGACGAGGGGCGCGCGCCGCGCGCGCCAAGCTGCGCGATCGCGCGCTCTGGGTGAGGGTGCTACACGAGACGCTCCTCTGGGCGTTCTTCCTGGCGCTGCCCTTTTTCATGCTCTGGTGGACCGCGCCCTTCTACTCGAAGAAGACGTTCGGCAACGACTACGCGATTTGGTCGATCGCACCCCAGCTCCAGCTGATGTGGTCCGCGAAGAGCGGGACGTTCCCGCTCTACATGCCAGGGTTCTCCGTGGGCCACTCGACGGCCGCCATGACCCTCGGCCAGCTCTACCACCCGGACGCGTGGCTCTCGGCCATCATGCCCGGATACGGCAGCGGCAAGGCCCTCGAATACAACGGTCTCTTTCGGTTCCTGAACCTCGGCGCCGCGCACGCGATCTTCTACAAGCTCTCTCGAAAGCTCTCGCTCTCGCCACTCGCCGCGTTCCTCGCGACCGCGCCCGCCGTCTACAACCTCCGCATGCTCGACAGCTTCCGCTATGGCGCGTCGCTGGAGAGCTACACCGCCATGCTCATGCTCGCGGCGGCGTGCGGGTTTGCCTACCTCGGAAAGGGATCGAAGCGATCCACCCTATTCATCGCTCTGGGGATGTATCTCCTCATCACGAGCGGCCACCCGCAATGGGCGTATCTGGGCGCGTTCGCCGCCGGCATTTTTGCGGCGCTCTTTCCCTGGATCGCGAGGGCCATTTCGCCGGACGCTCCGGACGTCGATCGTCCGCGCCTATGGCGCTATCTGAAGCAGCTCGTGATCGGGAATACCACGGGCGTCCTGCTCACGATGCCCTATCTCTTGACCTTCTATTTCGAGGTCCTGAAGACCAACCACGCGCGCGCCGAGAGCACCTACGCTTGGACCCTCGAGTTCTCGGACTCCATGACGGGCGAGCTCTCGAACTTCCTCTTGCCGCTCCACGCGGACGTACACGGGGCGTTCGGTGGCTCCGCGCTGTTCCTGTTGGTCGCGCTGTTCCCCATTCTCCTCTTGGCGAAAGAGCGGGCCCCGAAGGTGCTTTGGCTCCTCTACGCGCTTCTACTCGTGGTCTTCAGCTTCTCGGCGGGCTCGGAAGGGTTCGAGCACGGCGTCGTCCACAAGTTCATCGTGAAGCACATTCCGGGGTTCGGCGTTTTCCGCGTCCCCGGTCGTATCGTGCTCATGATCCCAGTGCTCGCCTGGCCGCTCTGGGCCTGGGTATTGAAGGCCGACAACCGCCGCGCCCTCGGGATCCTCGGGCTCGGGGGATCGCTGGTGTTCGCGTCGAAATGGTTCTGGCGAGGCACGGGGTACCCGGTCATCGAGCACCTCTCGCCGCTGAAGATCCTCGGGAAGGAGGTCCCGCCGGGCACGGATGACCTCATCCTCTACCTGTCGGGCGCCACGCTCGTCGCGCTCGCGCTCGCCGCCGCGTACAAGCGCGCGAGGCCCGTCTTCATCGTCAGCGCGATCGCCTTCACGCTCTGGTCGAGCCGCGTGTGTCTGGAGTACGGCACGTGGAGGGCGCCGAAGACGCCGACCGCGACGTACGCCGACCTCGCCAAGTTCCGACGGGTCTCGGCCTCCGCGCACAACGCCGCGGGCGAGGGCATGGAGCTCCGAGGTGTCGGTGATTACAACGCGCACCACCTGCCCACCGGACGCTCGATCGGCTCGATCCTGCACGATGCGAAACAGCTGCACAGCGAGGCCGAGCTCTGGCCCGTGCTCGTCGGGCACAAGAACGAGCAGCCGCTCTTCCTCGACACCGCCCCCGCGCCCGCTTCGCCCGAGAAGGTCGCCGACCTCGATCGCGTGCGCCTGCTCTACAACACGTCGAACCGCTACGACTTCGACGTCACCGCGGGGCGCGACGGCTACTTCCTCCTCGGCATCCCTTACATCAAGGGCTTCGTCGCGCAGGTCGACGGTGTCGACGCGCCCGTTTCCGTCGCGAACGCGCTCTATCCGGCCGTCTTCGTGCCGCGCGGCAACCACCGAGTGGGATTCCATTTCGTCTCGAAGCCGTTCATCACCGGCGTCGCCATCGCGTTCCTCACGCTCGTCGCGTGGCTCGTCGTGTCGCTGCGTCATCGCGTCACGAGCTGGAAGTGGCGTGGCGTCGGGCTCGCCCTGATCGTGCTGTCCGCCATCGGCTTGTCGTTCGGTTTGCGTGCGTGGCTGTACCTAGGTCGCTCGTTCCGGACCGAGTTCACGTGGCAGGCGTCGGCCGATCCACCCGCGTCAGCGCGCCCGCACTGACGCGCGCTCCCAGGCTCGAAAACCTGCTCGAACGGGCGCACTTCGACCCGTTGCGGGTGCCCACCTGCCATGGTAGGTTCCGCGCGATCCGCGCATGGGCCTTCCTTTTTTCAGCGTCGTTTTGCCCGTTTTCAACGAGGAAGGCGTGCTCGATCAGCTCCACTCGCGGCTGACGGCGGCACTCGACGGCACGGCGCGCTCGTACGAGATCATCTTCGTCGACGACGGCAGCAAGGACACGTCGTTCGCGAAGCTCAAGGCGCTGCAGACGCGCGACGAGCGCGTTCGGGTCATCCGCTTCTCGCGCAACTTCGGCCACCACATGGCCATCACTGCCGGCATGGATGCGGCGCGCGGCGAGTGCGTCGTCCTGATGGACAGCGACCTCCAAGATCAGCCCGAAGAGATCCCGAAGCTGCTCGCGCGCTTCGACGAAGGAGCTGACGTCGTCTACGGCGTGCGCATGGCGAAGAAGCACGGCCTGCTGAAGCGGTTCGGCAGCTTCATGTTCGTGCTCGTCATGAACGCGATCGTCGGACAGGGCGGCTCGATCAACACGCACATCTTTCGCCTCGTCCGGCGCAACGTGGTCGACGTGGTCAACAGCTGCCGCGAACACTCGCGTTTCATCGTCGGCCTCGTGAGCTGGGCCGGCTTCGAGCAGGTCGGCGTACCGGTCGAGCACGGCAAGCGCTACGCGGGCGAGACGAAGTACTCCTTCTTCAGCATGGTCCGCCTCGCGCTCACGTCGATGACCAACTTCTCGCAGGTGCCGCTACAGCTCGCGAGCTGGCTCGGCTTCCTCGCCGCGTTCTTCGCCGTCGGCTTCGCGGGCTGGATCGTGTTCCGCAAGTTCGCGTACGACACGGCGATCGCCGGCTGGACCTCCACCATGGTGTCGATCTTCTTCCTCGGCGGCGTGCAGCTGCTCTGCATCGGCATCTTGGGCGAGTACATCGGCCGCCTCTTCACTGGCGTGCAGAACCGCCCGCTCTACGTCGTCGCGAAGAAGCTCGGGTTCGACCGAGAGGCGACGCGCCCGTCCGAGGAGGAGTCGCGCGCGACCGGTGACGAAGTGGTCGGGCACGACGCCCATTGAGAACGCCCTGATGAACACCCCCGCAAAGACCATCATCGAGATCGACGGCGGCGAGCTCGCGCTCGAGCGCGTCGGATTCGACACCGAGATCTTCGGCATCGAGGTCGCCCGCATCACGGAATGCAAGGCCCCGAACCCGGAGGCGCTCGACCGCCTGCACGCTGCCGCGGTCGACAGAGCGACGAGCGCCGGCTTCGCACACGTCTCCCGCCGCGTGCTCGCGACGGAGTACGCAGAGATCACCGCGCTCGAGCGCGCCGGCCATCACCTGCTCGACGTCGGAGTCATCTTCGACCACGACCTCCGCGGCGTCGCGCCGTCCAAAGAAGTATTCTCGAAGAACGGAGTGCGGGTCGCCATCGAGAAGGACGTCGAGCGCGCCGTCGCGGAGTGCTACGGCATCTTCCGGACGAGCCGCTATTACCACGACCCCGCGTTCACGGCCGAAGGCGCGGACGAGGTGCATCGGCGCTGGATCTGGAACTGCTTCCGCGGCCGCGCCGACGTGGTCTTGGTCCTCGAGGATGCGAA
This sequence comes from uncultured Polyangiaceae bacterium, assembly GCA_964467935.1. GTDB lineage: Bacteria > Myxococcota_A > Polyangia > Polyangiales > Polyangiaceae > CAYYKK01. The sequence continues at coordinate 5,558 of CAYYKK010000051.1, forward strand.
CGCCTTCGTGACCTGCGCGGTCGACGCGTCGGGCGTCGGCGACATCGCGCTCTTCGGCGTCGCGCCGAGCGCCCAGGGCAAGGGCGCAGGACAGCGCCTCCTCGGCGGAGCCATCGCGTGGTTCGCCGAGAAGGCGAAACGCGCCGAAGTGAAGACGCAAGCCACGAACTACGCAGCAGCACGCATGTACGAGCGAGGCGGTTTCCGGTTGGTCCGGAGCGAGCTCACCTACGGTCGGAGGATTGGCAAATGAAGTTCCTGGTCACTGGCGGCGGCGGCTACATCGGTACGGTCCTCGTCGACGAGCTCCTCGCGGCCGGCCACGAGGTCGACATCTTCGACCGGTTCTATTTCGGTGAGGAGCATTTCGAGCGCTTCAAGGGCGACAAGCGGCTCCGCCTCATCCGCGGCGACATCCGCAACATCGACGTCGACGTCGTGAAAGGTCACGACGTCATCCTCGACCTCGCCGGCATGTCCAACGACCCGAGCGCCGACCTCGATCCACGCCTCACCGAGGACATCAACTACGGCGGTGCCATCCGCCTCGCGCAGCTTGCGCGCGGCGCCGGCGTGCCGCGCCTCGTCTACTCGTCCTCGTGCAGCATCTACGGCGCGGCGGCGACGGGCGACGCGCGCAACGAGGAGTCCGAGCTCAACCCCGTCAGCCTCTACGCCAAGATGAAGGTGAAGGCCGACCTCGAGCTGCGCGCGATGGCGTCGGCGAACTTCACCGTGACCACGATGCGCAATGCGACAGTCTACGGCGTCTCGCCGCGCATGCGCTTCGATCTCGTCGTCAACATGATGACGCTCTACGCCTTCCGCGACAAAAAGATCTTCGTGCTGGGCGGCGGCAAGCAATGGCGCCCGCTCGTGCACGTCCGCGACGTCGCGCAGGCGTTCATGCTCGCCTCCGAGGCGCCCGCCGACGTCATCAACGGCCAGGCCTTCAACATCGGCTTCGACGAGCAGACCTACCAGGTCTCGGCGCTCGCCTCGATGGTGGCCAGCATCGTCCCCAACACGGAGATCGAGCAGGTCCCCGAGGACGCCGACAAGCGGAGCTACCGTGTGAGCTTCGCCAAGGCGAAGAATGCGCTCGGGCTCAAGCCGAAGATGACCGTCGAGAGCGGCGTGCACGAGGTGCTCCACGCGCTTCAACACAGCACCGTGGAGGACACGATCAAGACCAAGACCGTGGCCTATTACCGATTCCTCATCGAGGCGGAGAAGCTCGTGAGCCAACTTGCGATCAACGGGAGGGTCCTGTGAGCGGCCGCACGGTTCCGTTCTATCGCCATCAGCTCGGCAAGCGCGAGGCCGACAACGTCGCCAAGGTGCTCGAGTCGTTGTTCCTGACGACGGGACCGCGTACCAAGGAGCTCGAAGAGGCCATCGCCGCGCGCCTCGGCGTCGCGCACTGCCTCGGCATGACCAGCGCGACGACGGCGCTCTTCCTCGCCCTCCAGGCCCTGAAGATCGGCCCGGGCGACGAGGTCATCGTCCCGGCGATGACGTTCATCGCGACGAGTAACGTGGTGATCCATTCGGGCGCGACGCCGGTGTTCGTCGACGTCGAACCCGACACCGGCAACATGGATATCGAGGCCGTGCAGGCCGCCGTCACCCCTCGCACCCGCGCGATCATTCCGGTGCATCTCTACGGCCAAATGGTCGACATGAAGGCGTTCGCGGCCCTCGCGAAGGAGAAGAACCTCCACGTCATCGAGGATTGCGCCCACGCCTTCGAGAGCGAGCGGGACGGCGTGAAGCCGGGCCAGCTGTCGGACGCGGCGGCCTTCAGCTTCTACGCCACGAAGAACGTGACCTCGGGCGAGGGCGGCGCGCTCGCGATGAGGGACACCGCGCTCTTCGAGCGCGTCCGCTCGATCCGACTGCACGGTATGTCGGCGGCGGCCTACGACCGGCATACCGGTACCTATCGCCATTGGGACATGGTCGAGCTCGGCTACAAGGCGAACCTGAGCGACATCCAAGCCGCGCTCATCCTGCCGCAGCTCCCCGACGTCGACGCGAAAAGCGCTCGCCGCGGTGTGATCGCGAAGAAGTACGATGCGCTCTTCGAGGGGGTACCCGGTCTCTCGCACCCCATCACCCGCCCGAACACGCACAACGCCTATCACCTCTACACGGTGTGGGTCCCACCGGCGCGACGGGACGAGGTGCTCCACCGCCTCCAACAAGAGGGCGTCGGCGTCGCGGTCAACTACCGCGCTGTGCATCTCTTGACCTATTATAAGGAGAAGTATGGATTCGAGCGCGGGCGCTTCCCGCACGCGGAGCGCATCGGCGATTCGACCATCTCGCTCCCGATGTACCCGAACCTCTCGGACGAAGACGTCGACTACGTGGCCGCGACGCTGAAGTCGATCCTGGCGAACCCCGCTTGAAGCGACCACCTACGAATACTGATCAGCGGAGGCCCCTCGCGCGCGAAGCGGATCGATATTCGTCACTTCACCCACCGCCCGGCGAGCTCCATCGATGCCTGAACGAATCGTGATCATCGGGGGGGGCATCGTCGGCTGCGCGACGGCCCTCCAGCTCCTTCGAAATCGCGATCTGAAGATCACGATCCTCGAGAAGGAGCCGGGGGTCGCCGCGCACCAGACCGGGCACAACAGCGGCGTCATCCACGCGGGCCTCTACTACAAGCCCGGCTCGATGAAGGCCGACACGTGCGCGCGCGGGCGCGAGATGTTGATTCGCTTCTGCGAAGAAAAGGGCATCCCGTTCGATCGGTGCGGCAAGCTCGTGGTCGCCACCGACGAGAGCGAGCTCGGTCGGCTCGACGAGCTCGAGCGCCGCGGCAAGGCCAACGGCCTCTCCGGCATCACGCGCCTGGCGAAGGAGGCCCTGGCCGAGCACGAGCCGCACGTGGCCGGCATCGCTGGCCTCCACGTCGCGGAGACGGGCATCGTCGACTACAAGCGGGTGACCGAAGCCTACGCGGCAGAGGCCCGGGAGAAGGGCGCGGACGTCGTGACGTCGTCGGCCGTCACCGCCATCCGGAGGGACGGAGGCGACCTCGTCGTCGAGACGACGAACCGCGAGCACCGCGCGACGTGCATCGTGAACTGCGCGGGCCTCCAGAGCGATCGCATCGCCGAGCTCGCGGGAATGGATCCGGGTGTGCGGATCGTGCCGTTCCGCGGCGAGTACTACGAGATCGTCGAGGCGCGCCGAAGCCTGGTGCGAAACCTCATCTACCCCGTCCCCGATCCGTCGTTCCCCTTCCTCGGCGTCCATTTTACGCGGCGCATCGGTGGGGAGATCGAGGCTGGCCCCAACGCCGTCCTCGCCCTCGAGCGCGAGGGCTACACGAAGACCTCGTTCTCGATGCGGGACGCCCTCCAGATCGCGGGCTTCTCCGGCATGTGGCGGCTCGCGGCCAAGCACTGGCGCACGGGCATGGGTGAGCTCTGGCGCTCCTGGAACAAGGGGGCCTTCGTCCACGCGCTACAGCGCCTCGTGCCCGAGATCCGCGCGGAAGACCTCGCGCCGGCCGGCGCCGGCGTGCGCGCGCAGGCGATGAAGGCAGACGGCGGCCTCGTCGACGACTTCCACGTCGTCGAGGGCCCCGGCATGGTGCACGTGCTCAACGCCCCTTCGCCCGCGGCGACCGCTTCCCTCGCGATCGGCGAACACATCTCACAGCGCGTTCTCGCCCAGCTGCCGGGCTGACCAGGAGCTCCGGGGCCGCAGGGCCCCGTCTCGCCGCCTCGCACACGTCACACCGACGCAGGCAACGCGACATCGAGGCGTCGGGCTCCGGCGGAGGCGGGCGCGAGACGACGAGTACGCCCGTCGGCGAGGACCACCCGCGAGCCGCCTTGCCCGACGACGGGCGGGCTGCCCACGCCCCAATTGGCGTTGGCGATCGTGACGTGAAAGCGGCTCCGGAGCGCGTCGAAGATCGGCGCGCGCGAATCCCCGCTCTCCTCTTCGACCCACGCGCTCGGAAAGAGCAGGACGTCGGCCGCCTCCAGCTCGCGAGCCCGCTCGCGCGCGAGGAAGTGCACGTCGAAGCAGATGGCCAAGGTGAGGGTGAGGCCCGCGAGGCGAAACACCGGCATCGGCAGGTCGCCGGGCGCAGCCCACGTCTCCGGGTACCAAGGGTGGCGCTTGCGATAGTGCGCGAGCGTCGCGCCGTCCGCCGAGATCACGACGAAGGCGTTGTAGAGCGCGCCCGCCGACAGCTCCACGAGCGGCGCTGCGATCGCGGTGCCGTGCGCCCTCGCGAGGCGCGCGACGGCCTCCGTCGTGGGTCCGCCCATCGGCTCGGCGAAGGGCGTGAGATCGAAGCCGCCCGCCGGGCTCGCGTAGCCGGTGAGCGAGGCCTCGGGGAGGAGAGCGAGGTCGACGCGAGGCCCTGTCGCGAGCAGGCGGTCGACGTCCGCGAGCGCCTCCTCGACGCGGTTCCAGCGCGCCGGGAGCTCGAGGAGGGCCAAGTCCACGGTCGGCCTCAAGCGCGGCGCGGCGCGCGGCGCCGCCCGATGGCGAGCGCGAGCGCGCCGATCCAGAGCGCAGCGACACCGGAGCTCGGCTGCCCGTTCGCCACGGCGCATCCCGAGCTCGTCGTCGGCGCCACGCCCGCACCCGACGCGCTCGTCGAAGCGCCCATGACGATGGGCGCCCCGCCCACGCCCGCCGTGGCGCAGTCGGGATCCGAGGCACAGAGCGGGTTGCACGTGCCATCGGCGACGCAGACGGGGCAGTCGGGATCGGGCAGGGGACAATCGGTGACGCACGTCCCGTCCGCGCCGCAGCGCGGGTCGCAATCGGGATCCGTCGCGGGATCGGCGCAGGCCGCGGTGCAGAAGCCGTCGGCGGCGCACGGGCAATCCGGGTCGGGCGCCGGGCAGCCCTTCGCGCAGCCGAGATCCTTCCCGCACGTCGCGGCCTCGTCGATGAAGGGCTGGATGAAGTCGGCGACGTGCACGTCCACGCGCTCGTCGAGCATCGCCGTCGTGCAGTCGCTGCGGGTGTGGATACCCACGAGCTTCTCGCCCGTCCCGTCGTCGAAGAGCGCCGTTCCACCTGAATCTCCGTTGCAGGTTCCTTGTGGGTTGATCTGCATCACGAAGGTCTTTTGCTGGACCGACTCGATCGCCGCCTCCGCCATGCGCTTCGTCCCCGCGCCGGTGCCGTTCGCCGACGTGATGCCGAAGCCGACGAGCGTGACCATGCTCCCGGCGGGCGGGGCCTTCGCCATCGGCACGGGCGCGACGGGCGCCGCCGACGCGAGCCGGAGCACCGCGACGTCCTCGTCGGCGTTCGCGTTGTTGATGTTCCACGACGGGTTGTACTTGCCTTCGACGACGGGGATGAGCGTGCCGCCCTGGCCGACGTACGTGCCGAAGAACACCTCGATCGAGGTCGGCGGATCGACGCCGATGCCGGGGTAGATGCAGTGCGACGCGGTGACGACCACCGTCGGTGTCACGAGGGTGCCGCTGCAGAACGGCTGGCCGTTGACGGTGAGCGCGACCGACGCGGGATGCCCGGCGTCGGTCTGCCCCGCGACGATGGGGTCGCCGAGAGAGGCGTCGCGCTCGCTCGGCGTCGCTCGTTCGACCGTGCACGACGCGAGCGCCGAGAGCGAGGGCAGGAGGAGCCAAGGAGCGAGCCTCACCGGGACGATGTTAGCAGGCCCGCCCGGGCCCCGAGCGTGCGTTGCGCGCCTCCGCCCGCTCTGCTCTCCTCGCGCGACGATGTCGCCCGCCTCCGATCTCCGCGCGAGGTTCGCCCTCGCGATCGCCGCCGCCCTCGTGCCGGCCTGCAAGTCCGCCTCGACCGACGCGACCCCCGGCGTGGATCCGACCACGACGGTCGATCTCGTGCCCACGGGCACGCCGACCTCTCCGGGGACGAGCGTCGCGACGTCGACGAGGCCGCCCTCGGGCGAGCCCGCGCCGCCCAAGTCGTCCGACAAGGTGCTGCGCGAGTCGCTCGGCGGTGGGTACTGGAGCCTCGAGCCCGTGCGCGACACGCCGCCAGACGTGCGCCCCGGGATGCACATGGCGAGCTGCCCCAACGCGAGCTACTGCGTGCGCGCGCCGGCGAGCCCCCCGGGCGCCGCGGCGCCCTCGCCCTACGAGATGTGCGCCGCGACCGCGTCTCCTCCGAAGCAGCCCGAGGGGCAGATCGAGTTCTCGGCGAGCCTCACCCGCGAAGAGCGCGCGCTCGAGCCCACGGCGTGCTGCTATCGCTGGTACATCCTCTGCCCCGGGGGTCGACCGCTCCACGGTGATCGCGGCGAGAGCATCGTCGCGAGCGCCATCTCGCGGAGCGACTGGGCGGCGGCCGCGACGCGCGCGGCCGAGGAGCCGAGCCCCGCCGTGCGCGCCCTGCTCGCGGAGCACTGGGCGCGAGAGGCGGTCTTCGAGCACGCGTCGGTCGCGTCGTTCTCGCTCACGAGCCTGGAGCTCGCCTCGCTCGGCGCGCCCGCCGATCTGCTCGAGGGCGCGCACCGCGCGGCGCTCGACGAGATCGAGCACGCGAAGCTCTGCTTCGAGCTCGCGGCGCGCCACGGCGGAGCGCCGCTCGGACCGGGCGCCTTGCCGCTCGGCGCCGTGAGCGTCTCGACGGACGCGCCCGACGTCGCGCGGAAGACCCTGCGCGACGCTTGCTTGAACGAGACCGTCGCATCGCTCGTCGCGTCCGCCGCGGCGTCGGGGGCGACCGACGAGCGCGCGCGCGCCGCGCTCGAGACGATCGCCTCGGACGAGGCGCGCCACGCGGAGCTCGGCTGGCGCACGCTCGCCTGGCTCGTCCGCACGTTCGACGTGCGCGACGCGCTCTCCGGCGAGCTCGCGGCGCTGCGAACGACCGAGCCCTCGGCGAGGAACACGAGCCCGAACGCCCTCGCCGCCACGCTGCGACGTCACGGGGTCGTCTCGGCGGAGGAGCAAGCGGAGCTGCGCGTCTCGGCGGTGCGCGAGGTCGTGGTCCCCTGCCTCGAGGCGCTCCTCGCGGCCTCTCCGTCGCGGCCTTCCTCCGCTCGCGGCCCGTCGCTCGAGAGCTGAGGGCCGCGATCTTTCGGCGGGGACGGCTCGTCGATTCTGCGATACCAACGAAGCCATGAGCTCAGAGACCATGACCGCGGCCGAGGGTCGCGCGTTCCTCCACGTGCCGGACGGGTTCGTCCCGCCGGAGACCGACGTCCTCGTCCAGGACGCGCGGGCGATGCTGCTCCACAACCTGACGCTCTACGCCGAGGTCCGCGACAGCGGCATCCTCGTCTCGCCGATCTGGGAGAACAACGAGGGGCAGGCCTCGCTGCGCGCCGCGCTCGTGCCGAAGGAGATCGCCGCGCGCTACTACGAGGGTCGCGGCCTCGCGTCGCTGCGCGAGGCGACCGTGCTCGAGATGATCGCCGACGTGGTGCCGATGCTGCTCGAGGAGCCGGCGGACGCGGCACGCGCCCTTCGCGCCACGCACCAGCTCTGGGTGAGCGAGGACGCGCCGGTCCGCGGGCTGCAGATGCCGTACAAAGGGCACTTCAAGATCCTCACGCTGCTGCTCGCCGATCTCGCCCGCAAGGTGACCGCGGGCTTCGACGAGATCGAGTGGCTCGCGTCGCTCGGCGTGCTCGGCGCCTTCCACGATCCTTCGCAAGACCCGCCGGTCGAGGACATCCAGCGCTCGACCCGCTCGCGCACCGCCAAGATGATCGCCGAGGAGGAAGGCTGGATGCGCGAGATGCTGTCGAAGCCGTCGGCCTGACGCACGCGCGGCTCTCCTCGCCGTCGACCTGGCCCACGTGATCGCTCGCGAACGGGCGCTCGTCGTGCGGCGCCGAAAAGGGCTCGCGGGGGGCGCGCTGCGAGAGCTAGTCTGTCATCATGGGCGGGTTTCGATTCGAAGAGCAGTTTCTGCCCCTCCTCGTCGTGACCGCTCCGAGCTCGGTCGACGCCTCCGACCTCGACGCGCTCTTCGCGAGGTTCGAGGGACGCTTCGCGCTGCAGACTCGCTACGCGCTGCTGCTCGACCTGACCGGGGTTCAGCACATCCCGCCAGCGAGCCTCCGGAAGAAGATCGGCGACTGGGAGACGAGGCACGCCGCCGAGACGAAGCGCTGGAACGTCGGCGCCGCGATCGTCGTACGCTCGGCGCTCGTGCGGGGCGCGCTCACGGCGCTCTCGTGGCTCGCCACGGACGCTTCGCCTCGGACGCACGTCGCGAGCACCGCCGAGGGCATCCTGTGGTGCTGCCGGAAGCTCGAGGCCGAGAACGTCCCGATCACGCCCGCGCTCGCGAAGCTCCGCCTCGAGCCCCACGAGCTGGCTTCTTGACCGAGCCCGCGCCGCGCGCCGCCGGGGGTCCGGCGCCTTCCCAGAACACGTCGCCGAGGACACGGCCGTAGCGCCTCACCCACGCCTTGCGGTTCGGCAGCCTCCCGGCAGCGACGAGCGACGCGAAGCCGTGCACGAGCGACCAGGCGAAGACCGCGAGCTCGCGCGCCGTGAGGTCGGTCCGGCCGACCCCCGCTCGGCGCGCTTGCTCGAGCGTCGCCTCGAGCACGCGCAGCGGATCGGTCGCCGAGCTCGTCGCGTCGAGGGGACGAGAGAGGACGAGGCGGAAGTAGAGCGGCTCGTCGAGCGCGAAGCCGACGTACGCCTCGCCGAGCGCGACGACCCGCGCGCGCGGATCGCCGCCGGCTCGGTCGAGCGCCTCCGCGGCGGCGGCCGACAGGCGGTGCACCCCCTCGGTGGAAAGCGCGTCGACGAGATCGGCCTTGCTCGAGAAATGCCGGTACGGGGCGTTGTGCGTCACCCCCACCTGCCGCGCGAGCTCGCGCAGCGTGAAGTCGAACGTCCCGCGCTCGGCGAAGAGCGCGAGGGCGCCGTCGAGCAGCGCGCGCTTGAGATCGCCGTGGTGGTAACCGCGCCCTTCGTGCCGGGGGGCGCTCCCTTCGGGGTGCATGGGCGGACCGTACCCCAAATGTGGACAGGCGCCACATGGAGACTTGAACGTCGGCCCGAAGGAGGCTATGTGGTCATTGTCCACATGACGACCCAAGCACCGCAGCCGACGGCCCCGAGCTCCAACTCCACCCGAAGGCGCGCGCACGCCGAGGTCGCCGAGGAGGTCGACGTCGCCATCGTCGGCTCGGGCCTCGGGGGCCTCGTCACCGCCTGCTACTTGGCGCAGCGCGGCCTCTCGGTCGCCGTGCTCGAGAGCCACTACGTCGCGGGCGGCTGCGCGACGCAGTTCTCTCGTGGCCCTCGTCACGCGCGCTATCGCTTCGACGTGGGCCTGCACTACGTCGGCGACTGCCGGGCGGACGGCACCATCCCGCGCATCCTCGAAGACCTCGGAGTCCGCGTCGACTTCGAGGAGCTCGACCCCGACGGCTTCGACCGGCTCGTGTTCCCCGACCTCGAGTTCCGCATCCCAGCGAACGTCGAGCGCTTCCGCGATCGCCTCGTCGACGCCTTCCCGCGCGAGCGCCGGGGGATCGACAGGTACGTCCGCCTCGTCGAGGCGGTGATGCACCTCGGGCGCATGCTCGACGTCTACGAGGGGACCAAGCCCCCGTGGATGGAGCTCGTGCGCGCCGCCCCCCACGGCCTGCGCATGGCCACGATCCAGAACGCCACGATCGGGCAGGTGCTGGACGGCATCACGAGCGATCCCAAGCTCCGCGCCGTCCTGCTCGGGCAGAGCGGCGACTACGGTATGCCGCCGTCGCGCGCGAGCGCGGTGCTGCACCTCGGTCTCCTCGGCCACTACCTGCGCGGCGCCTTCTACCCGAAGGGCGGCGGGCAGCGCATCGCCGACGAGCTCGTGCTTCGGCTCGAGGCGCTCGGCGGCGCGGTCCACCTGCGGACGCCCGTCGAGCGGATCCTCGTCGAAGGAGGGCGCGCGGTGGGCGTCCGCCTCGCCGGCAAGGCGGGCGCGCCGGCGCGTGACGTCCGCGCGAAGCTCGTCGTGTCGAACGCCGACTTGAAGCGCACGCTGCTCGATCTCGTCGGGCCGGAGCACCTGCCGAGCGGTTGGGTCGAGCGCACGAAGCGCTTTCAGATGGGCGGCGCCATCTTCATGACGTTCGTCGGCCTGCGCGGATCGGGGCGCGACGTCGGCCTGACGAACGCGAACGTGTGGCAGTTCGACGACTACGACGTGGAGCGCTTCTACTCGTCGGAGGACGGTGCGCGCGGCTGCTACGTGACGAGCGCCTCGATGAAGGATCCCGAGCACGCGACGCACCACGCGCCGTCCGATCACTTCGGTCTCGAGATCATGACGCTCGTGCCGACGACCCGCCGGTATTGGGGCGCGGACTGCGACCCGTTCTCTTGGGAGTACAAGCACGACGCGCGGTACCACGAGCAGAAGGCGCGGCTCGAGGACGACATGCTCGCGCGGCTCGAGCGGCTCTATCCCGGATCACGCGCGCGCGTCGTGCTCGCGGAGTCGGCGACGCCGATGAGCCACTCGCGCTTCACCGGCGCGAGCGACGGCACCGGCTACGGGCTCGCGGCCACGCCCGAGCAGTTCATGAAGCGACGCCCGGGCTACCGCGGACCCGTCCCCGGCCTCTACCTGGTCGGCGCGTCGACGCGCGCAGGGCACGGCATCGTGGGCGCGATGATGGGCGGGCGCGCCTGCGCGAGGAGGGTGCTCGCGGCCGCGCGCGCCGGCGAGGCGCTCACGCTCTAGCCGCCGGCGCGACCTCCGAAGGGGCCTCGAAGGAGGCCTCGATCCTCTTCCATCGGGCGAGCTCCGACTCGGCCCGGCGCAGCAGCGCGCGGATGCGCAGGAAGCCTGCCCCGAACACGACGAGCGACACCGTCGCCCCGACCACGAGCCGCGCGGGCTGCGCGCCGAAGCGATCGGCGTGCGAGAGGACGAAGAGAGGGAACCAGATCCAGAACACCGTCAAGAGGAACGCGAGCGCGAAGAGGTTCGCGCGGAGCACGCGCAGATCGGCGCGGCTCCGCCTCACCATCCAACGGACGAAGCGCGCGACGGTCTCGACGCGGATCTTGCCGGCCGAGAGCTTGAGGTGCGCGAACCACCCGAAGAGCGCGATGAGCGTCGGCAGCACCACGGCCGAGAGCGCCGTCACGAGCAGCGATCGCGTGTAGACGACCAGGCCGAGGAAGTTCGCGATCGCGAACGCGAGGCCGGCGATCTGCGAGGCCCACGCGAGGCGCTCCTTGCGCGCGGCGCGCCCCGCCTCGTCGAGCACCGCCTCGGGAGAGAGCGGGGGCCTCGCGTCATCGCCCCCGCGGAAGTCCTCCGCCCACGCCGCGAGCTCCGGGTCCTGCTCGCGCTCCTCGTTCGATCGTGCGCTCATCGTCCACCTCCGAGGCGCGCGCGGAGCTCCGCGCGCGCGCGGCTCAGCCGCACCGCCACGCTGTTCGCGGTCGTCCCGAGCACGTCGGCGATCTCTTCGTGGGTCAGCCCCTCGAGCGTCAGCGTCAGCACGCTCCGCGCGCCGACCGGGAGCTCTACGATCGCGCGAAAGAGGGCGTCCCTCCGACGAGACGCGTCGAGCGCCTCGTCCGCGGAGGGGCGCGCGTCGACGATCTCGTCCGTCAGCGACTCCACGGGTCCACGCGCGCGGGCCGACTCGGCGTGCGTGATGCCGCGGTTGTGCGCGATGCGGTATACGAACGTGCGCTCCGAGCTGTCGCCGCGAAAGCCGGGGAGCGCCCGCCAGACGGCGAGCGCGATCTCCTGCTCGAGCTCGTCCGCCTCCGCCTGGCTCCGCGCGTAGGCGCGCGCGACGCGGCGCAGCCCAGGGCCGTGTCGGCCGAGGAGCGCCGCGAAGCGTTCTCTCGCTGCCGCGTCCCGTTCCATCTCGAGGGCGATCGTCGCCGGGGTCATCGCGAGGGTAGTCCGGCTCGGCCCGGAAACCTTAACGCGCGCATGGGCCATTTCGGCGAAGGGGGGCGCGCGCGACGACCCCTTGGGAGCGCGCGCGAGGATTCCGCTTGCGTCCGCGCACCGGGTCCTCGACTAGCCGGCCATGCGGAAGGTCGTCGTTCACCGCGCGGGCGGCTACGAGAGGCTCGTCCTCGAAGATCACCCGGATCCGACGCCGGGCCCCGGCGAGGTCTGCATCCGGGTCGCGGCCGCCGGCGTGAACTACGCCGACTGCGTCGTGCGCATGGGCCTCTACGCGTCGGCCAAGAAATACGTCGGCTGGCCGATCACGCCCGGGTTCGAGGTCGCGGGCGAGGTCCTCGCCGTCGGCGACGGCGTGACGCGCGTCCGGGCGGGCGATCGCGTCCTCGCGGTGACGCTCTTCGGAGGCTACGCGTCGCGCCTCACGGCGCCCGAGCACCAGGTCTTCCGCATCCCCGAGTCGCTCGAGTTCGCCGAGGCCGCGACCGTCCCCGCCGTGTTCATGACCGCGTATTACGCGCTCTTCGAGCTCTGCCGCGTGCGCCCGGGGATGCGCGTCCTCGTCCACTCGGCCGCAGGCGGCGTAGGCAGCGCGCTCGTCCAGTTCGCGCGGCTCCAAGGGGCGGAGGTCGTCGGGATCGTCGGCGCGAGCCACAAGGTCGCCGCGGTCGCCGCGCTCGGGGCGTCCCACGTCATCGACAAGAGCCGCGAGCCCCTCTGGGCGCGCGCGCGGGAGATCGCTCCGGACGGCTACCACGTCGTGCTCGACGCGAACGGAGTCGAGACGCTGCGCCAGAGCTACGCCCACACGCGCACGAGCGGGCGCCTCGTCGTGTACGGCTTCCACAGCATGCTGCCGCGCTCGGGAGGCCGCCCCGAGTGGCTCAAGCTCGGGTGGGATTTCGTGCGCACGCCTCGCTTCTCGCCGCTCGACCTGTGCAACGACAACAAGAGCGTCCTCGCGTTCAACCTGAGCTACCTCTTCGACGAGCGCGCGCTCCTCGCCGAGGGCATGGAGCGAATCCTCGCCTTCATCGCGTCGAGCGAGGTGAAGCTGTCGCAGGTCACGCGCTACCCCCTCGATCGCGTCGGCGACGCGCACCGGGACATCGAGGGCGGCCAGACGGTCGGCAAGCTCGTCCTCACGTTCGCCGGCTGAGCGTGAGGAAGTTCTCCCCGACTTTCTGGTAGAAGGGCCGTTGGTCCGTCGACGCCGCCTCGCCGACGCCTTCACTCCCACGCTCGGAGCCATCCATGAAGTCAGCCCTCGTCCCGCGCTTCGTCGTCGTCAGCCTCCTCTCCGCCACGATCGGCCTCGCGGGCTGCGGAAAGGGCGGGGGCTCAGGCGCTTCGGCCTCCGCCGAGGCCTCGGGCGCTTCCGTCAAGGACCAGTGCGCCGCGCTGACGAAGGCCAACGACACCTGGAGCGACAAGCTCACGAAGCAGAAGGACACGAACGACGCGGCGAAGGACGCGCAGACCATGGCCAAGAGCGTCGAGGACTGGGCCGCGGCGGTCGGCAAGCTCGGCGTGGACGATCCCGATCTGAAGAAGCTCGTCACCGAGGAGCAGAGCGTGCTCACCGGAATGAGCGCGTCGGTGAAGGAGCTCGCCACGATCCTCGCCAAGCTCGACGACAAGAAGGCGCCGGGCATGGATGAGAAGGCGCTCGCGGCGCTGCAGCAGCAGATGGACGCGCTCGAGAAGAAGCAGGACGCGTCGCAGAAGGCGGCCGACGCGATCGACGAGAAGATCGCGAAGTACTGCGAAGGCAAGTGAGCGCGATTGCCGGGATGACGCGTCGCTCGTAGGCTCGTCGTCCCGATGACGAAGACGCTCGAAGGCGCACGACCGACGCCCGACGATCCGTTCCCGGTCGGCGCTCACCCGCTCGACTGGCGCAAGCGCGGCCTGCCTGCGTTCACGAAGCCGATCTGTCGCGCCGTCGCGGAGGCGATCCTGTGCGACGAGGACGCCACGGGGGCGCTCGTCCCGCCGGACGCGGCGACGCTCGATCGCGTGATCCACAAGCTGGATCTATGGCTCGGGACCGGGAGCGCGCAGCTCGCGAGCGGGTTCGTCGCGCTGTGCGTCGCGATCGAGAGCCTGCCTCTCGCGGTCGTGCGCTCGCCGCGGCGCATGACGAAGCTGCCGCTCCGCGAGCGGATCCACTACCTCGAGAAGCTCGAGGAGAGCGAAAACGGCATGCTGAGCATGTTGCTCGTCGCGTTCAAGGTGCCGCTCGCGACCGCCGCGTTCGAGGAGGGCGAGCTGCTCCACGCGACCGGCTTCGATCGGCCCGACCTCATCAGGCCGCGCGACGTCGCGCGCCGCAGGCCCGGAGGTGCGACGTGAGCGACGGGAGCCTCTCCGCCGAGGCGCCGAGCGACGCGTCGCGCGGCGTCGTGGTCGGGCGCGATCTGCTCGGGCCGCTCCGCGACAGCTGCGACGTCGTCGTCGTCGGCTCCGGCGCCGGCGGCTCGGTCGTGGCGGCGACGCTCGCGGAGGCCGGCAAGCGCGTCATCGTGCTCGAGGAGGGCCCCTTCTTCAAACCGGCCGACTACCAGCGGTTCGCGCCGAGCGAGTCGGTGCGACGGATGTTCCGCGAGAGCGGCATGGCGATGGCGTTCGGCGTCGGGCAGACGCCGATGATCTCGATCACGATGGGCCGCGCCGTCGGCGGATCGTCGCTCCTCACGGGCGGCGTCTGCTTCCGCGTCCCCGGCGAGGTGCACGCGCGCTGGAGCCGCGATCTCGGCCTCCCCGAGCTCTCCGAGCGCAAGTTCGAAGAGGCCTATCGCGAGGTCGAGAAGCACCTCGACGTGACGGAGGTGCGCGAAGAGGCGCGCAGCGAGTCGACGCGCAGGTACGTCGAAGGCGCGAAGCGGCTCGGCATCGAGATCCATCCGCTCCGCCGCAACACGGGCGACGGTCACGGGGGCGACGCGTGCGAGGGCAACGCGCGCTGCAACTTCACGTGTCCCAAAGGCGCCAAGCGCTCGGTGGACGTCTCGTATTTGCCGCGGGCGGTCGCGAGCGGCGCGCACATCGTCTCCGACGCGCTCGTGACCGAGGTCCTCACGCGCAACGGGCGCGCGGCCGGCGTGCGCGGCCGTCTGCTCGGCGGGCCGCACGGCGAGCCCGGCCACGCCTTCGAGATCGACGCGCCGGTGGTCGTGCTCGCGTGCGGCACCTTGCACACGCCGCTCGTGCTCCTGCGACAGGGCATCGGCCGCGCGAGCCGCGTGGTCGGGCGGAACATCACTCTTCACCCGGCGGTGCGGATCGTCGCTCGCTTCGACGAGCGCGTCGACGGCTGGAACGGCGCGATGCAGAGCGTCTACTCGGACCATTTCGCGAGCGAGGGCATCAAGCTCGTCGGCGTCTACACGACGATGAACTTCCTCGCCGCGGGGCTGCCCGGCGTCGGGCCGAAGCTCCGGAAGCGCGTCGGCTCGCTCTCGCACTGCGCCGTGTTCGGCGCGATGATCCACGACGAAGGGGGAGGTCGCGTCCGCCTCGGGCCGGGGCGCGAGGGCATCTTGAGCTACGAGATGGCGCCGCGCGATCTCGAGCGCATCCGCCGCTCGATCACGATCCTCACCGAGCTCTCGCTCGCGGCGGGTGGCAAGGAGATCTACACGTCGGTGTTCGGTCTGCCGCCGCTCCAAACCATGGACGACGCGCGGCGCGCCGAGCGCATGAGGATCGACGCGCGGCGCATCGAGTGCATGGCGTTTCATCCCCTGGGCAGCGCGCGCGTGGGGCGGGACGCGCGCGACGGCGTCGTCGATCAGCTCGGCGAGACGTTCGACGTCGCAGGCCTCTTCGTCGCCGACGGCTCGACCCTTCCGACCAGCATCGGCGTCAACTCGCAAGAGCCCATCATGGCGATGGCGACGCGCATCGCGTGGGGGATCGACGAGCGCTTCGCCCGCCTCCGCGCACAGCGCAGCGCCGGCTAGTCAGCCGCCGCCGAGCACGCTGATGCGGCAATAGGCGAGGTACGCGGCCTCGTGAATGCCAGCGAGCTCGATCGCCGCGTCGAGGAGGTGCTCGAGATCCCCCGCCGTCCATCGGCCGACCGGGGGCTTCGTCGTGGCGCGCGCGTGAGCCCGACCGACGAGCGCACCGAGGTGCGCCGCGAGCGCGGGGAGATCGGCGGGTCGGAGCGCGCTCAGCTCGAGCTTGTCCTCCTCCTCGGCGAGGCGACGGACCAGCATCGATCGCGCGCCCATCATCGTCGTCCCGATGAGCGCCGGGGGCGACGCGATCGAGGCGCGGTACGCCGCGAGCACGCGCGAGGCGGGGTCCATCGGCTCCTGAGGGTAGAGCTCGCCGGCGCTGAGCTCGCTCTGCTGCTTGAGATCGAAGAGCCAAGGGTGGTCCTTGCCCGCGACGAGCGCCGCCACGCGGAACGTCCCGAGGCTCCCGGTGCCGGCGACGCGGAACGCGCAGTCGAGGACCTCGCAATGCGGCTTCTTGAGGCGATCGCCCTCCTCGCCGAGGTTCTTGCGGTAGGCGACGAGCGCGGCGTCGACGTCCTCGATCGATCGCGCGTCGAGCGGCAAGAGCTTGGTCCCGCGACGCAACCGTCGATCGTCGGGCTCGAGGTAGCGCTTCGCGAGGTCCCGGAACGAGCGCTTCGTCGCGCGCGCCACGAGCCGCTCGACGGGCGGCGGCACCTTCTGTACCGGGGCGCCGCGGAAGGCGGCGTCGACGTAGCTCGAGAGGAGCTTGCGCGCGAGCTCGAGCGCCTCGGCGCCCGTCGTGCCGAGCTCGCGCGAGCCGACGAGCAGGCTCGTGGAGAGGCGGAGCAGATCGATCCTGAGCGGTCCCACGAACGCCTCGTCGAAGTCGTTCACGTCGAACGTCGCCGGCCTCGGCTCGCGAGGCCCGCCCCAAGGCCCCGGCTCGTACGCCCCGAAGTTCTCGATGTGCAGATCGCCGACGAGCCACCCTTCGCCCGACGGACCGTCCGCGATCTCGCGGTGGAGCGAGAGGATCTCGTAGAAGAGCGGCGCCGCGCCGCGGAGGAACGCGAGCGGGGAGGCGCGCATGCGCTCGGCTTTGCGGGCGAAGAGGACCGGCCGGTCCGCGGTCCGCGCGTGATCGCGCGCGAGCTGGCGCTCGGCGAGGGCGCGCGGGTGGAGGGCATCGTCGAGGTATCGCACGCTCCCAAGGTAGCCCGGCCGCGTGGCGGAGCGGCGCGCGTCGGCGCCGAATGAAGGAAGTCTCACCCGACTCCACGAGATCGGCCCGCTTGGTGTAACCTCGAGCGATCGTCACCCGCACTGCTCCCGCACTGCCGACGGCGCTCGCGCGCGCCGCCACCGCGGCCGTCGTCCCGCCCTGGGCCCGAAGGCTGGCGAGGCGCATCGGTCCGCTCCGCGTCGAGGGCTGGGTCGGCGACGACGCCGTGGCGCATGACGGGCTCGCGACGCTCCTCAAGCTCGCGTGGCTCGAGCCGCGCGCGCTCACGCTCTCGCTCGAGCGGTCGAAGCACGGCACCGACGTGACGATCTACCGAGGCGACGAGAGCGCGATGCTGTCGACCGAGCTCTTGGCGGGGCCGTTCGAGCCGCTCTTCGCCGCGGTGCTCGAGCAGACGGTCCCGGTGCCCATGCTCTGCGCGCTGACGACGGAGCTCGCGACGAAGCTCGACGACCTCGAACGACTCGAGGCGGCCTCGGATCACGTGCTCGTGGCGCAGTCGATCGACGAGGTCCTCGACGCGTGCGTCGTGGGGATCCACGAGGGCCTGGAGATCGAGCGCTGCGCGCTCTACGCGCGCGACGAGGCGAAGGGGGCCTTCGTGTGCGTGCGGACGAGGAGCCGCGAAGACACGGCGATCTTCGACAAGGCGGCGCGCGCGCTCACCATCCCGCTCGCGCGCGCCGCGTCGCTCGACCCATCGTCGACGATCTTCGCGCCGCTCGGCCAGCGGCCGCCCGGCGCGTTCGCGCGCGTCGCCTGGCGCAACGAGGTGCTCGGCTACGTGTTCGCCGATGGCTTGCGTGACGGACACGCGGACCTGCTCGAGCGCTTCTCGAGACAAGTCGCCGCGAGCTGGCAGGACTTTCGACTGCTGCAGAAGGTCGAGTCGCAGAGCCGCCAAGATCCGGCGTCCGGCCTCGCGAACCGACGCGAGCTCGACGGTCGTCTGACGCACGAGCGATCGCGGGCGCAGCGCATGAAGACGAGCCTCGGCTTCCTCCTCGTCGGTCTCGACGCGATCGACGGGGCGAGCTCGGACGAGGTCAAGGCCGCGGAGGCGCTCCTCAAGAACGTCGGCGCGATCTTCCGCGAGGAGCTCCGCGCGCACGATCTCGCGGGCCGCTTCGACGACACGCGCCTCGCCGTCGTCCTGCCCGGGGCTGGCGCGTTCGAGGCGGCGCTCGTCGCGCGGCGGCTCGGCCTCGCGGCGCTGCGAAAGGACATCTCGCTCAGCGTCGGCGCATCGTCCTTCCCCGACGACTGCGATCACCCCGACGATCTCGTCTCGCTCGCGATGACCCACCTCGACGCGGCGACCGCCGGGGGCCGCGGTCGAGCCTGCCTCTCGCGAGACGGCGACCCGATCGTGTTCGCCGAGGAGCTCGACGCCGGTTAGCGCGGCGCGGACACGCCGGCGGTCGCGCACGGGCGCGTGTTCGGGCTACGCTCGCGTTGCGGATGGCGGTCCCGATCCCCCATGGTGCTCGAGCCAGCAGGCGCCCGCCGCCCATGGACGCGCCCGATCGGCTCGCCGTGGCGGCGGCGATCGTCGCCGCGGCATCGACCGTCGCGGCGCACGTGCTCGGCAAAGCGGTGCGCGACGCGCTCTTCCTCGCGGCCTTTCCGGTCGCCGAGCTGCCGTACTTCATCCTCGGCACCGGGCTCGTGAGCGTGCTCGCGGTGGGAGCGTACACGCGCCTCAACACGCGCTTCGGACCGCGCCTCGTCGTCCCCCTGCTCGCGATCGCCACGGCGTTCTGGCTCGTGCCGCTGTGGCTCGGCGCGCGCACGGGTCAGCCGTGGGCGCTCGGCGGCCTCTATCCATGGACCACCGTCAGGGGCACGCTGCTGACGTCGGGGTTCTGGGCGGTCCTCGGGGAGCGCTTCGATCCGAGGCGAGCGAGGCGCATCTTCGGGTGGGTCGGCGTCGCGACGACGGTCGGCGGGCTCGCGGGCGGGCTCGGCGCGCACGAAGCGCTGCACGTGGTCGAGCCCGAGGGCCTCCTGCTCCTCCTGTCGGCGCTCTACGTGGTCACGGCCGTCGCGATCGGCGTGCTCGGGCGGAGGCACGCCGACGGCGCGGTCGCTGCCGCGGCCAAGCCCGCGAAGGGGGGCGTCGCGCGCGGCGTAGCGGCGGTGCTGAAGGCGCCGTACCTGCGCGACATCGCGCTGCTTGTGACGATCGGCACCGTGGGCGGCACCCTCGCAGACTACGTCTTGAAGGACGCCGCGGCGCAAGCGCTCACGGGCAAGCGTCAGCTCGCGGAGTTCTTCTCCCTCTTCCACGGCATCGTCGGCGCGATCACGCTCGGCGTGCAGCTCCTCCTCGCGCGCCCGCTGCTGAGCCGCAAGGGCCTCGCCGCGAGCCTCTCGGTGCTGCCGCTCTGGCTCGCGACGGGCGCCCTCGGCGTGGCGTTCTTTCCAGTGACGTGGGCCGCGGCCGCGCTGCGCGGCGGCGAGACGGCCATCCGAAACTCGTTCCATCGGTCGGGCTACGAGCTCCTGTTCGTCCCGCTCGCCGCGTCGATCAAGCGCCTCGTGAAGCCCATCATCGACACGCTGGTCGAGCGGGTCGCCGACGGCCTCGGCGCGCTCACCATCCTCCTCGCGGTCGGCGTGGCGCACTTCTCGACGCCGCGCCTCGCCCTCTTCGTGAGCGCGCTCGGCGGCCTCGAGCTCCTCTTCGTGTTGCGCGTGCGCAAGGGCTACGTCGAGACGCTCTCGTCGAACCTCGCGGCGCGCGCCCTCGAGCTCGAGAACGTCGCGTCGGCCGCCGACGACGACGCCACGGCGCGCGAGGCCGTGCGCGCGACGCTGCTCGATCTGCGTTCGACCGAGCTGCGCGAGACGATCGCAGACACCGATCTCGGCAAGTCGTTCATGAAGTCCCTCCAGTTCGATCCCGAGCTCACCGCCGTCCTCGCGAAGGCGCGCGGCGTGCCGCTCGGCGTCACCCTGGGGGTGCCGCCTCCACCCCCCTCCCGCGCCCGGGCGGCCGACGACGCCGTCGTCGATCTGGTGCGCGACCTCGTCGATCGATCGCCCGAGGTCGTCCGCGCGGCGCTCCTCCGCTGGGACGGCCGCGATCGGCGCGTGGTGCCCTTCCTCGTGCGCTTGCTGGAGCGCGACGATCTGCACCTCGACGCGATCCACTCGCTCGCGCGCGCAGGCGACAAAGTGTCGGGCACGCTCGTCGACTACCTCGACGATCCGTCCGAGTCGTTCGCGGTGCGCCGGAGGCTCCCTCGCGCGCTCGCCGGTTTCGCGAGCCAGACCGTGGTGGACGCGCTCGCTCGCGCCCTCCGAGACCCGCGCTTCGACGTGCGGTACCACGCCGGCGCCGCGCTCGACGTGATCCAGTCGCGGGCCGGCAAGCGCCCCGCCGAGAGCGTGGTGTGGGCGGCCGTCCGCGCCGAGGTCGAGAAGTCGCGTCCCATGTGGCAGGCGCAGCAGCTGCTCGACGATCCGGCCGGCGAAGAGGGCCTCTCGGGCGTCGTGGAGCGCCGAGGCGCGCACAGCCTGCGGCACGTCTTCCGGCTCCTCGGGCTCGTGCTCGACGCCAAGCCCCTCGGCCTCTCGTACCGCGCCGTCCAAGGAGATGATCCGCACTTCCGGGGTGTCGGTCTCGAGTACCTCGAGAACGTGCTGCCTCCGGACGTGAAGCGCGCGCTCTGGCCGCTGATCGGTGACGAGGACGCGCCGCCGATCAGCAGGAGCGGACGCGCGCTCGCCGAGGTTCTGCGCGAGCTCGCGCACGATCGCTCGGGTCGCTGAGCGCGACGCGCGCCCGACGGCGCGCAGCTCGCTTGACCGAGGGCGCACCACGGGATTGAATCCGAGCGTCCGATGGATGCGCTCCAGAAAGCCGCGGAAGCTCGCGTGGGGCAGGTGCTGCGTGGCAAGTGGAGGCTCGATCGCGTCCTCGGAATCGGAGGCATGGCGACCGTCTACGCGGCGACCCACCGCAACGGCCTGCGCGGCGCGGTGAAGCTGCTGCACCCGGAGGTCGCTGCCAACGCCGACGCGCGCACGCGCTTCCTGCGCGAGGGCTACGTGGCGAACCGCGTCGAGCGAGGCGCGGTGAAGGTCCTCGACGACGACACCACCGAGGACGGCACGGTGTTCCTCGTGATGGAGCTGCTCGAAGGACAGACGGTGGACGCGATGGCGCTGGCGCGCCCCGGCGAGCGCCTCGAGCCGAGGGAGGTCGTCTCCATCGGAACGGCGCTCCTCGACACGCTCGCGCGCGCGCACGCAGCCGGCATCGTTCACCGCGACATCAAGCCGGAGAACCTCTTCCTCACGAGCGGCGGCGAGCTGCGCGTCCTCGATTTCGGCATCGCGCGGGTGCGCGAGCTCACGACGACCGGTCTGCGCACGACCGACACGAACTCGGCCATGGGCACCCCCGCGTTCATGCCGCCGGAGCAAGCGCTCGCGCGCTGGGAAGAGGTGGGCCCGCACAGCGACCTCTACTCGGTGGGAGCGACGCTCTTCACGCTCCTCACCGGAGAGCTGACCCACGTCGCGCGATCGGCGCCCGAGCTGCTCGTCGCCGTCGCGACGAAGCCCGCTCGCCCGCTCCGCTCGCTGTTGCCCACCATCTCGCAGCGGCTCGCGCGCGTCGTGGATCGCGCGCTCGCCCACGCCCCCGCCGATCGCTGGCCCGACGCGGCGACGATGCGAAGCGAGCTCGAGCTCGTCGGCCGTGCGCTGGACACCGAGGACGCTCCGACCGAGCTCGACGCCGTGCTCGTCCGTGGCGCGCTCGTCGCGCCGGCGCGCGCCGGCTCGACCGCGCCGAACGGGACGCTCGTGAACGCGCCCGCCGCGACGCCTACGACGATGCCGATCGAGGTCCCGGTGCTCTCCGCTCCGCCGCACGTGGCTCCCTCGACGGACGCGATCACGCGGCCGCGGGGCGCTCATCTGGCGACGACGGCGCCGGTCTCGTCCGATCCACCGACGGGGCGGCTCGTTCGCCCCGCGCCTCGAAAGGCGCGCTGGCCTTACGTGGCCGCGCTCGCCGCGCTGGCGATCGCTTCGCTCGCCGTGGTGGCGCGCGTGCTGTCGACGTCGGTGGACGCGCCCAACGCAGCGGCGTCCGCGGACCCCACGACCGCGCGCGCCGCCGAGCCCGCGTCGCCGGCAGGACCCGAGCCCCCCGAGGTGACGCCCTCCCAGAGCGCAGCGCCCCCACCCTCGTCAGCGTCGAGCCCGTCACCCACGGCACCTCCGAGCGCGCCCTCGGCCAGCGCGACGGCGCCCGCCAAGCCGCCCGCGACCGCCGAGAAGCCGCCCGCGCCGACCACCACCGCCGTCGCGCCCCCACGGCCGACGAGCACGCCCTCACCGCCCCCGACGGCCGCGCCGACGCAGAAGCCCCACGGGCTCGATCTCACGAACCCCAACTGAGCGCCGCGCGACGCCACGTCCTCGTGACGAATCGGACCGCATGGTCTAGCGTGAGCGTCGTTCATGAGACTCCTCGCATCGACGGTGCTCCTCGCGGCCGCCCTCGTGCCCGCTGGGGCAGCGAGCGCGCAGCCGGCGCCCTCCGATCCCGACTTCGAACAGGGCCGGACGCTCCTCGACGCGGGCCACTTCGCCGAGGCCTGCAGTCGCTTCAAGGTGACCTACGATCAGAAGGCGACGGCCGGCAAAGCCTTCAATCTGTCGGTCTGCGAAGAGAAGCAGGGCCACCTCCTCCGCGCCGTCGAGTGGATGAGCGACGGCATGAGCCTCCTCGACGCGGGCGACGAACGGCGCGCAGGCGCGCTCGACCGGCGTGAGGGCCTCGAGCGCCGCCTCGGCCGACTGGTCGTGACGCTCGCACACGACGCGCCGCCCGGCACCGAGCTCACCGTCGACGGCACACGCATCGAGGTCGGGGCGCGGACCCCGGTCGATCCCGGGCGGCACGTGATCGTCGCGAGGGCCGCGGGCCGCGAGGACGCCTCCTCGAGCGTCGACGTGCCGGAGAGCGGATCGAAGCAGATCGAGGTCTCCCCGGGGCGCGAGCGCGGGACCGAGCCCCCGCCCCGAGGAGCTCCGCTCGCGCCGCGCGCCGCGCCCGACGGCGCCGGTCAGCGCATCGCCGGCGCCGCCGTCACGGGCCTCGGCGTCGCGAGCTTCGTCGGCTTCGGGGTGACCGCAGGGCTCGTCGCGAGCAAGCACTCGGACTTCCAGAAGGCCTCCGCCGCCGATCGTCCCGGGCTCGCGTCGAGCGGCCGCTCTCTCGAGGTCGCCGAGGCCGTCCTCTTGGGCATCGGCATCGCCGCGTCGGTGACCGGCGTCGTCGTCATCGCCACCGCGCCTCGCCGCTCGTCGACGGCGCTCTCCGTCACGCCGACGGTGGCCGTGGACGCGACGTCCGGCTCGCTGGGCGTGCGAGGAAGGTTCTGAGCCATGCCCGCCCGGGACACCGGCCCCCTCGGCGCGACGGCTCTCCGCGCGATGGTGATACTAGCCATCTTCAGCATTCCGATTGCACTTGCATCAGGATGCTTTCCGAGCTTCGACCTCGGCGGCGGTGGGCGAGGCGGCTCGACCGCGACGTCCGTCACCACGGCGAGCGGCACGTCCGTCGACGCCTCGGGCGTGGGGGTCTCCGCCGGCCCGGGCGCCGGCGGGGGCACGGGCGGCTGCACGTCGACGGTGTGGCCGGCCAAGGAGCTCGGGCCCGTCGGGATGGGCTCGACGTCGACGCTGAGCAACGACGTCGCGGACATCACCGACGTGGTCGCGCTCGGCGGAAAAGTGTTCGTCGCGGGCCTGTTCGGCGGCGCGCCGAAGGTCCTCCGGCTCGACGACGCGGCGGGCCCGCCGAACCCCGACACCCTGACCGTCAGCGGCTACACCGGCGCGACGATCGCGCCGCGTGACGCGGACAAGGTCTGGCTCGTCGCGTACACGTCGGGCGCCATCGACTTGTACGAGCTCGGCGCGAGCGGACCGCTCGGCTTCTCGGCGAAGGTCGTCGGCTGCACCCCGCAGTCGTCGGGCAGCTTCTTCCGTCCATCGATCGCGACCACCTCCGCGGGTGACACCGTGCTCGCGATCCCGGCGACCGACAATTTCACCTGCACGCCGACGGCCCAGGGGTCGACCACCCTCCCCTTCAACGGGCAAGGGCGGCCGCTCGTGGGCCTCCTGCGGCTCGGCCAGGCGACCCCCTCGACGATCACGCTCGCGAGCACGACCGACGACCGCGTCGAGCCGCGCGTCGCGATCGCGCCCAAGCCCGGCGGCGACGTCGACGTCTTCTTGGCGACGTCGACGAACCTAGCGCCCGCCCAGACCCTCCTCTTCCAATTCGCTTGGAGCGGCGGCCCGCAGGGCTCGAGCTCGATGATGGGAGCGGTGGCCGCGAACGGCTCCGAGGAGCGCATCTCGACCGCGGTGGTCGGCGAGGTAGGGTTCTTCGGCGGGACCTTCCGCGACCGCACCCAGCTGGAGAGCGCGATGGGGACGTCCTTCATCACGCCCTACGACGCCCCGATGACGACCGACTGGAATCGTATTCGCGCGATCCACGGCGGCGCGACGACGCTGGCCTTCGCGGGGAGCCTGACCAGCATGGGGCTCATCGTCCCCGGCGCGACGGTCGGCTGCCAGAGCAGCGCCGACTGCGGGGCCGTCGTCACGGGCGACGTCCTCGCCTCGGGGTTCGCCACCGGCACCCTCAAGCAGCTCACCATCGAGCCGACGGGTGGCGGCCACGCCGCCGCGACCGCCGTCTACGTGGATGCGTGCGGCCAGACGTACGCCGCGGGATCCCACCTCGGATCGGTCATGACCTCCGCCGGCGACCCCCTCACCGGCTCGCCAGGGCAACGCACGGGCTTCCTCGTCAAGGTGCCCTGACGGACGCGGAGGCGAGACGGACGACGCGCGCGGAGGTAGACTCCGCGCCCTGATGGCCGCGATCGATCTCCGAAGCGACACGGTGACGAAGCCCACGCCCGCGATGCGCGAGGTGATGGCGAAGGCCGACGTGGGAGACGACGTGTTCGGCGAGGACCCCTCGGTCCGCGCCCTCGAGGAGACGGTCGCGGACCGCCTCGGCAAAGAGGCCGCGCTCTTCGTCCCGAGCGGCACGATGTCGAACCAGATCGCGCTGCTCTGCCACACGTCGCGCGGCGACGAGGTCTACGTGGGCGAGGGCGCCCACTGCGCCTACTACGAGTCGGGCGCCGGCGCGGCGTGGAGCGGCGTCCAGTTCGTCGAGGTCGGCAAGGGCGGGATCTACGACGCGAAGACCCTGCGCGCGGCGATCCGCCCGCGCGCGTACTACATGCCGTCGCCCCGCCTCGTCGTCGTGGAGAACACGCACAACCGGGGCGGCGGGCGCGTTTTCCCCGCGAGCGAGGTGCAGCGGGTCGCGGAGATCGCGCGTGAGCGAGGTCTCGCGCTCCACCTCGACGGGGCGCGACTCTGGAACGCGAGCGTCGCCTCCGGCCTCTCGGAGAAGAAGCTCGCCGCGCCGTT
>CAYYKK010000052.1:0-31051 GCA_964467935.1 uncultured Polyangiaceae bacterium
GTTCGCGGCCGACGCGAAGGCCTGGTGGATGATCGTCGGCCCGCTCTCGGTCACGGGGCTCATCGCCGGGATCAGCGTCCGAATGATCGATCGACGCTCGCTCGCGCGACGGCCCGGCTACGCGGAGCACATGAAGCGGCTGCCCGCGTTCCTGCCCAAGATCTTCTGAGCGTGCGCGCCGCCCCGGTGTGCCGACCGGGCTCATCGCCGGGTCGGTTCGACATGGTTTGCCATCTCCACGGGGCGGAACTAGGGTCCGCGCGTGAACGTCCAGCAGGAAATCCGACACCTCCACCTCTTCCGTGCCCTCTCCGACGCGCAGACCGACAAGCTGCTCGGGGCCTTCGCCGAGCGGCGCAGCAAGAAGGGCGAGGTGCTGTTCCACGAGGGCGACAACCCGACGCACCTCCGCATCCTCGTGGAGGGCGAGCTCGAGCTGAGCGAGGAGAGCGAGCCGAAGGTCGTGCTCCGCCCCGTCTCTCCCATCGGGGAGCTCGGCTCGCTGACCGGGCTGCCGCGGAACACCACCGCGACCGCGCTCACCGACGTGAAGACGCTCGACATCGAGACGTTCACGCTCATGCGCTTGTTCGACCAGGACAAGGAGCTCGGGCTCAACTTCTACCGCGGGCTGCTCGAGGTGGTCGGCGAGAAGGTCCGCCGCGATCGCCGCCGCATGGACGAGATGCGGACGAACCTCATCAAGACGCAGAAGGCGATGAAGGCGGCGCGCGACATCGTGCTCTCCGCCGAGGAGACGCCGATCTCGAAGCCGCTCTGCGACGCGCTCGACGAGCTCATCGAGAACAACCGGCGGGCTCACTACCGCGTCACCCCCGTCGCGGGACACACCGCGGCGGTGCGCTTCGAGGGCGGGCGGCTCGAGGCGGTCGTCGAGCTGTCCGACGGCTACATGAAGCTCGCCCCGACGTCGGAGCTGAAGGAGAAGCAGGACGTGTCGGCGGTGCTGGTGCTTCCGCTGCGCGAGATCCCGGTGAGCGGCACTGTGGCGCGCGCATCGAAGGACGGCGTGCTCGTGAAGCTCGACCTCTTGATCGAGGAGTACCAGAGCGCCTACCTCGGCTACGTGACCCAGCTGCAGCTGCTCGACTTCGTGGTCTGAGCGCGCTCCCGGGTCGGGACCGCGCCCGCCGCGCTCGTGGCGAGCCGGGCGCGCGCAGCGCGCTGCGCTATGCTCCGTGGGCTGGAATGACCAGCGCTCGGGGAGCGTCATGCCGCAGAGTCCCGTGGCCGAGACCGCCTACCGCGACGACGAGCCCATCTTGGAGCTGCGCCTCGGCGCGCTCCTCGCGAAGCGCGCCGAAGCCGGCGAGGACATCGGCGCGCTCCTCCGCATCCGCGATCGCCGTCGGGCGCGCATCCTCGCGGGCAAGGTCGGGCTCGTCGGCGCGGCGCTCACGCTGCTCATCACGATCGTCGAGGTCCTCTCGCTGCTCCAAGGCCGCGGCGCCGAGCCGTCGGGCGCCGCGACGCTGGCGCTGCTCGGGTCGATCGCCGCGTCGGTCGTGGTGTACGGGGTCGCGGTCGCCGATCCGCGGGGGCGCATCGAGCGCGATCTCGCGCGGCTCACGCGCGCCGAAGGAAGCCTCCGCGCGGACGTCGATCGCCTCTCGTCGGATCGCGATCTCTGGGCGCTGCGCGAAGAGACGTCCCGCCTCGAGTCGGCGAGCGTGTGGCTGCCGCTCGGCGCGGCGTCGGTCCTCTCGCCGCTGGGGGCGCACTTCGTCGTGGGCCTCTTCCTCAGCCTCCTCGCGCAGAGCTCGCTCTTCGTGCGCGCGTTCGACGTGTGGATCGGCGCTTCGATCGGCTTCGTGGGGCTCGCGCACGCGACCGTGCTCTACCAGTCCGTGAAGCTCGCCCGACTCCTCCGCGTCACGGCGGACGCCGAGGTCGCCGAGGTCGCGCGCCGTCACGGCTGGCGGACGCTCGGGTGGGCGACGCTCTACGCGTGCCTCCCGGGCGCCATCGCGTGGCTCCTCCCCGTGCTCTTCGCGTTCGTCACCGGCGTGGCGCTGCTCCCGCTCTTCTTCGGGCGCGCGGGGCGGGTCGTCGCGCTCGAGCGGCTCCACCTCGGCCTCGGCCCGCCCGACGGCGCCGGCTGACCCCTCGCGCGCTCGTCGGCCTCCTAGGCCAGAGAGGGAGTCCCGTGCCAGGATGCGGGCGTGGCACGACGAGCGACGACGGCGGCGGAGGCGCGTTCGAGCGCGCCGCACCTCACCGTGCGCGCGGCGATGGCGTTGCACTTCGTCCGCAGGATGGGCCCGGTCCTCGCGCTCGTCGTCGCCTACCTCGTCGCCGCGACGGCGGTCCTCCGCTGGGACATGCGCCGCCACGGCGAGGCGACCAGCGACTTCGGCGACTCGCTGTACGCGATGTTCACGCAGCTCTTCTTCCAGCCCACGGCCGGGCTGCCGCACGCGACCATCGCGCGCGCGCTCTTCTGGTTGTCGCCGCTCGTCGGCGCGGTGCTGGTCGCCGAGGGGCTCTTGAAGATCGGCGCGGAGCTGTTCGATCCGAGAGCGCGACGGGACGTGTGGGTGCGAATCATGAGCGAGAAAATGGACAATCACGTCGTCGTCTGCGGGCTCGGTCACGTCGGCTATCGCATCGTCGAGGAGCTGCTC
Organism: uncultured Polyangiaceae bacterium; assembly: GCA_964467935.1. Lineage (GTDB taxonomy): Bacteria > Myxococcota_A > Polyangia > Polyangiales > Polyangiaceae > CAYYKK01. Next base: position 2,646 of record CAYYKK010000052.1, read on the forward strand.
CGATTCGGCGTCCCCATCGTCGCGATCGAGCGCAAGGCGACCGACTCGTTCGTCGCGGCCGTGCGCGCGATGGGCATCCCCGTCCACGTCGAGGACGCGCGACGTGACGAGGTGCTCGTCGCCGCCGGCATCGAGCGAGCGCGCGCCGTGGTCTGCGCGACGAACGACGACCTCGCGAACCTCGAGGTCGCGATCGACGCCAAGCGCATGAACCCGTCGGTGCGCGTCGTGATGCGCATGTTCGACCAGCGCCTCGCGAGCAAGGTCGGCGGCGCGCTCGAGGTCGATCGCACCTTCTCGACGAGCGCGCTCTCGGCGCCCCTCGTCGCGCTGCAGGCGACGCAGCGGGGGATCCGCGCGGCGTACCGCCTCGAGGACGGCTCGACGCGCGTCGCCGCGGAGATCGTCGTCGGCAAGCGCTGCGACGCGAAGCGCGTGGACGCTTTCGAGGAGGAGGTCGACGCGCGCGTCGTGGGCGTCCAGCGCAAGGGCAAGGGCGTCTTCGCGCGGCCGAAGGGCGCGACCGCGCTCTCGGCGGGCGACGTCGTCGTCCTCGACACGATCGTCTCGCACCTCGAGGCGGCGACCAAGGCGCTCGACGGCAGCCTCCGCGACACGCCGCTCGATCGCGACGGCGCGGCGGGCGTCCCCTCGTAGGCGCGCGAGATCACCACGGCAGCTCAGCGAGCCTGCGCGTCTCCTCCGTCCCGTCCGGGTGGAGGTAGAAGACGCTCGCGTCGGCGCCCGCCTCGGTGAAGAAGCGCGCGAGCTCCGCCGAGGCCGCGTTCCGCTCGTTGCTCTCTACGGGCCAAAGGGGAGCGCGGAGGCCGAGCGCGGCCACGTCGCGGCGCATGCGCTCGAGGCTCCCGGTGACGCCGCCCGGCCATCCGAAATCCCAATACACCTGCGGTAGGAATGCATCTCCACACCCGGCGTCGAACGCCTTGAAGGGGAAGCGCCGCTGCGCGGAGAGCCACCCGAACGAGGTGTACGCGAGCTTCTTCGCGCCGAGCTTCGCGCGGAGGAGCTTGCAGAGCCGCGTCGCGTCCGCGTCCTTGCCGGCGAACTCGCCCTCGGCGTCGACGACGAGGCCCGTCACCCCGTCGTGGAGCGTGGCGATCGACGTCGCTACCTGCGCCTCGAGCGTTCCCCACGAGACGCCCTGATCGTCGACGAAGCCGTTCGGGTAGAAGTAGCCGAACGCCCACACCTCGATGCCGCGAGCGAGGAACGGCGCGACGTTGTCCTTGCTGAAGTTCTGCGCCCACCGACTCGGAGGAGACGGCGAAGGAGCGGCGCTCGCCATCGGCGCGGCGCTCGCGAGGGGGGCGGTCCCACCACCGGGCGGGGCGCGCACGCCCCCTGCGCCTTCGGAGCTCTTGATGAAGACGCGGCCGACGCCCCAGGCGGAGAGCAGCTCTGCGGCTCGAGCGGCGGTGGGGCCGTTCTTGCCGATCTCCCAGAGGAAGACGCCGTGGCGGCCGTGCTTCGTGGGGCCCGGGGTCGCGGAGGGGCTGGTGCTCGGCGAGGAGGACGACGACGACGGCGAGGAGGACGACGACGGCGACGACACCGACGACGGGCGGGGCTCAGCGGCTCGGGCGGGGGCGCCTGGGTCGGCGTCGCTCGAGCAGGCCGAGACGATCGTGAGCGCGAGGAGGGAGGCTGGGCCGACTGGACGCCCCAGCGAGAGGGCTCGCATTGAGGAAACCTTAACGCGAGTCCTCGTACCGTGCTCGCCCTATGAAGCGAAAGCGTGGGGTACCGCTCGAGCACTTGGCGCGACGGCCGAGGGGGGTCGAAGCATGAGCAGCGAGCCGAAGAACACCGCCGGCTTGACCATCGCGGCGCTCGGCGTCGTGTTCGGCGATCTGGGGACGAGCCCCCTCTACACCCTGCAAGAGTGCGTCGCAGGCGATCACGGGGTCTATCCGGACGAGGGCCATCTCCTGGGCGTCCTGTCGCTGATCCTCTGGTCGCTCACCCTCGTCGTCACGGTGAAGTACCTCGCGGTGTTGATGCGCGCCGACAATCGCGGCGAAGGCGGGCTCCTCGCGCTGCTCGCGCTCGTCTCGCCGAAGGCGCGCGCGCCCGCGGTCGGCAAGATCGGCACCGTCGCGCTGCTCGCCCTCGCGGGGTCAGCCCTGCTCTTCGGGGACGGCATCATCACCCCCGCCATCAGCGTCCTCAGCGCGGTCGAGGGCCTGCGCACGGTCACCCGCACGTTCGACCCCGTCATCGTCCCGCTGAGCGTCGTGATCCTCGTGGGGCTCTTCTCGATCCAGCGCCTCGGCACGGGCGGGCTCGGACGTTGGTTCGGCCCTGTCATGCTCCTCTGGTTCGTCGTGGCCGGACTCCTCGGCGCGAAGGAGCTCGTGAAGCACCCCGCCGTCCTCGCGGCCTTCAATCCCCTGCTCGGAGCTCGGTTCCTGGCGACACACGGCTTCGTCGGCTTCCGCCTCCTCGGCGGGGTCGTCCTCGCCGTGACGGGCGGCGAGGCCCTCTACGCGGACATGGGGCACTTCGGACGCGGCCCAATCCGTCGGGCTTGGCTCTCCATCTGTCTCCCGTCGCTCATGGTCTGCTACCTCGGGCAAGGCGCCGTGCTGCTCGACCAGCCGAACCTGCGCACGGCGCCGTTCTACGCGATGTGCCCCGATGGCGCGCTCCGCTACCCCTTCGTGCTCCTCGCGGCCGCGGCCACCGTCATCGCATCGCAAGCCCTCATCAGCGGGGTCTTCTCCCTCACCCACCAGGCGATCCGCCTCGGCTACTTCCCTCGCCTGACCGTGCGACACACGTCCGACGAGGTCGAAGGCCAGACCTATCTCCCGCTCATGAACTGGACGCTCGCCACGGGATGCATCGCGCTCGTCCTCGTCTTCCAGTCGTCGGCGAAGCTCGCGGCGGCGTTCGGCCTCGCCGTGAGCGGCACGATGGCCATCACGAGCTTCGTCTTCTACCGCGTCACGCGCGAGCGCTGGGGCTGGTCGGTCGGCAAGGCGGGCGCGCTGCTCGTCTTCTTCCTGACGTTCGACCTGGGCTTCACGGCGGCGAACATGCTCAAGCTCCTGGACGGTGGGTTCATCCCCCTCGTCGTCGGCGCTGTCTTCTTCAGCATGATGGTCACGTGGGCGATCGGCAGGAGCCTTCTCGGCGAACACTTCGCGAAGCTCGCCGTGCCCTTCCAGAGGTTCTCGGCCGGGCTCGAGGCGCGCCTCGTCGGTCGCACCCCCGGCATCGCGGTCTACATGGCCTCACGGGCCGACAGCACGCCGCCGGCGCTCGTCAGCAGCGTCGAACGATTTCGCGTCATCCACGAGACATGCATCTTCCTCTCCGTCGTGACGACCGAGAGCCCGCGCGTGCCCGCCGAAGAGCGCATCGAGACCGAGGTGCTCGGCGGAGGCTTCTATCGCGTCGTGCTCCGATACGGGTTCTTCGAGAACACGAACGTGCCCATCGCCCTCGACGTGGCGCTCGCCGATCTCGGGCTCGCGACCGAGATACCCCCGGTCTACATCCTCGGGCGCGAGTCGCTCGTCGCCTCCGACCACGGCCGGATGGGCGCACGAATGGAGCTGTTGTTCGCGTTCTTGAGCCGCAACTCCCGCTCGATGACCGACTACTTCCAGCTGCCCGCCGATCGCGTTCTCGAGATCGGCTCGCGCGTCGACCTCTGAGCGTCGGACCACCGCCCGCCGAGCGCCGGTCTACGGCACCCGGCGAGGAAGCGGAGCGCCGCCTCCATCAGAGCTTCAAGAGCAGCGCGGCTGTCGCACGATTCTCGTACTTCACCAGATCGGGGGACCACCCGCTGACCGAGGAGCCCGGATTGCCCTGGTTGCCCCCCGGAGGCGTGACGCCACCACGCCCCGTGAAGTACGGGACGCTCGCTTGCCGGTGGTTGTATTCGAGGCGGAACGTGAAGAACCGATTCGGCATGATGTCCACGGTCGCCTGGACGTCCCACGCCTTGAACGGGTCCTTCGGATTGGTGGTGAAGTATGGCGTTCCAGAGGCAGCCGTCGCGCCGTTGATGGGCGGAAGCAGCACGAGGTATCTCCCCGGGTTGTCGATCGCTCCGCCGCCGAGCGTGAGCCCGAGGTGGTCATCGAGAAACCAAAGACGGTTGTAAGCCATGAACCCGTAGAAATACTGGTTGCTGCATTTGACGCCACCGCCGAACTCGCATCCGCCGTCGACCGTCAACGACGCCGCCGCTTTGCTGACGCCCCCCTTCGGGTCGTCGAAGTACTTCACCATGACGCTCTCGTCCGTGTGGAAGCGACCTCGATCCTCGTTCCCGAGGGTGTCGGTACCCGCGTACTGATTGCCCAGGATCGACAGCCATCCGTTCGGTCGCCATAGGATCTGGAGACCGCCGCCGGGCGCCTCGTTGAATCGACCATACGCCTGCCAGCCGTTGACCAACCACGGCTCGATCTTCAAGTGCTCGTTGACGAAGATCTGCGCTCGAAGCCCATTGAAGAACCACGGCGTATTCGATGACACGTACGACGGCTGGTACGTCCAATTGTCGAAGTTGTAGTAACTCCACAATCCAACGTAGGACATGAAGATACCTGCCTGGATGTTGATCCCGTGGAGCGCGTCGATGTGGTATCCGCCATAGGCCTCGGAGATGTACCGAAACGCGTCGGCGAGGCTCCATTGACCCCTAGCCGGGCTCGCGTCGTTGCGTGGCGTCGTCTGGGAGTACATTCCGAACTGCGTCATCAGCCGGGCGTGGACTCCCTTGTAGTAGAAGTCGCCGCCGACCCCGAGCTGGGTCAGCTGGACCTCGCCGTGACGAAAGACCTCGCTCGAGCCCGAGATCGTGTCGTCCTTCGGATTGGCGAAGGAGTAGTGATAGGCGGTATCGACACGGAGCTCGCCCGTGAAGATCCCGTCGCCCAGCGTGAGCGGACGCTCCGAGGCGCCGTAGTTGCCGGGGGCCCACGAGAAATCGGCGAAGGCGAACGGCACCTTCTCGGGCTGCGCATCGGCGGACCGCATATGGGCCTCTGCGGCGCTCTTCTTGGCCTCCTCGGCGGCCTTCTCGTCGGCGAGCGCTCGCGCCTCGTCCCGGTCGCGCAGCTTCTTCATCGCAGCGAGGATCTCGGCGGCACGCGACTCCGAGTCCTTCGCCCGCTGCTCGAGCGCACGGATCCCTTGCTCCAGGGCCTCGAGGCGCTTCTGCGTCTCGGGATCCGCGGGAGCCACGGGCGCAGGGGTCGCGACCGCCGGCGAGGCCTCGGGCTGCGCGGGGGGAGCCTTCGGCGGAGCCGGCTGAGCCGACGCAGACAGGCTCCAGGCGAGCGCCACCGACGCGAGCCCAAGCGGGCGCAGGAGCCGCCCAACGATGGAACGACGCATGACGAAATCCCTTCCTCTCGGATTCGCCCGCTCCGGCCGCGCGATCCCCCTCCGCTTCGCCGGGTGCGAACGCGAAGTGGGCGTCGCTCCGAGCGCGCCGCGGGGCGAGAGGTCATCGACCTCGCCGCCAACGTAGCGACGGTCGAATCAGGACTCCGACAAGCCGCCGGCGCCCCGCATCAAGGAAGGGTCATCGAACGTCGGCTACGCCGCGGAGGCCGGGCCCTCTTGCAGGCGTCGCGACATCGGGCCGACGTTCACCGGACGCTCACCGGCGAGGTCGAGCTGGACCGGCAGGACGATCATGGGGACGCCCGCGTGCTGCAGCCGGCGCTGGATCAGGAACGCCGTCTCGTTGTGCAGCACGCGATTCCACGTCGTGTCCTCCTCGAAGATGATTTGCCCCGCGACGACGAGCGCCTGCGGATACTTCTGGAGGAGGGAAGTGCCGAGGTGCTCGCCCTCGACGGCCACCTCGGTGCCGACGGCGTACTTCGACGCCGACGGGAGACCGAGGGCCCGCCCGAACCGCTCGTAGGCCTCGAGGCTCTCACGCGTCCGCGCCTCGAGCGCCTCGATCTCGCTCGCGCCCTTGAACGAGTCGGAGTCGACGACGGCGACGCTCACGAAGACGACGCCCTTGAAGTGCCTCGGGAACATGCGGAGGAGCGTCAGGAGCGCGCGCCGTCCGAGACCGCCATAGCCACCGACGAACACGACGGCGACAGGCTTGCCCGGGTCCGGCTCGCCCTCGGACGCGGGCGTCGGCTTCGTGCGATAGCCCGGCGAGAGCGGGTCCACGTCCACGAGACCGTCGTAGAGCGCCATCGCGTGGTCGCCCTCCTCTGGGCCAGGGAGCTGCTTGTCGAGCCGTCGGATCGCGCCGACCACCTGGCCGTAGTGCCGCTTGATGAAGAGGCAGAGCACCGTGAGACCGCTCGTGATGACGATCGTGAGCCAGCCGCCCTCGGTGAACTTCTCGATCGTGGTGACCACGAGGATGAGCATGCAGAGCGCAGAGGCCGCGACGTGCGCCGGTAGGTGGCGCCACCACGAGGGGTCCTTGGCGCGCTGGCGCACCCAGTAGACCGTCATCGCGATGTTCGAGAGCGAGAACGTGAGGAACACGTTGATCGAGTAGAGGACGACCAGCTTCGAGACGTCGCCCTTCGTGTAGAGCAGGACGAGGCCCGCCGCGACGCCCATGAGGAGGACGCCGTTCCGCATCGTGAGCCGCTCCGAGAGCGCAGCGAAGCGATGCGGCAGCCACGAGTCCGTCGCCATGTTGGCCATGACGCGCGGGCCGTCGAGGAAGCCCGCCTGGGCGGCGACGAAGAGGAGCGCGCCCTCGCTGACGAGCGCGATGATCACGAAGCCGCGGCCGACGCCGAGGCCTCCGAGCTGGATCGAGCCGAAGACGCGATCGAGCAGGGCAGCGTTCATCGTCTGCCCCTCGACCGGCTTGGCCGCCGTCAGGAGGTAGGCGAGGAGGATGCCTCCGGCGGTGATCGCGAGCGAGGTCGACATGAGCACCATCGTGCGCTTGGCCGTCGCGACACGAGGCTCCCGCATCATCGCGACGCCGTTCGAGACGGCCTCGATGCCCGTGTAGGTTCCGCCGCCGAGCGAGTAGGCGCGCATGAAGAGCTTCACCGTCGCGAACATGCCGAGCGATGCGGTGGTGCTCGTCACGCTGTGGCGGACCTCGGTCGAGACGCGCCCCACGTCCCCGAGGTGACCGCCGATGACGACGACGAGCAGGACCGCGTGGGTGACGACGAACACACCGAAGATCGGCGCGATGGACGTGACCGACTCCTTCACGCCGCGGAGGTTCATGACCGTCAGGAGCGTGATGCCGGCGAACGCGACCGAGAGCTTGTAGCCGACCGTGGACTCCGGCAGAAAGCTGAAGATCGCGTCCGCCCCCGACGCGATCGACACGGTGATCGTGAGGACGTAGTCGACGAGGAGCGCGGCGCCGGACACGACGCCGACGCGGGGTCCGAGGATCTTGCTGGCGACGACGTACCCACCACCGCCCGCCGGGAACTGCTCGATGATGCGGCTGTACCCGTAGCTGATGATGAAGACCGTGATCGCGGTCGCGGCGGCGAGGAACACCGCCAGCCCCGTGTTCGCGCCGAGGGCGCGGAACGCCTCGTCGGGACCGTATGCGCTCGACGAGAGGCCGTCGGCGCCGAGGCCCACCCACGCCAGGAGCGCGACCAGAGAGAGCTTGTGAAAGGCATTCGGGTCCTTCACGTCCTTGGGAGCGCCGAACACCGCGCGTCGAATGCGCGACATCACCGTCATCTGAGCACCTCGAGAGAGGCGCGCCACCACCCGGTCGGCGCGCGGGACTGAGGACGCGACGGCTCACGCTCGTCTGCCCTCTCCTTGCCTGCGGGGTTAGCTGACGGGCTCGGGCTGGAGAGGTGCCCGCCGCCGCCTCATCGGAGCTCGCGGAGCGAGCTCGACCCTGGCGACGGTTTGCCCCGGGGAGTTGGGTCCCCCGCTGACCGCGATGCGGTCATTCGGCGAGGGACGACTCTGATCAAAGCGCGTGCGCCTCGCAAGAGAGTCGCCCTTGATGTTTTCTTGATGTCCCGTTTTTCCCGCAGGATTCGTGCAGCCAGCGGCGGGGCGCCCGCGAGTTTTGACGCTTCCTTGATATCGACCGACCCCGCATTGACCCCGCGCTGATCTCTCGCGGCCTAACGTGAACGAGGCAGCACCGGGAGGAAGCCATGAAGAGCATCGACCAGACTTCGCTGGAGCGTCCGCACGCCGCGACGGATCTCGCGATCGCGTGGGCGCTCCTCCTCCTGGGTCTCGCGCGCATCGGCATCGCGGTCCTCAGGCACGAGCCAGGCGGCGTGGAGGCCGGCATCTCGACGCTCGTCGCGGCGCTCGCCGCCATCGAAATCGTCCGTATCGCGATCCGGCGGCGTCACATGAAGCGCGAGGCCGGAGCCAAGCGGAACGAGCACATTCGCTGATGGAGAAGACGGCGAAGTCGGCTAGCAAAGGGAACGTGCGCGGTCCCACGAAGATAGGTCTGGTGGTCGTCCTCGGAGCGTCGGTGTGCGAAGGGACGGCGCTCGCGCAAGAGACGACCACCACCACGACCGTCACGACGACGACGACCGTCACCACCACCAAGAAGAGCGGAGCGCCCGGCGCGCCGCCGACGACGACCTCGACGACCTCGACGACGTCATCGACCACGAGCACGACCCCTTCCCCGCCGGAGAGGTCGGAGCCGCCGCCGTACACGATCGGGGGTTACGTCGAGGCCCTCTACCAGTGGAACTTCAATCGGCCGTCGAATGACATCACCGCGCAGCGGGGGTTCGACGACCGACACAACACGGCCACCCTCTCGAACGTCGCGCTCGACGGTCAGTGGGACTACAAGGGCGTCAACGGCCGGCTGACCTTGCAGGTCGGCGAGACGCCTTCGGTCTATTACGCGTCGGAGCCAGTGAAGGCGGGGCAAGCAGAGACCAACGGTCCGGGCCTCTGGAAGTACGTCCAGCAGGCTTACGCAGGATATCGCTTCGACGTCGCTTACGGGCTCAACGTGAACGCCGGGATCTTCCTCTCGCCCATCGGCCCCGAGGGCATGGCCGTCCGCGACAACTGGAACTGGTCACGATCGAACCTGTTCTTCGCCCTGCCCTTCTACCACACGGGCGTCCGCCTCGCGCTCAACGCGACGAAGGAGATCACGCTGACCTTCGCCGGATTCAATGGGTGGAACGACGTCGTCGACAACAACGACGGCAAGAGCGTGATGGCGCTCTTCACGTACACCAAGACCGACAAGCTCGTCCTCAATGCGCTCTACTTCGGAGGGCCCGAGCGCAAGAAGGGGGCGCCCGAGGGGCAGGCGTGGCGAAGCCTCTTCGATCTCAACGCGCTCTGGACGGTGAGCGATGCCGTGAGCCTGCTCGGTCACACCGACGCGGGCTTCGAGCCGGGGAAGCTCGGCACGAGCTCATGGGTCGCCGGAGCGCTCTACTCGCGCGTCCGCATCGTGAAGCCGCTCTTCGTCGCGGCGCGTGGAGACGTCTTCTACGAACATCCCGGCGAGTCGCCGTCGGGCCGCGCGTCGCCGATCTTCTTCGGCGTCCCCTGGGTCGCCTCGGGCACGCTGACCGTCGAGGCGAAGCCGGCAGACCAGGTGTCGTTCCGCCTCGAGGGTCGCCACGACCAGGCGGCGGGCGACCTCTACTACCGAGGTCAGGTGCAGGGCAATGGGTCGGCCGCGGCGCCGTTCGTCGCGAACGCTCGCTCCCAGAACACCATCACGCTGGGTGTCACCGCCTGGTTCTGAGCCGGAGACGACGAGTGTCGCCCTATCGAGCCTTTCCCGAAGAAGCCGACGAAGCCGTCCCCGACGAGCCCATGAGGCCGGCGTGTTGGCCCCTCTGGGCGCTCTTCGCGCTCGGAGCCCTACGCGTCGGCGTCGCCCTCGCTCGCCAGGAGCACTGCGGCACCGAGGTCGGCCTCGCCGCTGGGCTCGTCGCCTACGCGATCGGGGACCTCGCGAAGCTCAGCCCGGCGGCGCTTCGCCGGATGGCTCCTCGGGGACGTCGCGGAGCCGATAGCCGACGCCCGGCTCGGTGATGACGAGCTTGGGCTGCGCCGGATCCGGCTCGAGCTTGCGACGGAGCTGGGCCATGTAGACGCGGAGGTAGTGCGTCTGGCCGGCGTACGTAGGCCCCCAGACCTCCTTCAGGATCTGGCGGTGAGTGAGCACCTTGCCTCGATGCTTGAGGAGCAGGACGACGAGCCGATACTCCAGCGGCGTGAGGTGGACCTCCTCACCCTGGACCGTGACGATGCGCTTCTGCAGATCGACCTTGAGCGGCCCCGCGGCGAGGGTCGGCTCCCCCGGAGCGGTCTCGCGCGTGTGGCGGAGGGCGACGCGGATGCGCGCGAGCAGCTCGTTCACGCCGAAGGGCTTCGTGAGGTAGTCGTCGGCGCCCGCGTCGAGCGCCTCGACCTTGTCGTCCTCGCGGCCGCGCGCGCTGATGACGATGATCGGCGTGTTGGTCCACGTGCGCAGCTCGCGCGTGAGCTCGAGGCCGTCGCGATCGGGCAAGCCGAGATCGAGCAAGATGATCTCCGGGTTGTGCGACGTCGCCTGCATGACGCCCTCCTTCGCGCTCTCGGCCTCGACGAGACGGAAGCCGTGGCTCGTCAGGGTCGCGCGCAGGAATCGCCGCATCTGCGGCTCGTCCTCGACCAGAAGAACCAAGGGGCCCTCGCTCATGACTGCCTCTCACGACTCGACACCGGCGGCTCGTCGGGAATGCTCGGAGCCTCGCCCACGATCGGCAGCGAGATGCGGAACGTCGCGCCACCCTCGGCCCGGTTCTCGGCGACGATGGTGCCGCCGTGAGCCTCGACGATCCCTTTGCAGATCGCGAGGCCGAGACCGACACCATAGGTCCGCGGCCCCGCTCCTCGGAAGAACTTCTCGAACACGCGGTGCTCGCTCCCTTTCGGCAGACCCGGGCCGTCATCGCGCACCTCGATCGTCATGCCGCCGTCGGCGCGATCGGCGGCTATCTCGATGGCGCTGTCCTTTGGAGTGTACTTCGCAGCGTTTTCGAGGAGGTTGATGAATATCTGCTCGAAGAGGACCGGATCGACGAGGAGGAGAGGCAGGTCCTCGGGGAGCGCTGTCGAGATCCGGTGTCCCACGAGCTTCTTCTCCAACCTGTTGAGCGCGGACCCGACGATTTCTTCCAAGGGGACCCACTCGCGGCGGATGCCGAGCCCGCCGGACTCGACGCGGGTCATGTCGAGGAGGTTGCCGACGAGGCGCTCGAGCCGCTCTGCCTCCTCACAGATGGTCGTGAGCATCTCCTCCCGCTGGATCGGGTCGAGCAGCGCGAGCGGATCGAGCAGCGTCGTCGCCGCGCCGGTGATCGCTGCGAGCGGCGTCCGAAGATCGTGCGAGACCGCGCTGAGCAGTGAGCTGCGGAGCTCCTCCGTCTTGGCGCGCACCGCCGCGATGCGTGCCTCTTCGGCGAGCCGATTGCGCTCGAGCGCGAGCCCCGTCTGCCGGAGGAGGGCCTCCAAGAGGCTCCTCTGCTCGAGGTCCAGCGGGCCGACGCCGTGGCGCGGTCTCAGCGCGAGCGCACCGACCTGGCCCGCGCTGACCGGGAGCGGCACGGCGAAGACGTTGGCCCCCGCGAGGGTGTCGGTGCCGAGCCCCGCAGGCCTTCCGTGCTCGAACACCCAGCGCATCACGGTCAGGTCCTGAGCTGCGGGGCTGTCGCTCCCGGCGCGAAGGGTCTCGGAGAGGCGCCCCGTCTCCGGATCGCTGACGAGGATCGCGACCTTGGCGTCGAACATCGACTCCACCTGCCGAGCGGTCACGCGCGCGATGTCGTCCTCCGACTTCTGCGAGCCGAGCTCGCGCGCGAGCGTGTAGAGCGCCGCGGTGCGCTCCTCGCGGAACCGAGACGCCTGCTCCTGCCTCCGAATCCGGAGCATGAGCCCGCTGATCAGGATACCGACCAGGAACATCATCGCGAACGTGAGGAGGTGACGGGTGTCCGAGACGGCGAGCGTGTAGAACGGCGGCACGAAGAAGAAGTCGACCGCGAGCACGCTGAGCGCAGCGGTCGCGATGCTCGGTCCCCTGCCCCAGCGCATGGCGACGCCCACGACGGCGAGCAGGTAGAGCATCACGAGGTCGGCGAGATCGAGGTGGCGCTGCACGAGGAGCGACACGCCGGTGGCGATCGACACCGCGACGAGGCCGGCTGCGTAGCCCGCGTTCGGCGTCGAGAGCACGGCGGGCCGCTCCTCGCTCCCGCGCCCTTCGCCCTCCTCACCGACGCTGCCCGACGTGACGTGGACGTCGATGCTCCCGCTCCCTCGCACGATCGTGTCCACGAGCGAGCCCCGAACGACGTCTCGCAGGCGCGAGTGCGTGGGCTTGCCGACGATGATCCGCGTCACGTTGCGCTTCTTCGCGAAGGAGAGCAGCGACTCCGCGACCGAGTCACCCGAGAGTCGGACGACCTCGGCGCCGAGCGCCTCCGCGAGGGCGAGGTGCTCGTCGAGGCGACGCTGCGCATCTGCCGGAAGACCTCCGGAGCTCGGAGACTCGACGCTCACGGCGATCCAGGGAGCGCGGAGCCCCCCCGACATGCGCCGCGCGGCGCGGACGAGCCCGGCCGACGCAGGGGCCGGCCCCACGCAGACGAGGATGCGCTCGCCGGAGGCCCACGTCGCGTCGATGGCGTGGTCGCGGCGGTACGCCTGGACGTCGACGTCCACTCGCTGGGCCGTGCGGCGGAGCGCGAGCTCGCGCAGCGCGAGGAGATTGCCTCGGCGGAAGAAGCGGTCCTTGGCTCGCGCGGCCTGCTCGGGGACGTACACCTTCCCCTCGCCGAGTCGCTGAAGGAGCTCGTCCGGCGGCAGATCGACGAGCTCCATGTCGTCAGCGCGCTCGATGACCGCGTCGGGCACGGTCTCCCGCACGCGGATGCCCGTCACCTCGCGGACGACGTCGTTGAGGCTCTCGACGTGCTGGACGTTGAGCGTGGTGTGGACGTCGATGCCCGCGTCGAGCAGGTCCATCACGTCCTGCCAGCGCTTCTTGTGGACGCTCCCGGGAGCGTTGGAGTGCGCGAGCTCGTCGAGGAGGAGCACGCCCGGCCGCCGAGCGAGCGCCGCCTCGAGGTCGAACTCGCGAAGCGTCGCGCCGCGATACTCGACCGCACTCAGCGGCAGGACCGGGATGTCGCCGACGAGGGCTTCGGTCTCCTTGCGACCGTGCGTCTCGACGCACCCGACGACGACGTCGATGCCCTCCTTGCGGAGTCGGTGGGCCGACTCGAGCATCGAGTAGGTCTTGCCGACCCCGGGCGCCGCGCCGAAGAAGATCTTGAGCGCACCCCGGCCCTCGCGCGCCTCCTCGGCTTTCACACGGTCGAGGAGCTCGATGGGATCGGGACGCTCGTCGTCGGCCCTCATGGTTTCCCCTTCTACCAGCTACGTTCGATCGCCAGGGTGCGTCGATGGCGTGCGGCTCGGGTCACGGCCGTGGGCTCGACCCCGCGGGGGACGCGGACGGAGTCGCGAAGACCGGCGCCGCGGGCGCCGGGGCCAGGACCTCTCTCGGGGGGCTCGAGCCCGCGAGCTCGTCGAGCGCCTGGTTCAAGAGGAGCACGTCGACCCGAGGCTCGCCGAGGAGCCCGAGCTGACGCCCCTCGATGTGGCGCTCGACGAGGGCCTTCACCTTCGCCACGTCGAGCCCTCGCGCCTTGGCGACGCGGCGCACCTGATAGAGCGCCGCCGCCGGGCTGATGTGCGGGTCGAGACCGCTGGCGGAGGCCGTCACGAGATCGATCGGCACGGGGGCGTCGTTGCCCGGATCGGCGTCTCGCAAGGCCGCGACCCGCTGCTTCACGGCGTCGGCGAGCGCCGGGTTCGCGGGCCCGAGGTTCGAGCCGCTCGAGGCCCCTGCGTTGTAGGGCACGGGTGACGTCGCCGAAGGCCTGCTCCAGAAGTAGCCGACGTACGAGAACGGCTGACCGATGAGCTTCGAGCCGAGGACCTGCCCGTTCTTCTGCACGAGGCTGCCCGAGCGCTCCTCGGGAAAGAGGCGCGCGGCGGCGGTGACGGTCAGCGGATACACGACGCCCGTGAGCACCGTGAAGAGACCGAGGAGAGTGGCGGCGGGCCGGAGGAGGGTGCGCATGATGATGACCTCGAGCCGTGGGCTCAGACGAGGTGGAGAGAGCTCAGGAGCACGTCGATGAGCTTGATGAACGGGAACGGCAGGACGACGCCGCCGAGCCCGTAGACGAGCAGATTGCGACGCAGCAGCTCCGAGGCCGGCGCCGGCTTGTAGGCGATGCCACGGAGCGCGATCGGGATGAGCGCGACGATGATGAGCGCGTTGAAGATGACCGCCGACAGCACGGCGCTCTGGGACGAGTGCAACCGCATCACGTCGAGCCGGCGCAGCACCGGGTAGGTCGTGGCGAAGGCCGCGGGGATGATCGCGAAGTACTTCGCGACGTCGTTCGCGATGCTGAAGGTGGTGAGCGAGCCGCGGGTCATGAGCATCTGCTTTCCGATCTCGACGATGCTGAGGAGCTTCGTCGGGTTCGAGTCGAGATCGACCATGTTCCCAGCCTCCTTCGCGGCTTGGGTGCCCGTGTTCATCGCGACGGCCACGTCGGCCTGCGCGAGCGCGGGCGCGTCGTTGGTGCCGTCGCCGGTCATCGCCACGAGGTGCCCCTTGTCCTGGTAGCTCTTGATCATCTCGAGCTTGGCCTCGGGCGTCGCCTCGGCGAGGAAGTCGTCGACGCCGGCCTCGGCCGCGATCGCGGCGGCGGTGAGCGGGTTGTCGCCGGTGATCATCACCGTCTTGATGCCGATGCGGCGCATCTCGCCGAAGCGCTCCTTGATGCCCAGCTTCACGATGTCGCTGAGGGCGACGACCCCGAGGACCTTCTTGCCGTTCGCGACGACGAGCGGCGTGCCGCCCTTCTTGGCCACGGTCTCGATCTCCGCGCGGATCTCGTCGGGCATCACCCCGCCGAGGTTCTTGACGAACCGCTCGATCGCGTCGCCTGCACCCTTGCGGATCTGCTCGTCCCCGCGGTCGATGCCGCTCATGCGGGTCTGGGCGGTGAAGGGGACGAACGTCGCGCCCTCGGGCTTCGTCGCGCGGATCGCGTGCTTGTGGAGCGCGAGCTCGACGATGCTGCGGCCCTCGGGGGTCTCGTCCGCGAGCGAAGCGAGCTGCGCCGCGTCGGCGAGCGCGCGCTCGGTCACGCCTTTGGCGGGGATGAACGCGGTCGCTTGCCGGTTGCCGAGCGTGATGGTGCCCGTCTTGTCGAGCAAGAGCACGTCGACGTCGCCGGCGGCCTCGACGGCGCGACCGCTCGTCGCGATCACGTTCGCCTGGATCATGCGATCCATCCCGGCGATGCCGATCGCCGAGAGGAGACCGCCGATCGTGGTCGGAATGAGGCAGACGAGCAGCGCGACCAGGATCGTCAGGGGCGCGGGGTCCCCCTGCCCATTCGCCTTCACGGCGAACTGCGAGTACGGCAGCAACGTCACCGTCGCGAGCAGGAAGATGATGGTCAGCGCGGCGAGCAGGATGTCGAGCGCGATCTCGTTCGGGGTCTTCTTGCGCTTCGCGCCCTCGACCATCGAGATCATGCGATCGAGGAAGCTCTCGCCCGGGTTCGTGGAGACGCGGATGACGAGCCAGTCCGACAGCACGCGCGTGCCGCCCGTGACCGCGCTGCGATCGCCGCCGCTCTCGCGGATGACGGGCGCGCTCTCGCCGGTGATGGCGCTCTCGTCCACCGAGGCGACGCCCTCGACGACCTCACCGTCGCCCGGGATGTACTCGCCGGCGACGACGAGCACGGCATCGTCCTTCCGGAGCTTGGACGCGATGGTCTCCTCGACCTCCGCGTCGCGCCTGGGGGCGGAGAGACGCTTGGCGGGCACGTCCTTCTTCGCCTTTCGGAGCGCATCGGCCTGCGCCTTGCCGCGGCCTTCGGCCATCGCCTCCGCGAAGTTCGCGAAGAGGACGGTGAACCAGAGCCAAATGGAGATCGCGGCGATGAAGCCAGGCGAGGCCTCGCCGCGGCCGGTCGCCGCCGCATGGATGGCCAGGACCGTGGTGAACGCGCTGCCGACCTCGACCACGAACATGACCGGATTTCGGATCATGAGGCGAGGATCGAGCTTGTGGAAGGCGTCGCGGACCGCGCGACGCACGATGGATCCTTCGAAGAGGGGACGCGCTTGCGTGCTCATGACATCGATCTCAGTTCGGGTGTGAGAGGAGGTGCTCGACGACGGGGCCTAGCGCCAGTGCGGGGATGAACGTGAGCGCGCCCACGAGGACCACCGTGCCCACGAGCAGCCCGACGACGAGCGGCGCGCGCGTCGGGAGGGTCCCCGGGCTCACCGGGATGCGCTTCTTCCTCGCGAGCGAGCCCGCGATCGCGAGGACGGGGACGATGATCCAATAGCGGCCGACGAGCATCGCGATGCCGGTCAGCACGCTGTAAAAGGCGCCGTTGACGGTGATACCGCCGAAGGCAGAGCCGTTGTTGTTCGCGGTCGACGAGAGCGCGTAGAGGATCTCGCTGAAGCCGTGGGGACCTGGGTTGGCGACGGTGCTCGAGCCCGCCTCGGTGGCCGAGGCGATGGCCGTGCCGACGAGGACGCTCGCCGCCGGGAAGAGGATGACGAGCGACGCCATCTTCATCTCGAACGCCTCGATCTTCTTGCCGAGGTATTCGGGGGTGCGCCCCACCATCAGACCGGCGATGAAGACCGCGACGATCGCGAACATCAGCATGCCGTAGAGGCCCGAGCCGACGCCGCCGAAGATGATCTCGCCGAGCTGGATCATCCACATCGGGATCATCCCGCCGAGCGGCGTGAAGCTGTCGTGCATCGAGTTGACGCTGCCATTCGACGCAGCCGTGGTCGCGACGGCCCAGATCCCGCTGTCGGCGATGCCGAAGCGGACCTCCTTGCCCTCCATGTTGCCGCCCGAGGAGATCGCGCTCCCGACCTCGTCGACGCCGAGGCCGGCGAACGCGGGGTTGTGCGCGCGCTCGGCGGCGACGCAGGCGATCATGAGCGGCACGAAGACGACGAGCATCGCCGCGAGGACCGCGATCCCCTGACGGCGGTCCTTCACCATCTTGCCGAACGTGAAGCAGAGCGCGGCCGGGATGAGCAGGATCGAGAGGACCTCGACGAAGTTCGAGAGCGGGGTCGGGTTCTCGAACGGGTGGGCCGAGTTGACGTTGAAGAAGCCGCCGCCGTTCGTGCCGAGCTGCTTGATCGCGACCTGCGAAGCCACGGGCCCCACGGCCACGATCTGATCGGTCACCGTCGTGCCGTCGGCCTGTGCGACGGGCTGCATGAGATGGGCGGTCGTGTGGCCGTCGAAGGTCTGGACCACACCCTGCGAGACGAGGAGCAGCGCCACGACGAACGAGAGCGGCAAGAGCACGTAGAGGGTCGAGCGCGTGAGATCGACCCAGAAGCTCCCGAGGTTCTTCGTCTCGGCGCGCGAGAGCCCACGAACGAGGGCGACGAGCACGGCGATGCCCGTCGCAGCCGACACGAAATTCTGCACGGTGAGGGCGAGCATCTGCGTGAGGTAGCTCATCGTCGACTCGCCGCCGTACGCCTGCCAGTTGGTGTTCGTGGCGAAGCTCACCGCCGTGTTGAAGCTCACCTCCGGCGGCACCGCGGGCATGCCGTCGGGGTTCAGCGGGAGGTGCGCCTGCAGACGCTGGAGCGCGTACACGGCGACGAAGCCGAGCAGGTTGAAGACGAGCACCGCGCCCGCATAGCGCCCGAAGCCCATCTCTTCGTCCTCGCGGACGCCGGAGAGTCGGTAGAAGAGGCGCTCGACGGGGCCGAGCACCTTGCCGAGCAGGCCCGGCTTCCCCTCCATGACGCGCGCGATGAAGCCTCCCAGCGGCACCGCCAGAGCGACCAGCACGACGACGTAGAGAACGCAGTGAATCCAATCGAACGAGGTCACGACAGCTTCTCCGGTGCGAGGAGCGCGAAGAACAGGTAGCCGAGGAGCCCAGCCGCGAGGACGGCTCCGACGACGGTGAGCGCGTACATGGCAATCCCCTCAGACCTTCTCGGTGAGGCGGACGAAGCCCCACGTGGCGAAGAAGAAGAACGTGGCGATGCCGACATAGACGAAATCCATGGCCGGGGCCCTCCGAGGCCCACGCCGCAATATGCGGGCCCGTGTCCGCAGGCCGCCATCAAGGCGAAGCCCTGCGAGATCAGGAAAGCATCAAGGCGCACCCGCGGCGCCCCCGCGCAAGACCTGCGGGACCTCGCGCGAGGATCCTCTCAGCGAGATCCGGCTCTGGCGCCGCCGAAGAGGCCGAAGACGAGGAGCCCGAGGAGGAGGCCGGCGGCGCCGAAGTCGGTGATCTGCATCGCGCGCGACTCGAGGAAGCGCTGGCCCATTCCCCACAGGACCTCGGCCGCGATCGCCGCCGCGCCGCCGACCAGGAATGCGCGGAGGAACGCGACGAGGCGATAGACGAGCAGGTTCGGCAACACCGCGAGGACGCCCACGGCGAGCGGCAGGATCGCCTCGACCTCTTTGCCCACGATCGGGAGCGTCTCGCCATGGTCGATCTGCTCGAGGCCGAGATGGCGCAGCACGTGACCGAGCACGAGCCCCACTGCCGCGAACACGAGTGAGAAGAGGAACGCCGTCGCGCCGAGCCCCACGTTCGCCTTCGGCACGAGGCGCGTCGCGGGCTTCTTCTTCGGCTCGGCGCTCGGCTGCGCGGACTCGCTCGGCGCGCGCACCTCGCTCGCCGTCCTCGACGGGCGCGTGTCGAGGGTCCCGAGCGCCTCCGCCGTGGCGCCGTCGAGCATCGAAGGCCGCGCGTCGCCGGCGTCCTTCGCCCCGTCGCCCGGAGGTCGGTAGCCGTAGGTCTTCGCGATCTTGAGGAGCCTCGCCCTCTCTGCGCCGGGGGTGTCCTTCGCCTGCGCGATCTCGAGGCAGTACCGGACGGCGCCGAGATCCGCCATCGCCTTCGCGTGCTCGGCGGTGCCTGGCTCGTGCTCGATCCCCGCGCTGCGCGCCGCGTTGCGGTACCAGACGTCGGCCTTCGCGGCGTCGGCCCGGTAGTGGATGCCGAGCTCGTAGAGGTTCGCGACCAAGACCTTCGCCGGCGTGTGCCCTTGGTCCGCCGCCGCTCGAAACTGCAGCGCGGCTTGCTTCTCGTCTCGGCCGACGACGCCGCCGTTGAGGTAGAAGAGCCCCGCCGCGTGCTGCGCCGTGGCGCTCCCGAGCTCGGCGGCCGCGAGGTACGCCGCGAGGCAGCCGGCCATGTCGCGCGGGACGCCGCCGGTGCCGGCGCGGAGCCCCCTCGCGAGCGTGAGCAGGCCATCGACGTCTCCCGCGAGCTTGAGGGCGGAGATGCGATCCTCCCTCTCCGAGCCTTCGCCTTCCGCGGGCTCCTCGACGGGGCTCGGCTCAGGCTTGGTGTTGGACATGGACGCCCTCGACCTCTCGGAGGATCCGCACGAGCTCCGTCGTCCGCGCGTCCGCCGCGCCCTCCTGCTTCTGTCCGCCGCTCTCGAGGTAGAAGCCCGCGAGCGCGGTCTTCCAGCGCCGGAGGTAGCGGTTGCCCGCGAACACGATCTCGGCCCGACCGATCTGGGCCTCGGGCTCCTCCGCGTCGAAGTCGACGTCGCTCCAGTCGATCGCGCTCGCCGCGTCCTCGGGCTTTCCGGACGCGACCTCGGAGTAGCTCAACCTCACCGGCAGGGGCGGCGTCGCGCGCCCCTCGGCCACGCCGAGACCCACCATCATGTCGCAGACCTTGATCCGGAGGATGTCGGCGATGAGGCTCGCGTCGACCGTGGTGCGAGACATGTACGGAAAGACCGAGGTCCCGAGCACGACGAGGAGCTTCTTCGAGGTGCAGACCTCGCGCACGAACGTGTCGACCGCCGTGGGCGGCAGACCGAGCTGCGAGGAGCGCACACGCAGCGACGCCTGATCGCGCCACCACTTGACCATGTGCACGACGAGGCGCTTCACCTTGTCGCTCGTCTTGATGCTCTGCGGGCCCACGACCGAGAGGACGCGGCCCACCTCGGCGACGAGCTCGTCCTCGTCGGCGCTGAGCAGGCCGAGCAGCTCTCCGAAGACCGCGCCGCTCGAACGACGGACCATCTCACGCTCGATCGCGTCGACGAGGAGCGTCGCGTTCTCGGCGATCCGCGCGCGGTGCTCCGTCTCGTCGCGCGACGGCGTGAGCGCCTTCAAGAGCGAGAGGAGCTCGGCCGACACCGCGCTCGCCTCCTCCGCGATCTCGCGCGCCTTGACGTTCTCCGCGAGCTTCAGCTTGAAGGCCGCGGAGAGGAGCGGGACGCCGCTCTTCGGCAGGCCGCTCTCCTCCCCTTCGACGGCCTGCCACTTCTCGTCGAAGCGATCGATGTGCCGCTGCACGGCGCGTGACTCCGCGTAGCCCCTCTTGATGAGGTCGTAGCTCTCGTCGCCCGGGCCGAGGCTCCGCATCTGATCTGCATACGGGTTGCGGATCCAATACATGTTCGAGAAGGGGCGCCCGCGTTGACCCCAGTTGAGGATCCAGCTCGACGGCGATCGCGACCAGAAATCCACGCACGCCTCGCCGACGCGCGACTCCCAGCGCGCCATCGCGTTGTCGCTGCGGAGGGCGCCGAGGCTCATGTCGAACTTCGTGAGGGCGACGAAGAGGCTCGGCCGATCGATCTCCGCCGGCAGCTTCGGCGTCGCGGCGCCGTAGCGGATGCGCAGCCAGCCCTCGACCTGCGACTGGAGCTGGATCGCCTCGGGCTTGGTGGGGCCGGGCGAGCAGAGGCAGAGCGCGGTGATCTCGCGATCGATCGCGTACTGCTCGAAGAGGAACGTCAGCTTGCCGCGCTTGAAGACCTCGATCGCGTTCTCGAGCTTGCCGCTCGAGAGCTCCTCGGGGCCGAAGCCGTTGATGCCCTTGAGCGCTCGACCTCCCGGAAAATCGAGGATGTCGGCGCGGTCGAGCAGCGATCCCGGAGAGGGTCGCAAGGGCAGGACGATCTCCGAGATCAGCCCCGAGAGCACGCCCGGCTCGATCGACACCTCGCCTCCCGTCCCCGAGACGAAGACGCGCGCCGGCTTCGACCGCGCGCCGCCCGCGCCGAGCGAGTTGAGGCAGCCGGCGTCGATGAGGCTCACTCCCTGGCTCGACGCGCGGATGCTCGCGACCTCGGCCTCGATCGCCTCGGCGTGCCCGAGCTGCTCGAGCCCCTGCACCAGGAGCCCGACGAGCTTGTCGAGGTCGGGCGCGTAGCCCGGGCCGCCCCAGAGGAGCGAGAAGACCATCATCCACCCGGTGGTCGTCTTGATGTCGCTCTTCCAGGCGCCCGAGGTGAGCGCCGCCTGGCGCTTGAGCTCGTTCAAGTACGGGTGCCGATCTTGGTACTTCTTCGTCAGGTCGTGCCAGACGAGCTCCCAAGCTTCTCGATAGATCGGCCCCGCCGCCGGCCCCGCCGCGAGCCGCGCGTCGCGCATGCACTTCTCGACGCGCTCGGGATCGACGCCGGGCGAGGTGCACTCGACCAGGAAACCCGTCGCGACCGACTCGAGCATCGTCTCGAGCGAGAGCAGCCGGCAGTAGAAGTCGCCGCGCTCGAGCGGCGAGGGCAGCGGCGCCGTCGAGAAGCGCGTCACGACGCCGGTCGATTCGACGCCCTTCGCCGGGTTGATCTCCTTCAGGAAGTCGAGCGTCTTGCCGCGCGAGAGCACCTCGAGGCTGCCGATCTCGTGCGAGAGGAGCGCGCCGACGAGGAAGGACTTGCCCGCCTGCGAAGGGCCGAAGAAGCCGAGCGCCTGCGGACGCGAGGCTGCCCGACGGAGCTTCTTCGCGCGGATGGCGAGGTCCCGCATCATCACGACCTCGTGCGCCGACTCCGGCGTCTCGGGGCCCATGGCGGCGAGCGCCGCTTCGACGCTGCGCGACAGGGTGCTGATGGCTTCGAGGTTCTGGGTCTCCATGGATGCTCTCGGCTCCGTCAGGTGGGCCACGTGCTGGCGCGGGGCCGCCGCCCGACGCGCCGTCGCCCGCTCAGTGCTTGTGCCACTGCCCCGCCTTGTCCTGGTACTCGACCGTGATTTCGCTGAAGGTGTGACCGGGTTTCAAGTACACCTCGAATGCACCGTCCTCGATCTCGGGCGGGAACTCGTCCGAGACGACCTCGGCGCCGGTCGTGATGCGCCAGGCGACCGCGTCGGGCTGGAAGTGCGATCGGAACGGGATCGGCTTGTCCGGGTGGGCGTGCGGACCGCCCGCGCCGCCGTGCAGGGAGGCCGAGCCGCTCGCCGACCCCGAGCCGCTGCCCGCCTTCGCTCCGCCCGCGCCGACTTGGTACACCTTGCCGTTCTTCGGCGGCCCCGAGGGCTCGCCGCTGCCGCTCGCGTCCTTGCCGCCGTCGGCCCCACCGTCCTTGCCGGCGTCGGCGCCAGCGTCCTTGCCGCCGTCGGCGCCAGCGTCACCCCCCTCGGCCCCGCCGTCCGCGCCGGCGTCCCCGCCGGCGTCCGGGCCCGCGTCGCTCGCTGCGTCCCTGCCGCCACCCGCGTCGCCCCGGTGCGAGCCGTTCGCCGCGCCCCCGTCCGTCCCGTCGCCGCCGTCCTTGCCGGCGCCTCGGTCACCGCCGTCGCTCGCTCCCCCGGCGTCTCCGCCCGCGTCCGTGCCCGCGTCGAGCGCGTCGCGCGGCTCCTTCCCGCAGTCCTTCAAGAGGAGGCCGAGCAGCACGATGAGCACGACCAGAGCGAGACCGAGGAGGAGCCAGAGCCAGAGCCGGCTCTTCTTCTCGTCCTTCTTCTCTTCTTTCTTCTCGTCCGAAGGTGCCGCCGCGGCCTCTTGTGGCGCGGGCGCGATCGCGGCGCCCGCGGCAGCAGGCGCGACCGTCGCAGCCGGCTTCGCGCGGCGCACGAGCTCGTCGAATCGGTCGTACCCGAAGACGAGCTCTCCCTGCCCCGCGAGCGAGCGGGGCGACGCGCCCCAGTTGATCGCGAAGAGCTTCTTCGCCTTGGGATCGAAGAAGTAGTTCTCGGCGCCGGCGCCGTCGAGGGCGGGCATCGTCAGCGCGTCCTTGAACCGGCGATAGCCCGAGGACTCGAGCGACAGCTCCTTCTTCACGCGCTCCACGCAGGCGACGAGATCCGCCGTCGCCTGGGCCGCCGCCTCCGGGTGCGAAGCGCGCGCTTCGGTGAGCGGGACGAGCCCGTCCACCGTCCAGAGGACCTTCACCGGGAGACTGTCCGAGCCCTCGGTCTCCGGCACGAGCAGCCGGCCGTCGAAGAAGCGCGCTTGGTTGAGATCGCCTGCGAGCTTCCAGATCGAAACGCCGCCCACCAGGTTGGGCAGCCAGGTCTCCTTCGCTGCGGTCACGTGAGCACCCTCGCCTTCGCGCGGACCATCGAGTTTTGCACCACCTTCGCCAGGAACGTCACGGGCCGGACGATGCGCGACCCGTGAGGGTCGGCCCCGCCGCCGCGCTCGTGGTAGCGCGAGTCGAAGACGCCCGCGTGGTCGACGCTCTCGAACGAAAGCCGCGAGAGCTCCGAGCTCATCAACGCGGCGAGGAGCGGGCTCGTCTCCGCGACGGCGGTCGGCTCGAGGCCCGCCTCGAGCGCGAAGGCGTAGTAGAGGCGCGAGAGCTCGAGGCCCACGCGCATCTTGTCTTCTTCTTCCATCTCGCTGCGAAAGAAGAAGTTCATCCCCGTCGCGAGGGTGAAGGCCACGGGCGACTGGATGCGCGCGCCCAGCTCGCCGAAGAAGACGCGCAGAGGAAACGACTTGTCCCCCGGCCGCGCGCCCAGGATCGACTCGTCGAGCAGATCGGCCATGACCACGCGCTCGAGGACGGAGCGCGTGTCGAGCTCCTCTCGGCTCGCTGCGCTCACAGGTACCTCAGCACGTTCTTGAAGACGCCCGTGTCGAGCCAATACCGGTCGACCGTGAGCGTCTTCAGCTTGAGGTAGAAGTCCTCCTTCTGGAACGCGTAGAGGCCCTTCTGGCTCTTCACCTCGGCGACGTTGATCTGACCGTGCTTGTCGCGCTCGAAGACGATCGCCGCGCGATCCGCGAGGAGCGCCTGCTCGACGTCGGCCGAGCGCGGTCGCACCTCGAAGAGCGGCGCGGCGTCCATCTCGGGAGAGTCGACGTTGCGAAAGCCGAGCCGCATGAAGCTCGTGTACGCCACGGCGGGGCTCGTGTTGCCCTTGGAGAAGAGCTCGCTCTCGCGACCGATGTGCGGCTCGCTCTCCTGGTAGAGGCCCAGGATGGGCTTTTGCTCGAGCGGCGTGATGTGATCGAGCATGAAGCCCGCGAGCTGGTTCTTCGCCGCGAGATGCAGCACGGTCGCGCCGGCGGTGACGGTCGACTTGGGATCGCGGATGACGCCGTTCTGTCGCCACTTCGACGGGTACCAGTCGCCGACGCGGTAGCTCGACATGCTCTTGATGCGCGGCGGAGTGACGGGCATCTCCGAGACGAAGAGATCGCGGACGCATTTCAACGCCGACGCGCGCCCCGCGAGCACGACGATGTCGACGTCGAACTGCGCGAGGATGTCCGCGTACCGCCGGAGCGGCTCGCGCAGCACGCCCTCGATGGTGCGCTCGATCTCCTGCTTGTCGAAGCGGAGGAAGAGGTTCCTGAGGCCCGGGAATCCGGGGACGAGCGGCTCGAGGAAGCGATCGGCCTCCGAGAGCACGGCGGCGGAGAAGCTCGCGCCCTCGAAGACGCGCATCACGTCGTCGACGCTGTAGAGCTTGTCGGGGGTGTGTCCGGGGATGGCGAAGCCCTCGGCCACCGACCAGAGGCAGCGCGCGAGCGGGAGCCAGAAATAGGGCACCAGCTTCGCCTTCAGCGTGCGCCAGCTCGCCCCGTGACCGGCGTCTCCCTCGGCGAACAGGTGGCAGAGCTGTCCCTTCCCGCCCGCGCTCTCGATCTGTTGGAGGATCTGCGAGAAGACCACGTCTTCGACGAGCGCGCGGCAGACCTCGTCGCCTGCGACGTTGACGCCGTCCTGGAAGAGCTGGGTGATCGCGAGGCTGGTCCCGCTGCCCGCGAGGAGGTCCGCGTACTCCGCGACCATCACGTCGGTGGTGCCGCCGCCGATGTCGATGCTCGCGATGCGCACCTTCGGCTCGCTCGCGCCGGGCTTCGTCGCGCCGGCGGGCGCGGCGGGCGGCGGCGCTGCGGAGGCCACCGGGGTCTCGCCGTAGACCTTGATGAAGTCCTCCATGCTCCCCGCGAACGTGCTCGCGACCTCTTGGTAGACGTAGACCATCTGCGCCGCGAGGGCCTCGTCGACGAAGAGGAAGGGCGAGAAGACGCCGGGTTGCTCCTCGTTGGGCCGCCGCCCCTCGGGGATGTTGAAGAGGTACGCGACGAGGAGCACCGCGTTCTTCACGAGCGTCTCGTAGACCTCCTTCTCCTCGTCGCGCATGGCCGACGGGTACGTGAGGACGAGGTGGCGGAGGACGCGCGGGCTCCCCTCCTTGCCCTGGAACTTGCGGTAGGCGAGGCCGGCGATCTGCGAGTACGCCTGCGAGAGGATCTCCGCGATCGCGAAGAGCATCATCGTCCGGGGCGCGTAGCGCGGCTCGGGCGGCGCGCTCGGTCCGTCCTGCCGGAGCAGCGCGCCGCCTGCCTCCTCCACGATGTACTTGAGGAGGCGCCCCGACACCGGCAGGTACTCGCCGCGCTGCTTGGCGGCGAAGTGCCAGCGCTCGTCGTTCGGATCGTCCGCCCAGAGGTAGCGCTTCGGGCTCGAGAGCGTGCACGCGTAGCGGTGGGGCGTCTCGAGGGCGCGATCGAGCGCTTCGCGACCGAGCCGCGCGACGCTCGGGATCGTGAAGCCGTCGCCCGTCGCGAGGGGCGCGTCGTCGTCCTCGAACGGGCTCGGCTGGAAGGTGATGCGCGAGTCGAACGCCTCCTCGGTGACGCTGAAGGGATCGGCGCTCGATCGGAGCTCGAGCGGGATCGACAAGAGGCCCTTCTCGCGCGCCTCGACGAGCACGGCGGTCGTGCGCGAGTTGCCGAAGTCGAGGACGAGCGACACGGGGATCGGCGTGTGCGACTCGACGCGCGAGAAGCGGATGCGCGGCAGGTACGGCCCGACGACCTCGTAGAGCGCGGAGAGCTTGAACGGCGCGGCGTCGACGCCGGCGCGCTCGAGCTTCCGTAGGTAGTCGCGGGTCGTCGGGTGGTCGAGGAAGCCGCCGATCTCGCCTTGCTCGAGCGGTCGGAACGGTCGTCCCTCGTCGAGGCTCGCGTCGAGGAAGCGGCCCCGCTGGCCGGGGTGCATCGTCGTGTCGACGGCGAGGATCGCCCGCACCGCGCCGCGGCGGCCGCCCTTCGGCGAGAGGTAGAGCTGCACGGCGTGCGCGCAAGAGAGCTGATACGGGACCGGGATCCACCGATCGGAGATCTGACCTAGGTGCTCGAGGATCGATATCTCGACGTCCGGATCCTCCGCGGCCTCGGCCCGGCGCACGCTGACGCTCTGGCCGGCGGCGTCCTTCATCACCACGAAGCTCGCCACGACGTCGGGGAGCTCGGCGGGCAACACCACCTCGTGGTACGCGACGCCCGTGTCGAAGAAGAGCTCGAGCACCTCCGTCGAGGCGGGGGCGATGACGGCCGAAGAGCGGGGAGCCGGGCCGGAGCCCGGGAGAGAGATCTTCTTCAGGAAGGGGCGCGCCGAAGCCTAGCAGGCATCCGGAGGGCGCAGATAGACGGCCGAGCGCCGCGCCGAAGGACCCTTCGGGTAGCATCCGCGCATGAGAGAGCTCCGCCCCCAAGGCCTCGACTTCCTCGAACACCCCCCCGAGCACATGAGCTTCGAGGGCACGATGCACTGCTCGGCGGACGAGCTCTTCGCCGTGCTGGCGGCGACCGAGAAGCTGCCGCTCTGGCTCGACGACTTCGTGTCCGCGCGCTGGCTGACCGACGAGCCGCACGGCGTGGGATCTCGGCGCGAGGTGCGCCTCAAGACGCTGACGGTGCGCGAGCGGTTCGTCTCTTGGCAGCCGGGCGAGCGGATCGCGTTCACGATGGAGGCCATCTCGCTGCCGATCGTGAACGCCGTCGGCGAGGACATGCGGATCACGCGGCTCGACGATCGGAGCGCGAGGCTCTCGTGGCGCGTCGCCTACGATCCGGTCCTGCTCGCGCGCCTCGTGCACCCGCTCATTCGCTGGAACTTCGGTCGGTTGTTCGCGCGGTCGCTCGCGAACCTCGAGCGGATCACGCGCGCGACGTGACCCGGCGCATCTCGAAGGAAGAAGCGCTCCGCCGCCTCGCCGGCGAGCCGCGGTCGAGCGGCTGCATCATGTGCTCGCTCCTCGCAGCGCTCCAGGCAGACGCCGAGAGCGAGCGCGTGCTCGAGCGCGGCGTCCGCGCGACGACGGTGCTCAACGCCTATCCGCTCACCTGGGGTCACGCGATGGTCGTCGCACACGACCACGTGACGAGCTATGCGGAGCTCGACGAAGAAGCCGCGGTGGAGGTCATGCGCCTCATCCGCGCCGCGGCGATCCGCATCGAAGAGGCCCTCTCTCCGCTCAGGGTGTTCGTCGCGTCGCTCGGCTCGTCGCGCGCCGACCTCGCCATGACCTCGCCGCACCTGCACTGGCACCTCGTGCCGGTCGGCGACGCGCCCACGCGACCTGCCGAGGTCCTGACGTGGGAGCGCGGCGTGCTCGAGGGGACCGACGAAGAGTGGCGCTCGCTCGCCCGATCGATCGGCGTGAGGGCGCCGATCAAGGCCAGCCGGTGAGGCCGCTCAGCGCGAGCCCGACGAGACCGCTCGCGGTGTTCGCCACGACGCTCGCGAGGGCGCCGCGCGCGAGGGGACGCTGCATCCACCGCGGCCCCTCGAGCGCCGGGACGCCGCCCGGCCAGCCGAGCCACGCGACGAACGCCGCCTCGAACACGATCGCGAACGACTCGGCGAGCGCGCCGTAGCCGACGAAGTAGGCGTCGCGCCCGATCGCCCACAGCGGCAAGCGCGGGAGGAGACGGACGAAGATCCAACGCCAGATCCTGGGGATCACGAGGCACACGATCGGATGGGTCGCGAGGCTCGCACCGAAGGCGACGGCGGGTCGCACGCGGAAGCCGCGGATGTAGATGGGGCACTCGATCGCCTGCGTCACGGCGAACGCGAGGAGCCAGCGGAGCGCGACCTCGGACGCGCTCACGTCGTGAGCTCGGCGAGCCGTGGAGGGGGTGCGCTCTCCGCCGTTCGGGCTTCGGCGCCTCGGCGAACCAAAGCGGTCGCCACGACGATCACCTCGAGGTACGCGTGGAAGAACGCGACGCCGAGGTAGGCCCGGCGCGCGAGCGCGAGGCTGAAGCAGGCGACGATCGCCACGAGCCCAGCCACGACGAGCCCGCCCCACACGACCTCCG
>CAYYKK010000053.1:0-30061 GCA_964467935.1 uncultured Polyangiaceae bacterium
ACGAGGTCGACGCCGACGACGGCCTCTTCCGGCGCTTTCCGCCCGAGTCGAGCGTGGGGCGCTCGGCGCTGACCGAGATCCGAGATCGGAATCACAACCGCATCGTGCTCGCGTACGACGAAAAGGGCTTTCTCCAACGCGTCGTCGACAGCGCCGGTCGAACGCTGCGCGTGCGCTGCGACGAGGGCGGCCACATCCTCTCGTTCCACGTGGAGCGGAGACCCGGAGAGTGGGTGCAGCTCGCGGAGTACGGCTACGACGATCGCGGGCGGCTGGTCCGCGCGGCCGACGGGGACGGTCATCTCCATCGCTACGAATACAACGATCGTGGCCAGCTCACGCTCGACCAGAACCGCGCCGGGCTGCGGTTCCACTTCCGGTTCGACGAGCAAGGCAGGTGCACCGAGAGCTGGGGCGACTATGGCGACGTCCCGGATCCGAGCCTCGTCGACGGCCTCCCCACGTTCCTGCACGACGGAGCCACGCGCTGCCGCGGGATTCACCATTGCCTCTTCATTTGGGGCGCCGACGGACACAGCGTCGTCGTCGACTCCACGCAGAGCTCGAACTTCTTCGGCAACGAGTTCGGCCTGATCGACAAGTGGGTCGAAGGTGGCGCCGTGACCTCGGCGATCTACCGCGCGGACGGTCACCTCACGTCGCTCACCGATCCCGAGGGAGCGACGACCGAGTGGGAGCGAGACGCGCGCGGTCGCGTCCTTCGCATCCGCGATCCGTTGAAGCGCGTCGTCTCGATGACGCGCGACGGCGCCGGGTACCCCGTCGAGCTCCGCGATCCGGAGGGGGGCCGCACGCTCCTCACGCGCGACTCGCGCAGCAACGTGATCACGGTCGTCAACGCGGGCGAGGGGATCACCCAGCTGACGCGCAACGAGCAGGGGCTCGTCACCAAGGTCGTCGATCCGGTCGGTGGCACGACGACGGTGGAATACGACGCGGCGCTGAACCACGTCGCCACCGTGCAGAACGACGGCACTTCGTGGCGATACACGTACGACTTCCTCGGTCGAATGCTCTCCAAGACCGATCCGCTGGGTGCGAAGACCACTTATTCGTATTCCGTGCGCGGCGATCTCCTGACCGAGACGGACGCGCTCGGGCAGACGACGTCGTACCAATACGATGGTGAAGCGCACCTCGTCTCGATCACGTCCCCGCGCGGGCTCGTGACGCGCTTCACGTGGGGTGGCTACGAGAGGCTCACGTCGCGCGTCGACGCGAACGGGAACACCGTTCGGCTCGGATTCAACGTCGAGGGAGAGCTGACGGGCATTTGGAACGAGCGGGGCGAGCTCCACCGCTTCGAGTATTCGCCCGTCGGGATGATGACCGACGAGCACACGTTCGACGGACGTCACCTCCGCTATGGCTACGACAAGGCGGGGCGCCTCATTTCGTCGCGCGGGGCCGACCGCAAGGAGACTCTGCTCGAGTACGATCTCGCGGGCCAATTGGTGCAGCGGATCGGGCACGACGACAGCGTCGACAGCTTCGAATACAACCTGCGCGGCGAGCTCGTCCGCGCGAAGGGCTCGAACGGTGTCGAGGTCACGTTCGAGCGCGATCGGTTGGGGCAGATCACGGCCGAACGACAGGTCGTCGGCGGCGTCGCCCACGACGTGAAGGTCTTCCTCGATCCCAACGGAGAGAGGATCGGACGGCAGACGAGCCTCGGCCATCTCGAGGAGGTCGTGCGCGACCGCATGGGCCGCAGGAGGCGCACGATCCTCGACGGCCAAATCGTGGATCACCTCCCCGACGCGCTCGGGCAAGAGCTCCGTCGCACGTTGCCCGGCGGCGGGACGCTCGAGAGCGCCTTCGACCCCTTGGGCCGGCTCTCGCAACGGAGGTCGGTGACGGCCGTGGCCAACGTGGTCGTCGGCGCGGGTAAGCCCGATTGGGTCGGGAGCCACCCCACCGGCGTGACCGCGAGCCGGGCCTTCAAATACGACGCGGACGGCGAGCTCGTCGAGAGCCACGATCCGAGCCGAGGCACCACCGAATACCGATACGATCCCGTCGGTCAGCTCCTCGCCATGGTGCCGCCGAAGGCGCGCGCCGAGCTCTTTCACTACGATCCGAGCGGCAACGTCCACGACGCAGCGGCAGGCGCCGCGTCGCGCACGTACGGGCCAGGCAACCGCCTCTTGCGCGAGGGCAATACGCGTTACGTCTGGGACGCCGATGCTCGGCTGTCGGAGAAGAGGACGTATGCGCCTGACGCGCTCGATGGCGACGCGCCCACCGCGACTTGGACCTATTCCTGGAACGCGGCGGGGCTCATGTCACGGGCCGAGAGCTCGGACGGCGTGGTCGTCGACTTCACGTACGATGCTTTCGCGCGACGCCTCGAGAAGCGCGTCGGTCGACGCGTGAGCCGGGCGCAGGTCGAGCCCGAGAGACGCGTGCGCTTCGTGTGGGACGGGGATCTGCTCGTGCACGAGATCCGAGAGAGCGCCCTCGCGCGGCCGGTCGAGCAGCGAACCTATTGGTTCCAAGACGACAGCTTCGAGCCGCTCGCCCATCGAGAGCGCCGCTTCGACGACGCGGGGCGCGAGTCCGGCGGCTGGTTCCATTACCTCAACGACTCGATCGGCGTGCCGGAGGCGCTCATCGACGAGCGAGGCGACGTCGCCGCCGAATACCATCGCGGCGCCTTCGGCGATCTGCACGCGCTGGGGAGCGCGGTGGCGGACACGCCGCTCCGGCTACAAGGTCAATACTGGGACGAGGAGACCTCGCTCGCCTACAACCGATGGCGCTACTACGATCGCGGCGTCTTCGTGAGCGCCGATCCGATCGGCGTCGCGGGCGGGCTCAACGTCTTCCGCTTCGGGCCGAGCACGTTCGCTTGGATGGACTTGTTCGGCCTCAGCGTCGCGGACGTCCTCGCCGCGAACATGAAGAAGGACCACCACCCGCTGAAGCCGGGCCAGACGGCCCACCACATCGTCCCGCGTGAGGACGGAGGCAAAGAGGGCGATCGCGCTCGGAAGGTCTTGGACAGCGTCGGCGTGGATATCGATCACGGGGCGAACGGAGCGAGGCTCTGGGGTACCCAGGACTCTCAAGTCGATCAGCCGGGACATCCCGGGCGAGGGTGCTCGGGCGCCCGTCCTCCGGGCTATCACGGCGGGAACGTACACACCGACGAGACCTACAAGCGTGTCGCCGATCAGCTCGAGTCGGCGAAGGCGCGCGGCGGCAGAAGCAAAAAGAAGCAAGCCAAAGAGGTCAAATCCCAGCTTCGGCGCATCGCGAGGCAAATGGAGCAAGGGACGTGGTGAAGGGCGTCTGCCCCGAGCTCCCCTCGGAGAAGGCTCTGCGAGAACGATGGAAGCGCTCCTCCCGCGAGCGCGCGCGGCTGCGCGCCGCGGCCGAAAGCGCCGTCGTTCGTTGGCAATGGGCGACCGGGCCGGTCTTCGATCTCCTGCCCTTCGACCCCGAGATCAGCGGGCTCAGCCGCGGTCGACTCCTCCCCGAAGAGCCTCGAGACAAGGAAGGCTGCCTCGAATACGGTCTCGACGAGGACTGCCGACCTCGCGTGATTCGACGCTACGTGCGCTTGCCGGGGAAATACTATCTCGAGCTCTTCGCTTACGCTGGAGATGCCTTCGAGTCGGTTCATTACGACTACGATCCCTCCGAGAAGATGGCGACGGGCGTAGCGGCGGGGTGCTTCGGCCCCGACGGCCTCGTCTCTCACCGAAGCTTCGCATCGGGTACGAGCCGCACCTCGCACTACGACTACGCAGAGGGGCGCGTCTCCGGGCTATCGGTCCAGGAGGGCAAGGAGAAGCGGCAGTTCGTCGTCGAACGCAATCCGGACGGCGTGGTCCTCGCCATTCGTGAGCGCGGGCTCGAGGGGCGCGCCGCGATCCGCTACGAGCGACCGACGATGTCGCTCGACGAGCTCGTCGTCTCGCTCCGAGCGCTCCTCGCTCGCGAGATCCCACGGGTCGTCGCGGCGAGCCCGACGCGCTCGCGCGCCTATTGCCTCGGGCTCGGCTACGACTCGAGCTCGTATGCATCGCTCCCTCCGCAGATGGCGCTCGGCGAAGAGGCCTATCGTGCGGCGACCTTCGATCCGAGCGACGTCGATCGGAATCGCCGGCGCCTCTTCCAAGTGATGCAATTCGAATCGTTCGGCTCGTTCGTGTTCGCTGATCCGGAGATCAAGCGACAGAGCTCGATGGCGAATCAGCACTTCCAGATCGTGGGGTCGACCGCGGCGTCGCGCGACATGCTCGTCTCGCTGGCGCAGGAGCTCAACGCGCTCGCGTGGTCGGAGATCCTCCCGGTGACCGACGATTTCGTGGTCTACGCGGTCGACATCGACAACACGAAGGTGGCCGAGGATCTCGAGGCGAGCATTCCCCCCGAGAAGCTCGCGGTCCTCCGCGCCGCGTCCTACCTGTGATTCGACGGTCGCGCGGAGCTCAGCGTGCGGCCTGGGCAGCGCGTTCGCCGTCGCGGGCGATTCGATCGGCCGCGGCCGGATCGTAGAGGCGAATGAACGCGAGCTCGAGGTCGTGGCGGCGATCCTCCGAATCGGTGTCCTGCGGGGGCACGCCGTTCTGCACGCGATGCGTGTGCGTGTGGGCGTAGAAGGACACGCGACAGCCCCCGCTCACCTCCTCGCCCACGCACCGGAACCACGTGACCGTCGTGACGTGCTCGGCGCCCTGCTGCGACTCTTCGGTGTGGCTCGAGGTCCGCATGTCGTAGGGCGGGGTCGCGGTCTCTTGCCAGCTGTAGAGCGCTCCCTGCCAGAGGTTGTCCATGCCGTTGATCTCGGGGACGCGCTTCCACGCGGCCGGCAAGGGCTGGGCGATCGTGTACGCGTCGATCGAGCGCTGGAGCGACTCCTGGCGCGCGTACTCGGCCCGCAAGTAGCCGCAGCCCGTCGCGCTCCCGAGGAGCGCCGCGAGGCCGCCGAGGACGCTCCGTCGATGGAGCCTCGTCGGCGCGGTGCGAGGCTGGAGCCGAGGCGTGAAGGGGAGGCGGGCGTCTCGCTCCATCGCGCAGCCCGTAGTTTCTGCGCGGGGCCGCCGCAAGCGAATGGGGGCGTTTGCATCCGTCGATCGGCGCGGGTAGTCCTCTCCGCCATGACCGAGCTCCTCGGAATGCTGCTCGGCGCGGTGGTCATCGCGCTCGTGACGGTCGTCGGCATCGTTCTCTACGCGAGGAAGCACGGCGCGGCGCTCCTGGACGCGAGGCGCGAGCTCTTCACGACGCTCGGCTACCGCCACGCCGACAAGCCCGACGCGCCGCTGGAAGAGCAGCTGCGCATCCCGCCCAAGGTCGATCTGCGAGCGCGCGCGGTCGAGGAGTACCTCGTCAAGGGCGTCGGGAGCGACGCGATCATCACGTTCTACAGCCGCACCCACCACCAGGGCAGCGTCCGCGTCTCCACGCTCGATTGGACGTACCGATCGCCGACGCCGCCGAGGCTGCGCTTTCAGATCGCCGATCGGGCGATCGCGGGGGGCCTCGGCAAGGCGGCCTACGAGG
Source organism: uncultured Polyangiaceae bacterium (assembly GCA_964467935.1). Taxonomy (GTDB): domain Bacteria; phylum Myxococcota_A; class Polyangia; order Polyangiales; family Polyangiaceae; genus CAYYKK01. The sequence goes on from CAYYKK010000053.1 coordinate 5,536, forward strand.
CATTGAGTCGCACCGAGCGTGTCTGGAGACCGGCTTATCCGCGTGAGATCTCGCTCGGGAATCCCGAGTGGGATCGGCGATTCCTGGTCCTCGCGGAGGACGACGCGGCCGCGGGCGCGGCCCTCCGCGGCCCCGACGGCGCGGCGCTCTTCCAAGCGCTCGGGGCGCTGGCCGAGGTCGACCTCTTGGTCGCGCCCGATCGCATCACGCTCGCCGATCCCTCCGACGCCAATCGAAAGGCCGCTCGGGGCGGCCTCTCCGGCCGGCTCACCATGTCGCTGCCCGATCAGCTGCGCGCGAGCATCCCTGTCCACCAGGTCGCGTTCGACGCGCTCCTCGCGGCGGCCCGTGTCGCGCGCTGAGCCCCTCGAAGCGCTCCCGATCCTCTGTGGCAGCTGCGGCGCGCCCGCCGTCCTCGACGAGGCGCCCTCGATTCGTTGCCGCCATTGCGGCGCCCACGAGCCGCTGCCCGCCGACGAGCGACGGCGCCACGAGATCCTCGATGAGCGCTTTCGCGACGCCGTCCGCCGTGATCTCGCGCTGCGCGGTCTCGTCGGCGCCTACGCGCGCACCTTCGACGGAAGGCCGCTCCGCCGATGGGTGCTGCCGGCCCTGCTCGTCGGTGTGATCCTCAGCGCCGCGGTCGCCCGCACCTCCACGCGCCCGCTCGTCGTCGTGCCTGCGCTCGTCACCTCCGTCTGCCTCGCGCTGCTCGCCGCCCTCTCGGCGAGCCGTCGCGTCGCGCGGCGCTCGTACGCGCACCACGTGAGGCCGCACCTCCTCGCCATCGCCCCATCGGCGCCGGGCGAGCCGTTCGCGTGTCGCGTCTGCGGCGCCCCGCTCGCGAGCGCCCCCATGGCCCACCGCGTCTGCCGTCATTGCGCGTCGACCAGCATCGTCCCCGAGCCTGCCTTCGTGCGCGAGCTCTCGCGCGCGCACGCCCTCGCGACCGATCGGACCACGGAGACCCGCCTCGCGCTCGCCGGCGCGCGAGCGGTCACGCGCGCGTCGCAGCGAGCCCTCGCCGTCTCGGTCGCGCTCGGGCTCCTCGTCCTCGGTGCGACGCTCCTCTTCGCGCGGCCTTGAAGCGCTCGACCGGGCTCGTTTTCGTGCCTCTCGCGGGGAGGAAGCGCGTCGTCGCGCGTAGCAGGCCGCGCCCCCGACAACCCGAGGAAGACCATGCGCCACAAGCTCGCTCCGCTCGCCGTCGCCTCTCTCTCGGTCGCGCTCGCCGCATGTGGCTCGAAGGACGCCGCGAAGGCGAGCGGATCGAGCGCGCCTTCGAGCTCGTCGGAGGCGGCGAAGCCGAAGGCCGTGGAGCTCACGCCGAAGATCGCCGAGGACCGCCTCAAGGCCGCGGGCTTCACCATCTCGTCGAGCGAGCCCGGCGACGAGGATTGGCAATCGACGTACATGAAGGTCGAGAAGGGCGCCGACGAGAAGGCGGTCTCGGCGACGATCTGGATCGACGCGCTCGGCACGTCGGCGGCGAAGGATGCGCCGAGGCCCGTCATCACGCTCGGGGACGGCGCGCTCGTCCGCGTCGGCTTCACGCCGAACGAAGGCAAGAAGGGCGCGCCGGATCTCGCGGCCATCGCGAAGGACGTGGCGAAGGTCGCCGCGCCGGGGAAGGTGACGAAGGAGCTCTTCTTCGGCCTCGGCAAGCTCGAAGAGGCGGCGAAGCGCTGGAAGGTCACCGAGGAGTCGTCGCGCAGCGGGGGCCGCAGCGCGCCGAGCGGCGTCGTCTACAACTACCGCTTCCTCTCGAACGAAGACGGCACGCTCGTGATCGACGACGTCGACTACGGCGCGGCCGTGAAGAAGGGGGGAACCAAGCTCGTCGGTGACACGTTCGTCGCCGTCGACGCGGGCGACGACACGGCGACCGAGAAGAAGGTCTACGAGATCCTGCTCGCCGGGAGCTGAGTCGCGGCGCCTGCTTCGTGCGCGCTCGGATGCTCGGATCGGTCGGCGCCGTGTTATGGGCGCGCCCATGCCGCTCGAACTCCCCGCGCTCGATCCTGCCACCGTCCCCGCCCGCTCCACCTCGGGGTATCCCGAGCCGTTTCGCTCGCGCGTGTTGCCACGCGACAAGCGCGGCCTCGCCGCGGCGCTCGGCCTGACGAAGATCGGTGTGCAGCTCACCACCCTCCCGCCCGGGAAAGAGTCGTCGATGCGGCACTGGCACACGCAGGAGGACGAGCTCGTCTTCGTGCTCGAGGGGGAGGTCGTGCTGCGCACCGACGCCGGCGAGCAGATCCTCGTCGCAGGGACGTGCGCCGGGTTTCCCGCCGGATCGACGGACGGGCACCAGCTCGTCAATCGAAGCGATCGCCCGGCGCGCTATCTCGAGATCTGCGACCAATCAGCGGGCGGCGAGGCTGTGTATCCCGACGACGATCTCGCCTACCACGCGGGCGCCGACGGTCGGCCGATCTTCACGCACAAGGACGGGACGCCCTATCGAGCGGAGTGATCTGGCGTGCGGCCGCCTCGATCGGTCGCGCGAGGCGGGACTACTTGTCGTCGTCCTTGCCGTCGCCCTTGTCTTTGTCCTTGTCGCCGTCCTTGCCCTTGTCGCCGTCCTTGGACTTGTCGTCCTTGTCTTTGTCCTTGTCGCCGTCCTTGTCCTTGCTCTTGTCGGCGTCGTCCTTCTTCTTCGCGGGCGGCGCGCCGTACTCCTTGGAGAGCTTCTTGGCGAGCGAGTCGACGAGCATCTGCTCGTGGTACTGCGGCATCGCCGGGACTTGGACCGCGACGTTGGTGCCACCCTTCGTCTCGATGAGCTCCACCGAGCCGCTCACGGCCTTGTTGCCGCTCTCGGGGCTCGTGTACTCGAAGAGGATGTAGCCGAGGTCCTTGTCCTTCTCGAGGATCTTGAAGCCCATGTCGACGTGCAGCATCCGCAGCGTCGTGCCGTACGTCTGATCGAACGTGTACGGCGAGGCGTAGGCGACGCTCGCGCTCGCGTCCGGCTCACGCGTGAGGGCGAGCACGAGGACGCTCGCGGCGAAGCCGAGGAGGAGGATTTGGATGACCCGGCGCATGCTCCCTTCCTAGGGTTCTGCCGAGGAAGAGGCCAAGTTCCGCGCGATCAGGCGTCGACGGTGCCCTCGAGGATGTCGTTCGGGCCTTCCACCAACAAGAAGAGCGACTCTTCGCGCCCGACCAGATCCTCGAGCTCGCGCAGCCCGACGACCACCTCGGCGACGTCGCTCGCCTTGTGCGCGTCGCTGCACGCCGCGTAGTAGTAGCCCTCCTCCAAGAGCGCCTCGGCGGCCCTGCGCGGCGCGCGGCCGTACTTGCCCGCGAGCGCGGCGATGTCGAGCAGGAGCACCGCGCCGCCGTCCACGAGCGGATCGAGCACGTGGATGTCCTTCCACACAGGCTCGTAGCGCTCCGGGTGCGCGATGACGGGACGAATCCGGCGCCTCAAGAGATCGAAGAGGCGGTGGGTGATCATCGCGGGGAAGGCGCGCGGCCCGAACTCGACGAGCACCGCCTTGCCGCCGGGGTAGGGGATGCCTGCGCCCTCCAAGAGCCGCGTGAACACGACGTCGTCGAAGAAATGCTCGGCCGAGAGCTCGAGCGTCTCGGGGAGACCGGTCGCCGCGCCGAGCGCCTGACGCGTCCGTTCGTAGGCGGCCTCGAGGTCGGCGCGCGTGTTCTCGAACATGCCCGGCCGCATGTGAGGTGTCGCGACGACGCGGCCGAAGCCGGCCTCGCGGAGCGCGCGGAGGAGCTTCACGCTCTCCTCCGGCGTCTTCACGCCGTCGTCGACGCCCACCACCCAGTGGGAGTGCAGGTCGATGAAGCCACCCATCGCCCTGCACCCTAGCAGCTCGCGGCGCGGGCCACGACGCTTCGCGCCCCGAGGCGCGATGGAATTGTTGGCCGTGCGAGAGGCCGCAGCGCACGATTCCCCGGCTCGCCACCCGGAGACCTTGCGTGAACGAACCCACTTCGATCTCTCCCGTGACCACCGAGTGCTTTCTCTCCGACGACGATCCGCGCGGCCGCGCGCACCTCGCGGACTCGCCCTTGCGCGCCGCCCCCGAGCGAAGGCGCCGTCGCAGCGCCGACGCCATCACGGCCCTCCACTACCAGCTGTCCACGACGCGCACCGAGACCGGCATGGACGCCGTGGTGCTCGTCGACGACCGCGGCTGCCTCGTCGCGGGCGCGGGTGCCTGGCCCCTCTGCGAGGAGCTCGCCGCTTATGCCCCCTTGCTGGAGGATCCGTCGCGTATCGTGCGGCGCACCGTCAGCGCGCGCATCGCCGAGCTCTCGGAGGAGGCCTACGCGGTGTCCTTCGACGTGCTCGGCTCGGAGGTCGTCCTCTGCGGCCGGGGTGGCGGTGAGGGGCGCGGAGAGCTGCTCGAGCGCGCGATGGTCGGCATCCGGAGGATTCTCCGCGCAGCGTGACCGAGAGCTGGTAGATCCCGGCGCGTGGGCACCCTCGGAGGCCTCCTCGACTCGCGGCGCGTGATCCTTTCCGTCGGCTGCGGCGGCGTCGGCAAGACCACCACGACGGCGGCGCTCGGCCTCGCCGCGGTCAAGCGCGGCAAGCGCGTGCTCTGCTTGACGATCGACCCGGCGCGGCGCCTGGCGCAGAGCCTCGGCCTCGACTGGATGAGCACCGATGCGCGGACCATCGATCCTGCGCTGCTCGCGAGCGTCGGTGCCACGGGCAAGGGCTCGCTCACGGTCATGCGCGTCGACACGAAGACGACCTTCGACGCGCTCGTGGCGCAGCTCGCGCCCACGCCCGAGCGGCGCGATCGCATCCTCGGCAACGTCCTCTATCGCTACATCTCGACGTCGCTCGCGGGCACACAGGAGTACATGGCGATGGAGAAGGTCTACGCGCTGCGCGACGATCCGCGCTACGACCTGCTCCTCGTCGACACGCCGCCGACGACGAACGCGCTCGACTTCCTCGACGCCCCCGAGCGCCTCGTCGGCGCGATCGACAGCCCCGCCATGCGCTGGTTCGTCGAGGCGTTCGAGGACAGCGGCAAGTTCAGCTTGAACCTCGTCGCGAAGTCCACGGCGGCGCTCCTCCGCGGGATCAGCAAGCTCACGGGCAGCGGCTTCCTCGAGCAGGTGGCGCTCTTCGTCTCCGAGATGAACGCGCTCTTCGGCGGCTGGAAGGCGCGCGCGGACGCCGTGAGCGCCGCGCTGCGAGGCAAGGACGTCGCTTACGTGCTCGTGACGACGCCGGACCCGCTCGCCATTCGCGAGGTCGTCTACTTCGCCGAGCGGCTGCGCAAGGAGGGCATGCACCCGGACGCGTTCGTGGTGAACCGCGTGCACCCTCGGTTCCCCGACTCGGCGAAGGTCGGCGAGGTCGTCGACGTGCTCGCCGCGCACGACGTCAAGAGCGCCGCCACGGCGCAGCGCTGCGTCGTCGCGATGCAGGACGCTTCACGACAGGGCCGGCTCGACGCGCTCCACCTCCACGGCCTCGAGGGCGCGCTCGAGGATTCGCCCGGCGTGGAGTCGGTCGAGATCCCCGCCTACGCGCGCGACGTCTACGATCTCACGGCGCTGAGCGGTCTCGCCGACATCCTCGTGCCCACCTGAGCCGTTCCGCCGCGGTCGCGTCCCCGAGCGGCGTGTCCTCGAACGGCGTGTCTCCGCGCGGCGTGTCCGCGAGCGGCGTGCCCGGCCTCTCGCACCAGGCAGCCGCGAGCGTCAGTCGCCCTTGCCCGGCTTCTCGCGCCGCCGCCGCGCCTTGTAGTGCGTCCTCACCGGCACCCCGTCGAACCCGAACGTCTTGCGCAGCTGGTTCTGCACGTAGCGCCGGTAGCTGAAGTGAATCTTGTCGGGATCGCTCGCCATGATGATGAAGACCGGCGGGCGCGACTCGGCCTGCGTCACGTAATAGAGCCGCGGTGCGCGACCGCCGTGCGTCGGCGGTGGGTGCGTCGCGAGGACCTGCTCGAAGAAGCGGTTCAGCTCCCCCGTCGGAACGCGCCGCCGGAACGCCTCGCCGACCTCGTCGACCTTCGCGAGCAGGGCGTCGACGCCGCGCCCGGTCTTCGCGCTCACGCGCACGACGGGGGCCCACGGGACGAACGAGAGCTTGTCGCGCGCGTCCTCCTCGGCCTTCGTCGCCTCCTTCTTGTCGAGCAGATCGCTCTTGTTCAGCGCGACGACGATCGCGCGTCCTCGGTCGACCGCGAGGCCGAGGATCTTCGCGTCTTGCTCTGCCACGCCCTCGTCGGCGTCGCAGAGGAGGAGCGCGACGTCGCACCGCTCGAGCGCCTTGATCGCCTGCATCACGCTGAGTCCCTCGACGACGCTCGCCTCCTTCGTGACCTTCGCCTTGCGGCGGATCCCGGCGGTGTCGATGAAGACGTAGCGCTTGCCCTTGCGCTCGACGACGCTGTCGATCGTGTCGCGCGTGGTGCCCGGCCGGTTGTCGACGAGCAGCCGCTCCTCGCCGAGGAGGCGATTGACGAGCGAGCTCTTGCCCGCGTTCGGCTTGCCGATGACGGCGACACGCACGCCCGTCTCTTCCTCTTCCGCGGCGCCTTCGTCGTCGCTCGCCGCGGGCAGGACGGACACGATCGCGCTCTCGAGCTCGTCGAAGCGCCGACCGTGCAGCGCGCTCACCGCTACGAGCCGGTCGATCCCGAGGCGGTAGAGATCCGCCGCCTCGATCTCCGCGCGCTCGGAGTCGGCCTTGTTCGCGACGTACACGACGGGCTTCTCCGCGGTGCGCAGGAGCTTCATCTCGGCGTGGTCGGCGGCCGTGGCGGGCTCGGTCGCGTCGAGAACGCACACGATGACGTCCGCCTCCTCGATCGCGACGTCGATCTGACGCTTGATCCCTTGTCGCATCGGATCATCGCTGCCGGGGTCGAACCCGCCGGTGTCGACGAGCGTGTAGGCGCGACCGCGCGACACCACGTCCGCGTAGTGTCGATCCCGCGTCACGCCGGGCTCGTCGTGGACGATCGCCGTCTTGCGGCCCACGAGGCGGTTGAAGAGGGTGCTCTTGCCGACGTTGGGACGCCCGACGACCGCGACGATTGGCTTCATGACGTCTCCTCCGCTTCGCCGCGTCCGGCCTTCGACTCGCCGTAGCCGAGCTCGTCGAGCAGGGGCCGCGACTCGCGCCACCCGGGCGTGACGCGCACGAAGAGCTCGAGGAAGACCGGGCAGCCGATGAGCTCCTCGATGCGCGCGCGCGCCCTCGTGCCGATCTCCTTCAACATCGCGCCGCCGGCGCCGACGAGGATCTTCTTCTGCCCCGGGCGCTCGACGTGGATCGTCGCGGCGATGCGCATGACCTTCGGCTTCTCCTCGAAGGCGTCGATCGTGACCGCGGTGGCGTGCGGGACCTCCTCCTTCGTCGCGAGGAGGATCTGCTCGCGCACGTACTCGCCTGCGAAGAAGCGCGTCGGTCGGTCGGTGATGTCGTCCGGCCCGAAGCGATGCTCGCCTTCCGGCAGGAGCTTCGCCACCTCGTCGAGCACCCGCACGACGCCGTTCTCCTTCTTCGCGGAGATGGGCACGATGGCCTCGAACGCGCGCACCTTGGCGAGCGCGTCGAGGAGCGGGAGGAGCGTGGATTTGTCGCGCACGCGATCGACCTTGTTGAGGACGAGGATCGTGGGCTGACCCTCGCCGAGATCCGACAAGAGCGCGATGTCCCCCGGGTGCGGCCGCAAGGTCCCCCGGCGCGTGTCGCCGCTCGCCTCGGGGAGATCCGTGACGAACACGACGACGTCCGCCGACTTCGCGGCGTTGCGCGCCGATCGATTCATCGCGCGGCTGAGCGCCGATTCGGCGCGATGCAGGCCGGGCGTGTCGAGCAACGCGATCTCCGCACCACCGACGTGAACGACGCCGAGGATCGTGTCGCGCGTCGTCTGCGGCGTGCTCGTGACGATCGCGAGCGGCTGCTCGAGCGCCGCGTTGAGGAGCGTCGACTTGCCCACGTTGGGGCGCCCGACCAAGGCGACCGTGCCCGAGCGCGTCGGCCCCGGATCGGCCGCGGGCTCCGCCTTCGCGCGAGCCCTCGCGCGCGCGTCGGCGCTCGGACGCGCCGGCGCCGCAGGTCGCGGCGGTCGCGGGGCCGCCTTCGGCTCCCCCTTACGAGGCGCCTTCGGTTGCTTCTTGCGAGGCGCCTTCGGCTCCTTCGTCGGAGGCGCCTTCTCGTCGCTTCTCCGCCGTTGGCTCCCCTCCGGGCGCCCGGGGCCTCGTCTCTTCTGCGTGCGTGCTCCTGCCACGGCGCGCACATAGCACAGCCGTGCTAGGGTCCGGAGCCGTCCGTGCCCCGAGCTCCTCTTCGCCCCTGGTTTGCGCACGTCGGCGTCGCGCTCCTCGCGATCGCGGGCCTCGTCCTCCCGATCGGCAAGAGCGGCGTGTGGGACCCGTACGAGCTCGACAACGCCGAGCAGGCGCGAAAGATCGCGGTCCACCTCTTCCACGCCACGAACCTCGCGCTGCCCGGCGATCCGCCGACGATCCCGACCACCACCGATCTCGGCATGGGCGAGCTGCCCTTCACCTCGATGGCGCTCTCGTACCGCCTGTTCGGCTGGCACGACTGGTCCGGGCGGCTGCCGCTCGCGCTCTGGGGCGTGCTCGGCCTCGCGAGCCTCTACCTCCTCGTCTCCCGCTACGTCGATCGCCGGGCCGGGGTCTACGCGGCCGTCGCCCTCGTGACGATGCCGCTCTACTTCATGCAAGCGCGCACGATGACGGGCGACATCGTCACGCTCGCGTCGTTCTCGATCGCGCTGGCGGGGCTCACCGTCCTCCTGATCGAGCCCGGTTGGAGGCTCCGAGGCGTCGGGCTCGCCGTGGCGGCGCTCGGGCTCGTCGCCGGCTACCTCAGCCGCGGCCTGCTCTTCGGCGTCGCCGCCCCCCTCCTCTCGGCGGGCCTCGCCGGCGTCCTCGGTGGGCGCGTGCTCGGCTTCGCGCCGTTCCGCTCCGCCGCCTCGTTCCTCCTGCTCGCAGCCGGGATCGGCGCCGCGGTGCAGTTCTTCGTCATCGCGCTGCCCCTCGTCGACCTCGTCGAGCCGCTGCACCGCTCGATCGGCATGAGCCTCTTCGATCCCACCCCGCGCGACAGCACGTTCGATCGCCCCATTCGACAGATCGGCCACGCGCTCTTCCCTTGGAGCGCCTTCCTGCCCTTCGCGCTCGCCCGCCTGCTCCGTGCGCCCGTCGAGCGCGAAGGCGATGACGCTCGGACCCGCGAGACGATCCTCCGTCTCGCGCTGCTCTCGGGAGCAGGCGTGACCCTCGCGGCCGCAGCGGTCGTCGCCCCGTACGCGGGCGCGCTGCCCTACGCGGGCGTCGCCGCGCTCGCGGGCGCCTGCGGCGTCGCGCTCCGCGACTTCGAGCGGGGAGCGTCGCCGTCACGCGTCGTCGCGATCGGCTCGGTGTTGCTCGGGGCCGTCCTCTTCGTCGATCTCGAGCGCGAGCCGGTGCGGATGCTCGCCACGTTCACGAACGAGGGCATCTCGTTCCCGACGAGCTATGCGCACACCTCCGAGCGCCTGCTCACGATCGTGACGGCCGTCTTCTGCGGCCTCGTCGCGCTCGCCTGGTTCTCCCGGCAAGCCCCCGAGGCGGGCCCGCTCCCGCTCTCCAAGTCGTACGCCGCCGCGTCCGCGTGGCTCGCCTCTCGCGTGGCGCGCGCGAAGGCGGCCGGGGTCGCGCTCGGCGACGTGTGGAAGGGCAACCTGCTCTTCGTGTTCGTCGTCCTCGAGGCTTCGCTCGTCGGGCTCGGCGCGATGCTCTTCGTCGGCTCGCACGCCGGTTGGGCCTCGGTCGGCAGGATGCCGCGCAACTTCGTCTCGCTCGGCCTCAACGCGTGGTGGGGCGCGCCGCTCGGCCTCGCCGCCGGCGCGATCGCGCTCGTCGTCGCCCACGACGGCTTCGACGCGCTCCTGCGCGTCACGCGGGCGCACCGCGCGAGCGCGGTGGTCGTCGGGGGCGCCGTCGCCGGAGCGATCCTGAGCCTCGCGTACTACCCCGCCGTCGCCGCGCAGCTCTCGCCGAAGGAGGTCTTCGAGACGTTCACCGAAGCGCACGGCCCGGGCGATCGACTCGCGGTCCTCGGCATGAGCCCGCGCTCGGCGAGCTTCTACTTCTCCGGATCGGTGGGCTCGTTCGAGGAGCCGAGCGAGGCTTTCCCGTGGCTCGCGGGCGACGACGACTCCGCGAGCGACGCGCGGCGTTGGCTCGTCCTTCGCGCGCGCGATCTGCCGCGCATGAACGCGCTCCACCGCGCTCGCTTCGGCGAGAACCTCCCCATCCTCGACGCGCGTTCGAGCCAGGTGTTGCTCGCGTCGAGCACGCTCGGCGGGCGTCCCAACGAGAATCCGCTCGACGATCTCGTCGGCTCCGAGCCGCCGAAGGTCGACCACCCGCTCGCGGCCAGGCTCTCCGATCAGCTCGAGGTCCTCGGCTGGGATCTCGTCGACGAGGACGGCAAGCACGTTCGCTCGATCGTCCCGGGCAAGCCGTACCGGCTGCGCCTCCACTACCGCGTCCTCAAGCCGATCGGCGGCAACTGGCAGTCCTTCGTGCACGTGGACGGGCAGGGGAGGCGTCACAACGCCGATCACCCGGTGCTGGACGGGCGTTACCCCATGAGCCTCTGGCGCGCCGGCGACTACGTCCGAGACGACTGCGAGCTCGTCCTCGAGCCGAACTTCCTCCCGGGCGACTATCAGCTCTTCTTCGGCTTCTTCAACTCGAGCACCCGCATGAAGGTGACCTCGGGCGAGGCCAACGAAGATCGCGTCGTCGCCGGATCCATCCGCGTGCTCTGAGCGGCCGCGGGTCGCCTCGACTCCGCGCGCGATCGGCGCTACGAGCTTCGCGATGCCTCACGACCCCGACGACGATCGCGACCCCGAGTCGCGTGAGCGAAGGCGCAGCGAGCGCCTCGAGGTCACGTGGTCGGTCGACTGCGAGACGGAGGAGACGTTCCTCTACGCGTCGATCACCAACATCTCCGAGATGGGGATCTTCGTGCGGACGACCGAGCCGCTCCCCGTCGGCACCGAGCTCACGCTGCGCTTCTCTCCGCCAGCGAGCCACCGCGGCCTCCCGGGCGACCCGATCGCGGAGTTCGTCCTGCGCGGCGCGGTGCAATGGATCAACCCCGCCACCTCGGGCGGGCCGAACCCCGGCATGGGCATCCGCTTCGCACACCTGAGCCCCGAGGATCGCGAGCGCATCGTCGACACCATCCGTACGATCGCCTATCTGCGGGACGGCGCGGCCTCCGCGGCCGACACGCGCGCCGCGCGGGCCCTGGCCGCGAGCATCCTCGACGCCGACGAGGCGGGCGACGCCCACGGACCCGGCCTCGCGGCCTCGCGCCGCGCGAGCAACTGAGCCGACCACGATCGCGATTTCTCTCGCGCAGGTCGCCCGCCGACGCGCGCGTGCGAGGGGCCGAGCTGTTCCGTACCGTGTTGCTACTGCATCACATGGGCAGAGGGAACCGACGCAGGAAGACGCCCGTGTGCGAGGCGCTCTGATCCTCCCACGCCATCGCGACGTACCCGTCGCCACCCACCGCGACGGTCGGCTTGCGCCGCGCGCCGGCGACCCCCGCGGCGCTCGCCACGAAGTCGGAGTTCTGCCCGTCGACCGGGTTGAACAGGAAGCCGCTCGAGCCGCCGACGTAGCGGGCCGCGATCTCTCCCGTCGCTTGGTTCTCCCACGCCACCGCGAAGTAGTCGCCCGTGCCGGGCGCGACCGCGGGGTTCGCCTGCTCGCCGTCGAGCGAGAGATGGATCGCCGCGCTCTGGTCTCCCGACACCGGCGCGCCGGTCGCATCGAACCGCTGGAAGTACACGTCGCCGCCGTCGTGGAACGCGACCAGCGCCCGGCCGTCGGAGAGCAGCCCGACGTCCGGCTGATCTTGCACCCCGGCCGTCTTGGCGTTCACGAGGGTCTCGCTCCCGACGGTGCCGGTCGCGCTCACCTTCTTCAGGAAGATCCCGTCGTCGTCCCCCGCGCCGGTCCCTTCGTAGACCACGACCCAACCGTTCGCGTTGCCCGCGACGCGCGCCGTCTTGCCCTGCGCCACGGTGAACTCGGTGCCGAGGACACCGCCCGCGAGGACGCGCCCTTGGATCGCGCCGTTCTGCGTCCAGACGAGGAGCGCCGAGCCCGAGGGCCCCGTCGCCACGCGCGGCTCGGAGACCCCGTTCGCCGTCGTGTTCGCCTGGAGCGGATCGCCTCCCGCGCAACCGTCGGCGCCGAGCGTCGTGTAGTAGAGGTTGAAGTTGATCCCGTCGACGAGATCGCTCGCGAACACGACGAGGCTCGTCATCGGATCGAGGGTCGCCACCGAGGGCGTGACCTGCCGCCGCGCTTGGCCCGCGGCCCCGGGGTTCGAGCACTTCAGCGGGATGCGCAGGGGCCCGTTCAACAGCGCCGGCGACGTGATGTGCGACAGGTCGTTTTGCCGGAAGTCGATCGCGATGTCGGAACCTCCGGCCGCGGCGGCTTCGAAGCCGACTCGCAGGCCGTTCGCGAGCTGGCCGTTGCCCCCGACGAACGCGATCGAGGCGTTCTTCGCGTCCCCCGGGGCGGGCGCGGGATCGCCGGGCTTCCGGTCCACCGGGAGCTCCGCGGCGGTGCAGTCGGCGAGGCACACCTCGCCGGCCGTGACGCCGCCGCAGCTCGGGCTCCCGCCGGGATCGCAGAGCTCGCCGGGCTGAAGCGCGCCGTCGCCGCAGCACGCCGGCGCCACGTAGCGGACGACCTTGATGCTGACGTCGAGCGGATCCTGGTTGATGACGGCGGTGTTGCAACCCTGTCCCAAGAGCAAGCTCGCGTCGTTTCGAACCTCGACGGCGAAGATCTTCTTGGCGCCGTTCTTGTCGAGCGTGATCTGCCCGCACCACGTCCCCGCGTCGCAGCCGTCCTTCTTCAGCTGGAAGGCCTGCGCGTTCGAAGGCGGCGTGCCGGCGTCGCCGGTCGCCGGGTCGCAGTTGCCGCTCTTCGCGTCGAACACGGAGAGCTTCACGCTCGTCGCGTCGCCGAGCAGCCCCTCGGGGGCGAGCATCACGAGGCCCACGTCGGCGGCGGGGCCCTCGGTGCAAGCGGCGACGAGGGCGGCGAGCCCGACGGCGGGAACGGCCGCGAGCAGGAGTCGAGACGAGCGCATTGGCTGAGAGTCTACTCCCGAACGGTCCCGAGTCGGCAAGCCGCGCGCACGGGTCGCCCGCGAGCACCCGCTCGTCAGGGCGGAGGTGGCGAGGAGGGGGCCTCGCTCGCCGACCCCGCCGGCTTCGTTGGCATCGCGACCGGCTTCGCCGCGCCCGTCTTCGCCATGGGCGCCGCCGCGACCTCGCGCTGACAGTCCCGCGCCTCTTGGTTGGCCGCCGCGGCCTCGGGCGTGGACGGGAAGCGCTTCGAGACCTCCTCGTATTGGAGCAGCGCGTCGGGGCAGCCGGACTTCGCTCGGGCGTCGCGCGCACGAGACAGCGCGAGCGCCGCCGTGTCCGCCGCCTCGTCCTTCGCGGCGCCCGGCGCGTCCTCGAGGGTGGGCGTCGCCGTCGGGGCCGGCGCCGGCGCCGCCGCCGCGGGAGCGGCCTCCTTCTCGGCCTGCTTCGGCTCGCCGAGGTCGTTGTCGAGCCGCTGCTCCGCCGGCGACACCACGGTTCCTTCGCCGCCCGCGCGCCCCACTGCGCGAGCGCGCGCCATCGAGTCGCTCCCCGCCGTCGCGGCGGGCGAGGGCGCGCCTCGCTCGGTCACCTCGACCGGGGCGCCGACCGTGCCGGGGCGAGCACGCAGCAGGAGCAGGCTCGATCCGACGACCAACATGAAGAGGGCCGCCATCGCGAGCTGCGGCCGCATCGCGTGGCTGCCGGCCCACGCCGCTGCGCGCATCACCTTGCGCGGCCAAGGCGCGGTTCGCTGCGCGGCGCGCTCCGCGTCCATGATGCGCGCCTCGAGGTCCGCGCTCGGCTCCTCGAGCGCGAGGGCTGCGCCTTCGCGCGTCGCCTTGAGCCCCGCGAGGATCGCCGAACAACGCGCGCAGCCGTCGGTGTGGCGCTTGAGCGCCGCCGCCGTCAGCTCGTCGAGCTCCTCGTAGAGGGCGTCGATCACGTGTTCGTCGAACTTCTCGCAGTCCATGGTGTCTCTCGGCTGGGCCGCCGGTCCTCGTCTTCCTCGTTCGCGTCGCGGCGTTACTTGAGCGCCCTCGCGTAGTCCTCGTATTCGCCGAGCGCCTTCTGGAGGCGCTCGAGCGCGTATCGCATGCGGCTCTTGATGGTGTTTTCGGACACTCCAATCATGTCCGCAATGTCCTTGAAGGGCACGTTGCCCACCTCGCGCAGGAGGAACACCTCCCGCTGATCGTCCGGGAGATCTTCGACCGCGCGCTGGATGTGCGCGCTCAGCTCCCGCCCGATCGCGACGCGATCGACCGAGGCGCCGTGGTGCTCGTCGCGGGTCCTCTCGCCCAGCGTCGGTCCGTCCTCGGCCTCACGCGAGGGCTGATCGAGCGAAGGGTGGCGGCGGAGGGCCATTTTTCGGAGGTGATCGATGCAGAGGTTGCGCGCGATCGTGTAGACCCAAGTCGAGAAGCGCGAGGAGTGTCGGAACTCCGATGCGTTCTGGACCACCCGCACGAACACGTCCTGGGTGATGTCCTCGGCGACGGAGCTGCTCCGGATCTGGCGGAGGATGAAGTTGAAGACGGGGGTCTTGTGCCGGCGCACGAGGAGAGCGAACGCCGTCCGATCGCCGCTCTGATACCTCGTCATCAGGACCTCGTCGGTCACCTCCTCGCGGGCGCCCGTGGCCATTCACCCACCTCGTGGGTCGAGGCACGAAGAGGTCGGCGCTGCGCCGACTCGTCGCGCGGATCGACGAGGGAGGCTGTTGGCTGGACGAGCCGACAGTCGCGGCGACGGGCGCACGGACCCGCCGTCATGCAAAGGGAGCGACGCGCCCCGCTCGGTCCTCGTGGGGAACCTCGGGGGCACGTTCACCACCCTCCGACGGCCAGGGACCGTCGAAGTTCTGGCGACCTGGTCCTCTCGCATCGCTCGCGCTTCGCGCCGGAGCCTACTTGATGCGGTCGCCGATCCCCAAGAGGAAGCACCTCGGGGCCGCCCGCGCGGCCAAGGTGCTCCATCGTTGCAACCCAGCGGGCCCCCTCCTAGACTGCCCCCCAGGTGAATCCCTCCACGAGGAGGGCCTCACCGGGCCCACTCGTCCACTGCTCGGGGGCGGGCTCTCGTACTTACCAAGGACTCCGTTTCGCGGCGCGGCGCGCGAGATGGGCCCGAGTGGCTGCCTTCCGGCTCGACCGAGCCGGTCACCTTCTGGAAGAGGGGTTGGTCCTGTGACGCGATTCATCCAAACACTGGGTGTTCTGGCTCTGTCCTTTGGTCTGGCGAGCACCGCGGTCGCCCAACCGGCCACGCCCGCCGCGTCCGGAGCCCCCGCCACCGGTGCCCCGAAGAAGGCCGACGCGAAGCCGGCTGCGAAGGCGGAGCCTGCGAAGGGTGCGCCGGCGAAGGGCCAGCCCGCGGCGGCCGACGCCAAGAAGGACGACAAGAAGCCCGGCGATGCTGCGCCTCCGGCCGACCAGCCGGCCTCGGGCGGGCAGGTCGCCGCCGGCGCCGGACCCGCCTCGTCTGGCGCTTCGACCGGCCAGCCTGCGACCACCGCGGCGACGCCCGCTGCGGGGATGGACGGCCAGACCTACGCGGTGCGTCTCCGCGACCTCGAGCAGAAGATCGACGAGCTCAAGGAGCAGATTCGCCGCTCCCACACGCGCCTCTCCCTCCTGAGCGACACGATCCTCTCCGGCGGCGGCGCGGGCTCGCGCTCGGTCATCCGCTTCAAGAACGAGCTCTCGGACGCGTTCCTCGTGACGCGGGCGCTCTTCGTCCTCGACGGCGCGGTGCAGTACAACAAGGCCGATCAGTCCGGCGCGCTGTCCGACCAACCCGAGATTCCGATCTTCAACGGGTCGATCCCGCCCGGCGATCACACGCTGCAGGTGCTCGTGAACCTCCAGGGTCACGGCTACGGCGTCTTCTCCTATCTGCGAGGCTACAAGTTCGAGGTGCGGTCCAGCCACTCGTTCACCGCGGTGGAGGGCAAGACCGTGACGCTCGACGCCGTCGCCTACGAGAAGGGCAGCGTGACCACCCCGCTCGAGGAGCGCCCGGCGGTTCGCTACGTCGAGAAGATCGTCAGCGGCCTGGCCGACGCCGGCGCCGCAGCCGCGCCCGCCGGCAACACGACCGCGAAGTGACGAGGGCGGCGCGACGACCGCGACGCGCGCGGGCGAACGTCGTTTCGATCCGACCGCCCGCGCGATCCAACGCAAGAACGACTCTGTAGAAAGCTTCTAGGAGCTTCAGCATGCGAACTCTTCGAGGGCTCTTCGCCCACCTCCTCGGCGCCGCCGCTTTCGGCGCGGTCAGTCTCGTCGCCCACGACGCGGCCGCGATCGGCTCCGACGAGGCGCTCGTGAACGCCAAGCAGCAGGTGGACGGCGTCAGCGCCGGCGTGAACGGGATCCGGCAAGCGGTCGCCGCCGCGCAAGGCACGCGGTCGCCGGCGCAGCTCATCGCCGACGCCGAGCTCCTCCTCAACTCGAAGGACTACGATCGCGCCTCGGCCCTCCTGAACCAGATCATCGAGAAGTACCCCGACAACCAGGAGGCGGCCGCCGACGCGAACAGCCTGCTCGGCGAGACGTACTTCCGGTCGGGTCAGCTCTGGTCGGCCCGCCGCGTCTTCAAGCGGATCCTCGACGAGCAGAACCCGCGCTTCGCCACCTACCAGCCGAAGGCGCTCGCGCGGTTGGTCGACATCGCGATGCGCAAGCGCGACGACCAGATGCTCGGCGAAGTGATCGGCATGATCGACAAGGCGCCGTCGAACGCCACGGCGCTCGTCGCGTACGCGCGCGGCAAGGCCCTGCTCGTGCGCAAGGACTACGCCGGGGCGAAGGCGGCGCTCGCGGGCGTCGACGACAAGAGCGAGTGGGCGCACCAATCGCGCTACCTCCTCGGCCTCATCGCGGTGAAGGAGGCGACGCCTCCGCCCGTGAACCTCGCGGACGGGGACGAGCCGCCGCGCGTCCCGCCGCAGCGCTACGCCGCCGCGATCGACCTCTTCAACAAGGTCACGCAGCTGCCCCCCGACACGGAGGCGCACCGCCAGGTGATCGACCAGGCGTGGCTCGCCATCGGCCGCCTCTTCTACGAAACGGATCAGCTCGCGCAGGCCGTGCAGGCCTACAACCACATCGATCGCACGAGCGGCGACTTCGGCACGATGCTCTACGAGCTCGCGTGGACCTACGTGAAGCTCGGCGATGCGGACCGCGCCCTGCGCGCGCTCGAGGTCCTCGCGATCGCCGATCCCAAGGGCCAGAACATCGCCGACGGGACGCTCCTCCGTGGCGATCTCATGCTCCGCGCGGGCAAGTTCGACAAGGCGCTCACGACGTACGAGGGCTTCAAGAGCACCTACGATCCGATGCGGGAGCAGGTCGAGCAGTTCCTCGGCTCGACCAGCGACCCGGGCGCTTATTACGACAAGCTCACGAAGCGCGAGTTCGAGGCCATGAGCGGCGCCGGGCTCCCGCAAATCGCGATCGACTGGGCCCGCGAGGCGGAGGACGGTCCCGCCGCGTTCGCCATCATCGACGACGTGCAGGAGTGCCGCGATCTCATCGCCCAATCGAACGAGATGGTCGATCGGCTGAACGCGGTGATGAACTCGCCGGCGCGCGTGCGCGCGTTCCCCGAGCTCAAGGCCGCCGAGGAGCGCGCCCTCGGCCTCCTCAACCGGACGGCGCTCGCTCGGCTCACCCTCGCCGCCGGGATGGAGGACGTCGACGATGGCGCGCTCTCCGGTGAGATCGCGCAGGTCCGCGCGACCCGTCGCTCGCTCGAGGCGCGTCTCAAGAAGGTGCCCGTCTCCGACGCCGACTTCGGCGCTCGCGAGGTCGAGGCGCAGAAGCAGTGGAACGCCGTGTCGCAGAGCGTGCAGCGCCTCGAGCTCGAGGTGAACACCAACCAGGCGATCGTGAACGGCCTGAAGCGCGTCCTCTCCGAGGGCGATCAGATGGGCGTCGTCCGCGACCCCGCGTCGATTCAGCGTTTCCAGCAGGAGATCAGCGACAACGAGCGCGAGACCGCGCTCTACAAGCAGCAGCTCGAGGCCCTCCGCAAGCAGATTTCGTCGGGGCGCGTGCAAGCCGGCTTCGGCGATCAGCGCTTCGTCGAGGACGACCAGGTGCGCGCCGCGTACCGCGAGGCCTTGGCGAAGGAAGTGCAGCTCGCCTCGCAGGGCGCGGCGGGCGGCAGCCTGCAGGCCTACGCGAACCGCGTGCTCCCGGTGCTCCAGAGCGCGGACAGCGCGGAGGACTCGGTGAGCAAGGTGCGCGCGGACTTGGACGCCGAGGTCAATCGGCGCACCCAGGGGCTCGCCGACGAGGTGGCGAAGGAGAAAGACAACCTCGCCGGCTACACCGTTCGCCTCGACGAGCTCGATCAGCAGGCGCGCACCGTCGTCGGAGAGGTGGCGATGCGCAACTTCGGCTTCGTCCGCGATCGCCTGAAGAACCTCGTCATGCGCGCCGACGTCGGCATCACGCAGCAAGCGTGGGAGGTGCGCGAGGACCAGATCACGCGCGTGCGCACGCTTCAGCGAGAGCGGACGCGTGAGGAGCGCGTGCTGCGCGAGGAGCTGAACGAGGTCCTCGACGACGCCGGTGAGAGCACCGACGACACGAAGGGCACGAGCGCGCCCTCCACGCCCCCGCCAGCCCCGCCTGCCGCCCCCTCCGAGGAGCCGAAGAAATGAGTCAGCGCAGAGACGACGTCATGACGTCGAGCAAGGTCCTCTTGCCCCTGCGGCGCCGTCTGCCTTGGCGCATCGCCGGCCTCGCGGCCGCGTTCCTCCTCTCGCCCCTCGCGGAGGTGTCCGTCGCGTCCGCGCAGCCGACGGGGGCTGCGCCCGGCGCGCCGCCCGGCTCTGCGGCCCCCGCTGGCTCTCCCGCCGGCTCTGCGGCTCCCGCTGGCTCTGCGGCTCCCGCTGGCTCTCCCGCCGGCTCTGCGGCCCCCGCTGGCTCCGGCTCCGCCGGGACCTCTGCTCCACCGCCGGCTGACACGTCGCCCGCGATGCCCACGCCGGTCCAGGCGCCTCCGCCTCCCGATCCCACGCCGGACCAGGTCGCAGCCCTCGCCGAGATGCAAAAAGAAGCCGAGGCCTACGAGGCGTCGGCGAAGGACTACCGCGCGACCATCACGCGGATCGTGCAGCACCACTACGAGGATCGCCGGCGGAAGATCCTCTCCGCCCTCGATCGCGAGCTCGACATCGAGAAGAAGGGGCTCGTCGACGCGCGCGAGGAGGCGATCAAGCGTCTCGAAGCCTTCATTCAGCGCTACAGCGGCCCGAACGCGCACCCCGAGAACACGCCCGACGCGATGTTCCGGCTCGCAGCGCTCTACGAGGAGAAGGTCCGCGCCGACGCCGACGACCCGGGCAATCGGCTCGAGCCGGCGATCGCGCTCTACAAGCGCATCATCAGCGAGTTCCCGAAGTACCGGGAGCTGCCTGGCGTCTACTACTACCTCGGCCACGCCCTCAACGACTCGAACCGGATGGCGGAGGCGCAGCAGGTCTGGCGATCGCTCGTCTGCCACAACAACTACCCCTATCCGGTCGAGCCCGATCCGAAGGATCCCTCGCGCGACACGGTCAAGCCGCTGCCGCAGGACCACGACGCGGAGTACTGGCGGGGCTGGGAGTCACGGCACCCAGAGCCGATCAAGGGCGCGAAGACCTCGAAGAAAGGCGGCGTCGCCAAGGCGCCACCGCCGAAGCCGAAGGCCGCTCCGAAGGCAGGCGGCAAGCACACCGCCGCCGACCTGACCGACGAGACCACCTTCGACAACCCGTACCCCGAGAGCTGCGTGGCGATGCCGCAGAAGGTCCTCGAGGGGCAGGAGCCTCGGTACATCGCCGAGGTCTGGTGGCTCATCGGCGACTACCACTTCAACGAGGTCGACCAGGCGGGCGGCGCCTTCACGCTGAACCGCGCGCAGGCCGCGTACTCGCAGTCGATGAAGTTCAAGAAGCCGCCGGTCTACGGCGTCTCGATGTACAAGCTCGCTTGGACGTACTTCAAGCAGCAGCGCTACAAGGCGAGCGTCCAGCAGTTCATCGATCTGCTTCGATACGCCGACGAGCAGGAGAAGCTCACCGGCGATCCCGGCTCGGACTTCCGCGCAGAGGCGTACACGTACATCGCCGGATCGCTCACGTACTTCGACTTCGACGGGCCCGACGCGGACGAGCCGTACATCCCGCGCAACGACATCC
Source organism: uncultured Polyangiaceae bacterium (assembly GCA_964467935.1). Classification (GTDB taxonomy): domain Bacteria; phylum Myxococcota_A; class Polyangia; order Polyangiales; family Polyangiaceae; genus CAYYKK01. Next base: position 25,894 of record CAYYKK010000053.1, read on the forward strand.
TCGACACGGAGACCGACCCGAAGAAGGCCGAGCAGAAGATGCGGATCGCGATCGATCGCGTCCAGGATCCGACCCTCATTCCTCAGAACGAGAAGTGGACGGTCGACATCTACAAGGCCCTCGCGCAGGAGTTCCGCGAGCTCAACCAGTATCGCAACACGATCGAGATCAGCGAGCTCATCCTCTCGAAGTGGCCGATGGATCGCGACGCGCCCGTCGTGCAAAACCAGATCGCCGAGATCTACGACACCCTGATGCGTCAGTCGCGCGAGGGCACGCCCGAGTACGCCGAGTACTCGCAGAAGGCGCTCGAGGCTCGCACGAAGCTCGCGAAGTACGTCGGCAACACGCCCTGGGTCGACAAGAACAAGGACGACCCGGAGGCCATCCAGACGGCCGAGCGCCTCGTGCGCGGCGGGCTCCGTCGCGCTGCCGCCGACCACACCAACCAGGGCCGCGCGCTCGTCGAGCAGGCGCTCGGCTCGGGCGACAAGTCGACGCGTGATCCGCTCTTCGAGCGCGCGCTGAAGGAGTACCAGCTCGCGGCGCAAGGCTGGGAGGGCTACCTCCTGCAGGACGAGAACTCGTCGGACGCGTACGAGAGCCGCTTCTGGCTCGCCGACGCGAACCACATGGCCGTCGTCATCACCGTCGCGCTCGATCGGTCGCCGACCGAGCAGCAGGTCGACGTCGCCCGCAAGACGGCGATCGCGGTGCGCGACTCCAACGAGGACAACCGCTTCCTCCAGCCGTCGGCGGTCTTCGTCGTCGACATCGCCCACCAGCAGCTGCTCGACCAGTACAAGAAGTTCAAGGCGACGAACGGCGCCGAAGGCATCGAGGAGCGCGACGGGGTCAAGCTCGCAGGCGAGGGCAAAGATCAGAAGGTCGTGAAGGATCCGGTCCCGCCGATGGTCCTCGCCGCCGTGAAGGCCCGCGACGAATACATCCAACGGGTGCCCCGCGACGCCGATCCGAAGCACAACCAGGATCAGTACGCGTTCGACGCCGCGAACTACTTCTTCCTCTACGGGCAGTTCGACGAGGCGCGGAAGCGGTTCCAGCCGATCTACGACCAGCAGTGCGGCAAGACCGAGTTCGGCTACAAGGCGTGGGATCGCCTGCAGTCGATGGCGAACCTCGAGAACAACGTCGACGAGAGCCGCAAGCTCGCCGAGCTCGCCGACAAGCGCTCCTGCGCCATCACGGACGCCGAGAAGGAGACCGAGCAGAAGTTCTCCAAGGACACGATGGCGCGCGGCTACTACGTCGACGCGGCCCGCGCCTACGAGAAGGCCGAGAAGATGGCGCCCGGCCCCGAGCGCGACAAGGCGTGGCGCGAGGCGGCGGCGCTCTACAAGACGGCGCTCGAGAAGGCGCCCGCGCGCGACGAGGCGCCCGAGGCGGCGATCTACGGCGCGAAGGCCTTCAAGCAGGTCGGCGAGTACGACGAAGCCATCGCGATGTACGAGCTCTTCATCAAGGAGTACGGCAACGAGGAGAACCTCGCGAAGCTCGAGAAGGGCGACCCGAGCGCGACCCCGCCGAAGCCCGCGAACCCCGACCAGTACAAGCAGCGCGTCGAGAACCTGAAGGTCGCGTACGACGCGCTCTCGGCGGCGTACGTGCTCTTCTTCAACTACCGCGCGGCCGCCGAGAAGTACGACACGATCAGCAAGAACAAGCGCTTCACCGAGGCCGACCGTCGCGACGCGGCCCGGAACGCCGTGCTCCTCTACGCGAACATCGGCGACGACGACAAGATGCTCGCGTCACGCCAGACGCTCTACGCCCTCAACCCCTCCGTGAAGCAGAAGGCCGAGATCGACTTCCTCGTCGCCGGCGCCGACTACAAGCGTTGGGACGAGCACGGCGACAACGGCGGCGCGAACGGGCAGGCTCGTCAGAAGGCCACGACGAGCATGGACGCCTATTACACGAAGAACAAGGGCACCAAAGAGGCCGCCCAGTTCGTCGTCGAGGCCGCTTACAACTCGGCGAAGATGCGCAAGGCCGGCAACGACCAGTCGGGCGCGAAGACGTGGTGCCAGAACACCATCAAGGCGTTCGACAACTACAAGTCCGGGAGCAACACCTCCGACGGCAAGAACAGCGCGCTCGGATCGATCTACGCCGACATGGCGGCGGAGTGCGCTTACGGCGAGATCGACGAGCAGCTCAAGGCGAAGTTCGACTACGACACGAACCACCATCGCTACACGGGCGTCATCGACAAGGTGAAGACCCAGTTCGACAAGGACGTGAACGAGGCGAACGACACCTGGGTGCCGAAGCTCGACGCGATCATCACGACGTACGCCTCGAAGCAGTGGAGCGTCGCGGCGGTCGCGCGCAAGGGCTCGCTCTACGACTCGTGCCGCACCGGCCTCTACAACGCCGCTCCTCCGGGTCTGAAGCTCTACTCCGACAAGGAAGAGAAGCTCCTCAAGCTCGCCGAGACGAGCGACCGCGACGACCTCGTCGAGCAGGCGGACGCGCTCCGCCAGAAGCGACGCGAGGACTGGCGCGCCGCGCGCGAGCGCATGCTCGCGACCGCCGACAAGGCCATGATCAAGTTCTACGCCGAGGCGGTCGTGACGGCGAAGGCCTACAAGGTCCGCAACGCCGCGGTCGAGACGGCGATCCGTCGCCTCGCGTTCTTCACCGACATCATGGGCAACGACAAAATCCGCGACTACTCGCAAGGGGTCGTCGATCCCGAGACGAAGTCGCCGTTCGTCTACACCGACAACTTCTTCCTTCGGACGCGGCCCGGCATCTCGGCCCCGCTCACCCCGAACGGACTGCCCACGCCGCTGCCCGCGACGCCGTGAGGAGCGAGATCATGAAGCGATCGACTGAGCTCACTTCTTCGTTCTCGGCGCTCCGCGCGTCTTCCCATGCGCTCGTCGTGGCGCTGGGGCTCGTGGCCATGGGCGCCGTGACGACGGGTTGCGGCGACGAGACCCCGGCCGCAAAAACGCCCGTCGCCGGTGGCGGCACCGTCGGCCAAGGCGATCTCGGCCAGGCGAAGCCGGGTCAGCAGTGGGGGATGAGCGACGCGCCGAGCTCGTCGGGCATGACCGGCGAGCGGCCCAAGATGAACGACTCGGCGCTCAAGTCCTACCAACAAGGCATGCAGGCGTTCATCGCCGGCGATCTGGCCACGGCGAAGAAGTTCTTTCAGGAAGCGACGAGCGCCGACCCGAAGGCCTACCAGGCGTTCTTCTCGCTCGGCGTCGTCCAGGAGCGGCTGAAGGACGACGGCGCCGCTGCGAGCTATCGGCAGGCCTACACGGTGCTCCCGGACTACGAGCCGGCGATCGTCGCGTACGGTCTCTTGAAGGCACGAAAGGGCCAGACGAGCGAGGCCGACTCGTTCCTCACGCAGAAGCGCGGCGAGCTTCCGAAGAGCGCGGCGGTGTGCGCCGCGCTCGCAGAGGTGAAGTCGCTCGCGAAGGACAGCGGCAACGCGCAGAAGCTCGCCCAAGAGGCGCTCAAGCTCAACCCCGACTATCGGCCCGCGATGGTCGTCATCGCGCGCGATCACTATCGCAACCGGCGGCTCGATCTCGCGCTCTATGCGCTGCAGGCGATCCTCGACGGCTTCGAGCCCGTCGCCGACAACCCGCCCCGCGACAAGGACAACGCCGAGGCGCTCATGCTCCGAGGCCTCATCTACAAGGAGCAGGGCAACCGGCCGGGCGCGATCGATCAGTTCCAGAAGGCGCTCGCTCGGCGCCCCGATCTCGTCGAGGCGCGGGTTCAGCTCGCGACCTTCCTCCTCGAGGCGGGCGACGCGACGCAAGCCCAGCCGCTGCTCGAAGGCGCGCTCCGCTTCGACGCCGACAACGTGCCCGCGCACCTCCTCCTCGGCGATTGCTACCGCCTGCAGGGGCGCTACGCCGACGCGAAGCAGCGGTTCGACTACGTCGTCGGCAAGGATGCCAGCCTGCCGATGGTCCACTACGACCTCGGCCTCTTGTACCTCTTCGCGCCGAGCTTCCCGGGGATGACGCCGATGCAGCAGGTCGACTCGGCCACCGCCGAGCTGAAGAAGTACCAGACGCTGCGCGACAAGGGCATCTCCGACGACTCGGACGAGCTGCTCCAGCGCGCCAAGCTCAAGCGCGGCGAGCTCGAGGCGGCCGCCGCGGCCGCGGCACCC
>CAYYKK010000054.1:0-29540 GCA_964467935.1 uncultured Polyangiaceae bacterium
CAGCCCGCCCCCGCGAAGCCGGCGCAGCCCGCCCTTGCGAAGCCAGCGAAGCCCGGCGTGCCAGCGAAGCCCGGCGTGCCAGCGAAGCCCGGCGCGCCCGAGAAAGCCGACGCGCCCCCCGCGGGCGCGGCCGACGCGCCTCCCGCCGACGCGCCGCCCAGCGATGCACCGCCGGAGCCGGTCGACCCTGCGCTCGCCGCCCAGCGCGCCGAGGCGCTGCGGCTGTTCGACGAAGGGCGAGCCAAGATGCAGATCGCCGGGAAGCTCGACGAAGCGTGCGACGTCCTCACGAAGAGCTACGACCTGCACCACCGCGGCGACACGCTCTTGAACCTCGCCGAGTGCCACCGCCGTCAGGGCAAGACCGCGACCGCGTGGCGCGAGTTCGACGAAGCGATCCGTTACGCGCAAGAGGTCGAGTTCACCGAGGCGATCGCCGCAGCCGCGCAGCTCCGCGACGAGCTCGCGAAGGACCTCTCGCGCCTCGTCGTCGAGGTCCCCGCCGACATGGCGAAGGCGAAGGGCCTCGTCGTCATCCTCGACGGGAAGAACCTCCCGAAGGAGCAATGGGGACAGCAGCTCTTCGTCGACCCCGGCACGCACGGCGTCACCGCTTCGGCCGACGGCTACAAGCCCTTCGAGCAATCGACCGAGGTGAAGAAGCAGTCCGATCGCGCCGAGATCGTCGTCGCGCTCGTGAAGATCCCGCCGCCCCCGCCGCCGCCCAAGCCCGCGCCGCCGCCGGTGAAGCCGGTGAAGAAGCCGGTGCCGGGGCACGTGGAGGCTTGGTCGCTCGTCGTCGGCGGCGCCGGCATCGCGATGCTCGGGGTGTCCATCGGCACCGGCATCGATACGGTCTTGGCGCACAAAGAGCTCGACGACCAATGCGGTCCGACGCGCCAGGATTGCCCCACCACGTACGACTTCAAAGGCGCGCACGCCCGCGAGGTGCGGAGCTTCGGGATGTTCGTGGGGTTCGGTCTCGGCGGCATCGCCGCGACGACCATCGGCGGCGTGGGGCTCGGCCTCGGACTGAAGAGCCACATGCCCAAGGACGTGGCCTTCGCGCCCTGGTTCGGGCCCACGGGCGCCGGGCTCGGCCTCTCCGGGACCCTGCGCTGACCGACGCCTTTTCTGCCGAGGGAGCCATCGCCGCGCGGCGTATTCACACGTAGCGCGCGAGCCCGTTCGGGTGGGCGCGCTTGTAACGCCGATAGAGCCACGTCGGCGCCGCCAGGACGACGAGCGTGAGCGCCGCGCCGAGCCACGTCTTCGCGAGGCCGTCGTGCTTCGGATCGATCGAGAAGATCCGCTGCGCGGCGACGATCAGGTGGACGTGCAAGAGGTAATAGAAGAACGCCGTCGACCCGAAGAGCGCGAGCGGCGCGAGGAGGGGTCGTGGTCGGTCGGGCCCGTCGGCGAGCGTGAACGCGCCGAGGATCAGGAAGGCGATGCCGAGCTCCAGCGTCGTGAACGACACGCTCGGCGGGTATTTGGAGACGTGCAACCACTGCAATGCGTCGAGCGAGTCGCGGTGGAGGTTCCAGTTGCCATAGCCGTCGACGCCGCGCACGACGCCGAAGAGGGCGAGGAGAATCGCGCCGGTCGTGACGAGCGATCGCGCGCGCGCTCCGAGGGACCGCGGCTCGAGGAGCCATCGGCCGAGCACCCAACCGAACATCATGATCGAGAGCCAAGGCAAGACGGGATAGGCGCAATAGACCTTTGCGACGATGGGCCCCCCCGTGAGCGCGAGCGCCCAGGGCACGCGGAGCACCTCGCTCGTCGGGTGGAGGCCTGAAGCGAGCTCGCCGAGGAGCTGAATCGCGAGCGCACCGCCGAGGAGCGTCCGCGACGAGAGCCGCCGCAGCCACGCCATCGCGACGAGCGAGAGCCCGATGGCGTAGAGCACCTGGAGGATGACGACGCGATATTGCGCGAAGCCGAACGACATCCATGTCGGATCGAGCAGCGCGATGAAGAGACCGCGCCGGACGATGAAGCCCGTCTGCGAGCCGTCGTCTCGCCGCTTGTCCGCCGACAGCGCGAGCGACGCGCCCGCGAGCAGCACGAACGTCGGCGCACAGAGGTGCGTGATCCAGCGGGTCAAGAACTCCGCCGGAGGCAGCGGCGTCCCACGCACCCAGCGCGCCGCGCTGTCGCCGTGGAGGTGCGCCTCGTCGAGCACGTTGCCCGCGTGGTCGACGGTCATGAGCATCATCACGAGCCCCCGAGCCCAGTCGATCGTGCGGATCCGCATCGCGAGCGACAGCTTACGATCGCGCGCAGCGGACGCGGCTCAAAAGCGAGAGGCCCCTCTCCCGTCGGGGAGAGAGGCCTCTTTGGTGCGGACGCCGTCGCGCTCAGGCGGGCGGAGGTGGCGGGGGCGCGATCTCCTGCAGGTTCAGCCCACCCGGGTATTGGTAGCTCGTATAAGAGCCATAGCCGAGCACCTGAATGCCGAAGGGGGCCGACCCCTCGAGCACGTGCGCGCCCCCTTTGGCGCCCGCGTCGAGGTGGATGCGGGTGACCTTGAAGGTCGACGCGCCGATCGCGCTCGCCGCAGCGGTGACGGGCGCGCCGTCGAGCGTGAGGCTCGTGCCGCCGGGCGCGACCACGTCGACGAAGTTGATGTCGTAATCGGTCGGCGCGAGGAAGACGTACTTGGTTCGGTACTGCTCGACGGCCGTCGCGATGCTCTGCGCGGGGTCGCCGTCGCCCGTCCCCGTGGTGTCGGCGAGCGACGCACCCGTCTGGAACATCGTGACCGCGAACTCGTGATCCCCCTGCACCTCGAAGTCGGAGGACGTCAGCCCGAGGTCGACGACCTGCCCCGCCGCGAGCGAGAGCGGCGCGCCGGGAGGTGGCGAGCCGGAGGGGTAGGTGAGGGTCGTGCCGTTCGCGTTGCCGATGAAGCGAACCACGTATTGCACCGGGGCGGCGCCGGGGCCCGTCGGCGAGGTGACGACGTAGTGTTTGCCCAAGGTCTCCGCGGGGAACACGCTCTCCTCGATGTGATCGCACGCGCCGAAGCCGTCGGGGATGTCGACGCACGGCAGGCCGTGGATGACCTGAATGGGCTTGTCGCCTTGGACGAGCGAGCCCGAGAAGTCGGCGTTCGTCGCCCCGATGAGCTCGACGACCTCGCCCTGGTTCACGTTGAACGAGGTGCTCCCGCCGCCGGGCGTCGCGTTGACGCCGCCGCCGCCCTGGATCGAGCCTTGCGGCTGGAGACTGACGGTCACCTTCGTGCCGTCCTGCGTGCCGGTGATCGCCACGAACGATCCGATGTTCGCGGTGGCCCAGCTCGGGTAGCCGGCGATGCGGTAGTTGTTCGTGAGGGCCGTGCTGGGCAAGAGCAACGACGCGTCGTTCGAGTACGAGAAGCAAGGCAGTCCGCAGCCGTCGCCGGGGCAGTTGCCCCAGTTCTTGCCGGGCGGGCCGCCCTGCGCGGCGTACTCGAGCGCGCTGAACTGGTAGACGGTGACCGGCACCGAGCTCACGAGGTGATAGGCGCCTTGCGCGCTCCGCACCGTGGCCGTGAGCGGCATCGCCGAGCCGCACGCGTCCGCGTCGGGGCCCTTCAGCTCCGGGACCCAGGGCAGGTAGATCGTCGCGAGCCCGTTGGGCTGAACGGTCGCCGTGCCGACCTGCGAGCCGCCCTTCGTGACCGTCACGTCGGCGGGCGACGTGCCCGCGTTCGCGACGACGACCGCGTAGTCGAAGAGCGACCACACGTTGTTCGCGGTGACCGTCGGGTAGAAGTCGCAGCCGAGGTAGGTGCGGTACATCGCTGCTTCGGCGCACGTCTTCGGATCGCCGGTGAGACCGCCGCCGCCCGAGCCCCCCGACGCGAAGCCCGTGCCGGAGCTCATGGTCCCCGAGCTCATGGTGTTGCCCGTCGTTCCTCCGCTGCCGCCGGTGCCGCCCGACGTTCCTGCGGAGCAGCCGACGAGGAGAGCGAGAGGGCCCGCGACGAAGAGAGGAAGCCTGAGAAAGCGCGATTGAAACCAGCTCATGAAGGGATCATCGCACGAAATACGAGGGCGAACGCCCCTCAAAAAAGAGGGGCTCACGACGCGGAGGCGTGAGCGCCACCGCGCCTCGAACGGGCGTCCGTTCAAGCGAGCGCGACCACGACGATGGGCTCACGCTCGGGTCGCATCCGCAGCGCCCGCGCGGGCGCGCCTCGGTAGCCGCCCGGCGCCTCGCGGATCACCGGCTCGACCACGCCCGAGAAGCGCACGCGATCGCCCGCGCGGAGCGTGATCTCGCGATAACCGAGGGCGCGTCCGTCGCGCGGAACCGCCCCGAGGGTCGCGCCGAGCTCGTCGGGGATCCGCGCGAGCGGTCGCGCCCGCGCCGCGGCGAGGCTCGCCTTCACGAGGAAGAAGCCGCCCGAGAGGAGGACGCGCTGCCGATCGGCCGTCGCGATCTCGAGGTCGCTCGGGCTCCTCATCTCGGCGAGGGCGCGGAAGGTGTGGCGCTCACCGCTCTCACGCAGCGCCGGGAAGGCGAGCTCGATCGTCTCGCCGATCTCGGCGTGATAGTAGGCGCAGCGCGCGCCGCTCACGGGGCTCGTCAACGCCCTGGGGCCGACGACCGCGCCGGTGATCTCGACGGCGCGCGGCGCCGACACGTCGCCGAGCGTCGCGAGGCCGTCGCCTCGGAAGATCGCGGTGCGCAGCCGACGGAGGAGCGGCGCGCTCACGCGTCCGCCTTCGGCATCGCGCGCGTGGGCGCGTCACGAAAGGCCTCGTCCGTCGCGGGGACGGGCGCCGCGCGCTCGGCGTCGGCGGGTGTCGCGAGGGTCCGCGCGACGAGGCGCGCGAGCTCGTCGGCTCCCGCGCTGCTCCCGACGTCGGGCAGCGACGCCAGCGCGTCCAGCGCGTCGCGCGCGGTGGTGAAGCGCTCCTTCGGATCGTGCGCCACCGCGCGCCGCACCACGACCTCCCAGCGAGGGTCGAGGTCCTCGCGGAAGCTCGACAGCTCGGGCACGTCCGCGGCCATGATCGCGAGCAGCGTCTCTGCCTCGGTCGCGCGCTGAAAGAGCGGGCGATGGGCGAAGAGCTCGAAGACCATCACGCCCCACGCGAACACGTCCCACCGCGGATCGATGGGCCCCGCGCGCAGCTGCTCGGGCGCCATGTAGGCGGCGTGGCCCGCGATGGTCTTCGTCTCCGACGTGTCGGCGTCGCGCAGCGCGCGCGCGATCCCGAAGTCGCCGATCTTCACTTCGCCGCTCTTCGAGACGAGCACGTTCGCCGGGCAGAGATCGCGGTGCACCACGCGGAGGACCGTGCCGTCTTGGTCGCGCGCGCCCGTGTGCGAGTGGGCCAGGCCCGCCAGGATCTCGTGCGCCACGTACGCGACGACCGCGGGAGAGAGGCGCTCGTCGGCGGCGCGCAGGCGGCGGAGCAAGGCGCCGAGCGTGAGGCCGTCGACGAACTCCATCGCGAGGAAGTACGCGTCGCCCGCGCGGCCGAAATCGAGGACCTGCACGATGTTCGGGTGGACGAGCTTCGCCGACAGCTCGGCCTCGGCGCGGAACGCCTCGAGGAACGCGCCCTCCTCGGCGAGGTGCGGGTGCAGGAGCTTCACGGCGACGACGCGCTCGAAGCCGCCCTCGGGGCAATAGACGGCCCGGTGGACGACGCCCATCCCGCCCGCGGCGATCTTCTCGCGCAGCTTGTATTTGCCGAAGAGATCCATCGATCGCGCGCTCCGCTCCGCGCGGCCGATCACGTTGCGCAGCGCCCTCGTGATGACGCCCGCGAGCAGGCCCCCGACCGAGAGCGAGATCGCGCGGCTCACCTGCATCGCCCCTCCGTAGAGCGTCTCGGCGCGCTCGACGTCGGTGAGGCGCGGCCGGATCGCGAGCGCGTACATCGCGAGGAACACGGCGCCGCTCGTCACGCCGAGCAGGAGCGGCGCGAGAGGGCGGAGGCGCGCGGTCGCAGTGATGATGAGGACCGCGACGAGGAGCGGCGGCGCCCACGAGCCCAGCGCGTACGACGGCCCCTGCGTCTCGAGCAGGATGAACAAGAACGCCCACGGCACCGTGCCCTCGATCGCGTAGCTCACGAGCGGCAGCGCGCGCGTCCCGACGTTGCGCGCGAGCAGGTACGCCTCGAGCGTGAACCACGCGAGCAGGAGGCCCGCCACGGCGGACGCCGTGATCCCGAGCGGTCCTTCGACGAAGAGCGAGAGCAAGAGCCCGCCGGCGATGCCGATCGCCGAGGCGAGCTGCCAGACACGACAGAGGAACACGTCGAGGCGGCGGATCTGCTCCTCGAGCGCGGCGCCGAGCTCCGCGCGCACGTCGCCCGACTCGCGCCTCGGCGATGCTGCCGCCATCCTTCGAGCGTAGCCGAGAGCGAGTGGCTACGATGCCGCGAAAGCGCCATGGGCGATCCACCCTCCACGAGACGACACGCGCCGACGGGCCTCACGACGGGCTCCTCGACGGCGGCGATCTACGCGATCGCGGCGGGCGCGGTGCTCGCCATGCTGGTCGCCATCGTCGCGACGCTCGCGCTCTCCGCCGCTCGGACGACCTCGCCCGCGCCGCAGCCATCGAGCTCGGAGGAGGGCGGCGGGGTCGTCATCGAGATCCTCCTGCCCACCGCGTCCGCGTCGTCCGCCCCTCGGTCGCCTTCGTCCAGGTAGCTCGCGCGGGGTCGCGGAGGGGCCGCGCCTTCAGCGCGCCTTCTTCTTCGGTTTCATCGGCTTCGGCGGCGTGGACGCGGGCGGAGTGACGGCGACGCCGAGCTCGGCCTTCGGGTGCGCGGCGAGCAACGAGTCGAGGCGCCCGACGCGGTCGCCGAGGATCTTCGCCATCACCGCGCCGACGTCGTGTCGATGACGCTGCGCCAAGAGCGTGATGTCGAGGCAGACCTGGCTCACCGCGATCTCCGCGATGGCCGAGGTCTCGCTCACGACCGCGCGATCCTCGCTCGCGCGATCGGTCGCGCCGAGGATGCTCCGACGATCGTCGGCGACGACCACGAGCTTGTGCTTCCAGAAGGCCTCGAGATCGGGCTCCTTCAGGCCGTAGCTGAAGTGCAGCCCGGGCACGGACTCGGGCACGAGCGCGTGCGAGAAGACGACGATGAAGACCTTGCGGCGCGCGGCGTGCTGGAGATCCGGCGCGAGGTGGCGGAGCTCGCGAGGCCATCCGCTGACGACGAGCGTGCGCTCTGCCTCGCGCGCGACGCGCGACGCCTCCTCGAGGATCCGATCGTAGCCCTGCACGCCGAACGCGTCGGGCACGGTGGGCTCGACGTCGAGGCTCTCGAGGGCGGAGCGCAGGTCTTCGGTCGACGCGTCGAACCTCCGCTGGAGCTGCCCGAGCAGCGCGTCGGGCGGCGTGGCGCTGAACTTCTCGGGCGGGCCCGGCTCGCGCCGCGCGGCGCCGTCGGCCACGAGCTTGCGCAGGACGGCGTAGACCGCCGATCGCGGGACGCCCGCGTGTTGGCTCACTTCGTAGCCCGTCGAGGGTCCGAGGACGAGCAGCGCGGCGTACGCTCGGCCTTCGTTGAGGTTGAAGCCGAGCGCCTCGAGCGCGCGGACCACGGCGATCTGGGTCATCGTGCGCCCTCTCTAGAGGAGCGGGCGCGAGAACGGAAGCGTCGACGTCACTCCGAGGTGGGTCACGGTCCGGCGGAGACGCAGGGATCGCCGTCGACGAAGAGCCATCGATAGGAGAGCGCCTTCATCGGCAGCGACAGCGACCCCGTCGCGGGCACGTCGAACGTCTCGCCGGTGAGCGCGTCGACGAGGCGCTTGCCCGCGAGCGAGCCGGTCTCGATCGCGATGGGCCCGTCCGACGTCGATGCGCTCAGCGCGACGAGCACCGGCGCGTCGGTGTTCGCGCCGCGCACGAACGCGTCGTGCTGGGCGTCGACGGTGAGCGTCGTGCGCGTCCCGCGTCGCAGCGCCGACGAGCACGCGCGGAGCTTCGCGAGCTCGCCCACGCGCGCGCGGAGCGCGAGCTGCCTCGCCGAGAGCGCCGCGTCCGCCGGCATCACGCGTCGGCTGTCCGGATCGCGACCTCCCGCGAGGCCGATCTCGTCGCCCTGCCAGACGAGCGGCAAGCCCGGCAGGGCGAAGTTCGTCGCGAGCGCGAGCTCGAGGCGGTCGTACGGCTCGCTCGGCGAAGGCTGGAGCGGCGGCGCGGCCCACGGGTCCGAGCCTGCGTCGCCGTACGCTTCGGAGACGAGGCGTGTCACGTCGTGGTTGTCGACCTGGCGCGCGAGCACGACGCCGGAGCCAGCGAAGCTCTCCTCCTCCGTCGTGAGCACGTCCTCGAGATCGGTGAAGCCGCCGTGGCCCGTGACGGCGCCCCGCACGGCCCACATCGCCGGGAAGTCGAAGACGCTGTCGAGCTCGTTCGGGCCGATGTGGGCGCGCAGCTCGCCGAGGGACGCCGCGCCGGGCCCGGTGAACACCTCGCCGAGGACGAAGGTCGCGTCGCGCGGATAGGTCGCCTCGCGCAGCGCGAGGGCGAGTCGCCGCGTGACCGCCCGCGGCATCATCGGGACCGCGTCGATGCGGACGCCGTCGAGATCGAAGCCGTCCGTCCAAAAGAGCGTGTCGTCGATCGCTCGCCGCATCGACGCGCCGTCCTGGTAGCGCACGTCGGGCAGGTAGTCCGCGAACCAGCAGGTGAGGATGTGATCGCCCCAGTCGCAGCCGGGGGTCCCGCAGACGCAGCCCGGGAGGTCGAAGCCGGCGTCGCTCGTCCTGTCCGTGAAGACGGGGTTCTGCTCGTAGACGTGGTTCGGGACGACGTCGAGCAGCACCGAGATGCCTCGCGCGTGCGCGGCGTGGACGACGGCGCGCAGCGCGTCCTCGCCGCCGAACCGCGGCTCCACGGCGCGCGAGTGCTCGGGCCAATACCCGTGGTAGGCGTTCTGCGGGTGACCATCGAGCCCCTGCCGTGCCTCTTCGGGGTTGTCGTAGACGGGGGAGATCCAGAGGGCCGTCACGCCGAGCGCGTCGAAGTAGCCGTCCTCGAGCGCCGCGCGGACGCCATCGAGCGTGCCTCCCGCGAACGAGCTCGGCGTCGCCGGTTTCGTCAGCGCCGCGCCGCCGTCTCCGCGGAAGCGATCGATCATGACCTGGTAGAGGATCCCGTCCCTCCACGTCGCCATCTTGCGGCCCGGCCACAGGCTCGCGTGGCCGAGCTCGGCGTCCTTGCCGTCGACGTCGCGCGCGCGGATCGTGAGCGTGTGCTTTCCGTCGGGCAGATCGCCCGAGGCCTCGATGCGACCGCGCGTCGGATCCACCGAGTCGACGTGCAGGGCGAGGCCGTCGCTCGTCGTGACCGACACGCTCTTCGGATCGATCGCGGCGCGGCTCTCCGCCGCGAGGAACGTCGCGCCGACCTTCGCGTGCGCGCCGTCGAGCGTCGCCTCGTCGACGAGCATGCCCGGCGACGCGCAGTCCGGCACGAGCAAGAGCGACACCTCGAGCCCGTCCTCGCGAAACGTCGTCAGCGGGTTGCCCGCGTCGAGCGCGAGCGCGCCCTTGCGCTGGAGCATGTAGCCGTGCTCGCCCGGCGAGAGCGCGACGCGCGCGAGGCTCCACTGCTCGTCGAAGGGCTCGGGCGTGATCGCCTCGGTCCAGCCCGTGAAGTCGCCGACGACGACGACGTCCTTCTCCGACGCCGGCACCCAGACGCGACCGAAGCAGTCGCGGAGCGGCACGGACGCGCCGCACCCCGTGCCGAGCGTCGTCACGGCCGCGAACGCGAGCGCAGCGCCCGCCACGATCCGCCGGATCGCGGGCCCGAGAGCCTTCGTCGCCCTGCGGCCGTGCGCTCGATCGCTCACTTCGGAGAAGCAGCGTAGCAAGGCTCGTCGGGTCGCGGCACATCGCCGATCGTTCGATCGCGCGCCGCGCGGCGAAAGTGGCTTTACTCGCCTCCCTCCGTTCGGTGAGGATGCGAGGCGGGAGGCGGCGCGATGAAGAAGGCGATGGCGTGGACTTTCGTGGCTCTCACGCTCGGGATGTGCGCGGCGGCGTGCAGCGACAACCCCAAGGCGACGGCCGAGTGCAAGGACCAGAAGGGCAGCAGCGAGGAGTGCCAGAACTGCTGCAGCAAGAACGGCGCGCACGGCTACAAGTTCGTGAGCGGCTCGACCTGCGGCTGCCTCAATTGACGCGCTCGCGCCTCGGGCTCTCGATCGCGGCGGCCTCGGCGCTCGCGTCCGCCGCGTGCGCGACCCCGCAGGCGCCCACGCCGGCGGCCGCTCCGACGATCGACGCGCCGACGGCGGGACCCTCGCCGACGCCCTCCGCCTCGTTCGCGGTCGAGGCGTCGCCCGCGCCGTCCGCCGACGCGAAGACGCTCGAGATCGACGACCTCGAGCTCGGCACCGGCGCGGTCGCCGAGCGCGGCAAGCGCGTCCGCATGGCGTACGTCGGCCGCCTCCTCGACGGCACCGAGTTCGATCGCACGCTGCGTCGGCCCTTCGAGTTCACGCTCGGCGTCGGGGAGGTGATCGCGGGCTGGGATCGCGGCGTCGAAGGAATGCGCGTCGGTGGCAAGCGCAGGCTCGTCATCCCGAGCGAGCTCGGCTACGGCGCCGCCGGGGTCCGACCGACGATCCCCCCCAACGCGACGCTCGTGTTCGAGGTCGAGCTGCTCGAGGTCCTCTGAAGAGCGGTCGACGATCCGGCGCGCTCGCGCCTCCGATCAATTCGCGGGATCGCCCTTCTCTCGGAACGTCGCCACGACCTGCCCCGCCTTGCACACGGGCGGGCACGCGGGCCCGTTCGGTCGCGACTCCGCGTAGCGAGGGAGGATCTCCGGATCGAGCCCTTCGCCTCGGTTCTTTCCGTCGCGCGTCGCGGTGATCGTGAGCTTCTCGGGCGCCTCGCCGAGCCGCAGCTTGGGGAACGTCTGCGACTTCTTCGGCAGATCGCAGCCCGACTCGACGGCCATGATCGGCAGGGTGCCTTGGCACTCGGTGGCGGGTGTTCCGCACGGGGGATAGGGGAACGTGATCTTGCACGAGCCCTTCTTGTCGCCCGCCGCGACGGTGATCTCGTAGTGCCCGGGCCGCGGCACCTTCGGGTGAACGTCGAGCTCGACGCCGTCGAGGCAGGCCATCTGGGTGCACGCGATGGGGGCGGGCGTCGCGACCGTCGGCGAGCCCGTCGCGATGGCCGGCGCCGAGGCGCTCGGCGCGGGCGTGACGTCGACGTTGGACGCGATCGGCTCGGGATCGATCGGCCGGGCCTCCGGCGTAGAAGAGCAAGCGACGGCGAGCGCCGCGATCGTCGAGCACGCGAGGGCGGATCGGATCATGGCGCGCATCCTCCTCGCCGCGCCTCGTCAGGGCAAGTGATTCTGGGGCGGCGCGGCGACGGAGAGCGGCGGCGTGGACGAGGGCGCCGACGAGGCCGAAGGGGCGACCGGCGGCGCCGAGGACGACGTCACGGGCGCGGCCGTCGCGCGCGGCGGCTCGGGCGGCGGCGGCATGTACGCGCCCATGCACGCCGTGAGGCCGAGCGGCGCGGTGATCGCGACCGCCAGCATCGACGCGCGGCGGAGTCGGTCGCTCGGTACGTCGGGGCGGAACGTGACGCGTCCGCGCGCGTCGGCGAGATAACGCACGCAGAGCCCCTCGGTCGCGGGCGCCTCGAGGAGCGCGCGCGCCTCGCTCTCGTCCATGCTCGACAGGTCGTGCACGTGCTTCTTGCACGCGTCGCAGAAGCGCTTGTTCGCCTCGCGGCGCGTCATCGTCGACCAATCCACCCCGCAGGGGCTCGCGATGGGGACCTCGTTCGTCGTGAGCGACATGTCCCGAGAACGGCCCGAGCGCCTCGGTCTTACACCGGTCGCGCCCCGAGACCGATCACCTCGCCCGCCGCACCGCGGCGCCGTCTCCGCAGCCCGCCGCGGTCGCGCCGCCGCACGTCACGCCGTCGTGCGCCGCATTTTACCTCGCGAGGCTCGGCCGGGTCCTCTGGCACGCAGGGTGCGAAGGCCCCCCGGACGCCGGCACGGCCCGGCGGACCCAACCAAGGAGAACCCATGTCCCCGACGATCTGGAAGACCTCGACCCTCGTCCTCGCTGGCGCCCTCGCTTACGTTCTCGGCACGGGCGGCAACGACGCCTCCGCCGAGCCGCAGCCCCACATGAAGGAAGCCCTCGAGACGCTGCGCACGGCGCGCGCGCAGCTCGACAAGGCCACGGCCGACAAGGGAGGCCATCGCGCGAAGGCGATCGTGCTGACCGATCAGGCGATCGACGAAGTGAAGGCCGGCGTCGAGTTCGACGACGCGCACAAGGGCGGCAAGCGCGACGCGGAGTCGACCGACCCCGCCCCGCTCGCCCAATAACCCGTCAATGCCGCGGGCTCGACGGCCGCGCTCCCGACGAGGGCGCGGCCGTCGCTTTCTCGGGGGCGCTCGCCGATGCGCTCGCCGACGCCGCCGCGCTCGCCCCTTCCTTGCGCGCGACCCCGAGGGAAGCGAGCCTCTCGGCGAGATCCTTGCCGTGGGTCGACGGGTGCACGTTGGAGAGAACGTCGAGCACCTTGCCGTCCTTGCCGATGATGAACGTCCAGCGCGACGCGTACTCCTTGCCTGGCGCGAGCACGCCATACGCCTTCGCCACGCTCTTCGAAGCGTCGCTCAGGATCGGGTAGTCGAGCTCGAGCTCCTTCGCGAACGCCGTGTCCTGTTCGATCGAGTCCACGCTCGCCGCGTAGAGCGCGACGTCATAGGCTCGGAGGTCTTCGCCGCTCTCCCGGAGCGACTTGCACTCGGCGGTTCACCCGCCTGTGAAGGCCTTGGGGAACCAAGCGAGAATGACCACTTGCTTGCCCGCGTGATCCGCGAGCGAATGGCTCTTGCCGTCGGACCCCTGGAGCGTGAACGCCGGAGCGCGATCGCCCACCTTGACCGCGGGCGGCGGCGCGTCGCTCGTCGTGTTCGATGCGCTCGAGCCCGGCGCGCTCGGCGTCCCGGCGCTCGAAGTGGCCTCTGCGAGGGCTCGGCTCGAGGTGACCGCGTTCGCGCTCCCTGCGCTCTTCGCGCCGTCGTTCGCGCCGCAGCCGATCGACGCCGTGAGCGCGCACGCGACGACGAGGATCGCGGCGAGCGGTCTCGGTCGAGGAGGGGAGAGGTCCATGGCTCGATGTCCTGCGGTGTTCATTGCGTGAGGATGAGCGCGCCGCGCGCGGGGACTTGCACCGTGGGCCCCGACACCGCGCTGCCCGTGAGCGCGTCGGTGAAGCTCCCCGACGGCAGCCCGCCCACGGAGGCCGCGCCGTCGCCGCGGTTCAATACCACGTACACCGTGTCGGTGCCGGATGTCATCTTGAACGCCATCGTGTCGTTGGTCGCGCCGAGCTGCGTGCGCGCGCCGCGACGCAGGGCCACGTGCGCGGCGCGGATGGCGCCGAGCTTCTTCAAGCGATCGTAGACGAGCTGCTGGCCGGCCGAGTAACCCGACCATTGCATCACGCGGCGGTTGTCGGGGTCGCCTGCGCCCGGCATCGCGACCTCGTCACCGTAATAGATGAGCGGGATCCCCGGCACGGTGTAGAGCAGCGTGTACGCGTTGGCGACGCGCTCGAACGCGCTCGTCCCGCCGGGGAGCCCGGGCTGGTTCGACCACGCGCGGTCCTTGCCGTCCGCCCACGGGTCGCCCCAGAGCGGCGCGTCCTCGGCGAAGTGGATGACGCGCGGCACGTCGTGGTTGCCGATGAACGTGCTCATGATGCCGCTGCCGTAGAGCCCGATGTTGTTCTGGACGAAGCCGTCGAGCGAGCTCATCGGCGCCGAGCGGATCAGCATCGACTGGATGATCTGCGCGCGGAACGGGAAGTCGAACTGCCCGTCGAGCTTCGTCGTCGGATCGACGTAGGAGGCGATGAGCCCCTGATCGCCGGTGAACGTCTCACCGACCATGTAGAAGTGCTGCATCGTCGTCGGCTCGAGCTGCGTCGTGATGCGGTGGCGGAGATCGAGCAGCCACGAGTCTTCGATGTGCTTCACCGCGTCGAGGCGGAGACCGTCGGCGCCGGTCTGGTTGATCCACCACATCACGTTGGAGACCGAGTAGTCCTGCGCGGCAGGCACGGTGAAGTTGAAGTCCGGCAGGTACTCGGTGAACCAGCAGCGCTTCGCGTCCGGCCCGTCCCACGCGCAATCGCCCCCGCACACGCAGTGCTTGCCGTTGAAGTCGAGCGGCCAGAACCAGTCCTGGTGCTGCGCGTAGACGGGCGACGAGATGTGCACGTGGTTCATCGCGTAGTCGAGGACGACCTTGATCTTCTTCGCGTGCGCGCTGTCGACGACGGCCTTCAGATCCGCCATCGAGCCGAAGTGCTCCTCGGGTTGATCGAGGTTCTTCGGCCAATAGCCGTGATAGGCGCTGTATTGGTGTCCGTCGCTGCCGGCGCCCGAGGCCTCGGTGTTGTCGACCGGGACCGTCACCCAGAGCGCGTTGACGCCGAGATCGGTGAAGTAGCCGGCGTCGATCTTCTGCTTGAGGCCGGCCCAGTCGCCGCCGCGGTAGTCGGCGGGCTGCTGCACGCCCGGCGTCGGCGAGCCGTCGTTCGCGGGGTTCCCGTCGACGAAGCGATCGACGAACACGAAGTAGAGGACGGCGTCGCGCCAATCGAAGTCGCCGAGCAGCGGCGGGGCGCACGTGAACATGCCGGGGCACGTGATCGCCGAGAGCACGCTGTTCATCCCGCCGAACCCGTCGGGCACGGTGTTCGGGTTCTGCGGGTCGGCGACCCACGTCGTGCCGTTCAAGAGGAGCTTGTATTGGACGGGCTTGTTCCACGGCACGTCGATGTTCGCGCTCCACGTGTTGCCCGAGAGCGTGAGCGGGACGCCGTTGACCCAGCCGTCGGGCGCGAAGTCGCCGCGCAGCTCGACCGACGTCTCGCCTTGGGACGTGTACGAGAACGCGTGCGCGCACCGCTTGAGCGAGTCGTCGCACATCGGCGGAGGGGGCTCGGTGCTGCCGCCCGTGCCGTACGCGGCGCCGTAGCCGTAGGCGCCCGTCGACGCGCCGCTCGGGTTGAAGCCGCCCTGGCCCCCCGGCGGGTGCTCGTTCACGTACGTCGCGTTGTCGCAGGCGGCGATCGCGATCCCGGCGATCCGCGGCAGCGCGAAGACAGGTACGGAGCCCATCAGCGAGGAACGGTGTGCTTGCATGGCGGGGTGTACGTAACTCATTTCTGAGTGACGGGCTAGGGCCACCGTCGCCTCGATCCCTAGGAGGCGCTCGCCCGCGGACGGAAGCAATTCCGAAAGCGGGCCGCCGGCGGCGTCCGCCGGCCTTCGCTCATGAGCGCGCCTTCATGCGAGCGCCCCCTCGCCGTCGCGCGCGAGGGGCGCGTCGAGGTGCTTGCGGATCCGCGCGAGCAGCGCGCTGCCCGTGTACGGCTTCGCGAAGAGCGGGTGGGCGAAGGAGCCTTGCGCCTCGCCCGCGTAGCCCGTGACGAAGAGCACGCGCAGATCGCTCCGCGCCGCGCAGAGCCGGTGCGCGAGCTCGGCGCCGCCCATGAGGGGCATCACGACGTCCGAGAGGAGCAGATCGATGCGCCCTTCGTGTCCCTCGGCGATCTCGAGCGCTTCGAGCCCGTTCGCCGCGACGAGCACGCGGTAGCCGTTCTGACGCAGCACGCGCGCCGTGAAGTCCCGCACGGCCGGCTCGTCCTCGGCGAGGAGGATGGTCTCGGTGCCGCGGGGATCGCGGAGCCCGGAGGGGGCCGCGCCGGGGCGCTCGATCGGGCCCTCCGACAGCGGCAAGAGGACGTCCATCCGCGTGCCGCGCCCGAGCTCGCTGTCGACGACGATCGTCCCGCCCGCCTGCGCCACGATGCCGAACGACGTCGCGAGCCCGAGCCCCGTGCCCTTGCCCGGGCCCTTGGTCGTGTAGAAAGGCTCGAAGGCGTGCTTCACGACGTCGGCCGACATCCCCGTGCCGCTGTCTTCGACGCGCAGGCGCACCCACTTCGCCGCGCCGTCGAGGCCCTCCGGGGCCTCGTCGAGGCGGCCCACGGACACGACGATCCTCCCGCCCGCCGGCATGGCGTCCTTCGCGTTCGTCACGAGGTTCAACAGCACCTGATCGAGCTGGCCCGGATCGACGCGCACGCCGTGCTCGCCGGGATCGATCAGCACCGAGAGCTCGACGTCGGCGCCGAGCATCGGTCGCCACATGGCGCTCGAGGCCGCGACGAGCTCGCCGAGCTCGATGCGGCGCGCCTCGCCCGGCCGCCGCTTCGCGAAGGAGAGCAGCTGCCCGGTCAGCTCGCGCGCCCTCGTCGCCGCCTCGAGGGTCTGCTCGAGATCGGCGCGCGCCTCGTGTCCCTTCGGGAGGGTGTCGATGGCCAGCTCGAGCGACGCGAACACGACGGTGAGGAGGTTGTTGAAGTCGTGCGCGACGCCGCCGGCGAAGCGGCCGAGCCCTTCCATGCGCTGCGCGCGCGCGACGAGCTCGTTGGTCCTCTTCTCCTCGGTGATGTCGGCGGTGATGCCGGCGACCTTGCGTGGGCCCGATCCGGTCTTCGCGACCGGGAAGCTCGTCGCGCGCAGCCAGCGCGCCTCTCCGTCCGCGCCGACGACGCGGTACTCGAACGTGTGCGCCACGCCGTGGTTCTGCTTCTCGATCTCCCGCGCGAAGAGCTCGCGATCCTCGGGGTGCACGAGCGTCGCGAGCCACGCGAGGCTCGGGCTCGCGTCCGCCGCCCGCCCGAAGACTGCGCGGAAGCCGGCGCTCAGGAAGAGGAAGCGCCCGGAGTCCGTCTCGCGCAGCCAGAAGACCTCGCGGATGTTCTCCGAGAGCTGGCGGAAGCGCTCCTCGCTCTCGCGGAGCGCGCCGAGGGAGGTGCGGAGCTCCTCGTACGGGCGGCGCACGGTGTAGACGAAGACCGCGCGGTAGACGAAGAAGTAGGCGAGCACCTTGTAGACGTGCCCGGTGAAGTTGAAGCCGTCCGCGATCGATCGATAGAGGGCGAACGGGACCTCGCCGAGCATCATCAGCATCGCTGCGCGGCCGAGGTGGGCCGTCGCCTCGGGCAGCGCCTGCGCGCCCCGCTTCACGAGCAGCACGAACGCGATCGCGTAGAGCAGCGTGACGACCGCCTCGGCGCCTATCTTCACGTTCGTGAGGCCGACGCCCTCCACGTAGACGGCGGGCAGCGCGCGCGGATCGAAGAGGACCGCCGCGTAGACCGCGAGGGCGATGCCGACGGCGATCACCGACGCGAGGACGCGGGGGATGCGCGGCGGCCGCTTCTGCAGCGGCACCGTGAGCATCGTCGCGGCGGCGATGAAGCGCGCCGCGATCCAGAAGTAGATCGCCTTCTCGGGACCGCTCGGCGTCACGAACGCCGGCATCGTCGCGAACGAGAAGAGGTGGGCGCAGTCGAGCAAGCCCACCGCGAGGAAGCCGACGCCGAGGGGGCTCAGGCCGCCGCGGTCGCGCTCACGGCCCGTGCTCCAGTCGATCGCGAAGACGAGCATCGCGACGACGACCGCGAACGTCTCCATGAACGAGTGGAGCGGCAGGTACCGCGCGAGCGACATCGAGAGCCGCGACCACGGCAGCACGCCGACGAGGGCGAGGGGCGCCGCGGCGAGGGCGAGCTCGAGGAGCCAGCGCGGCTCGCGCGCCGACGCGCGCGTCGACTCGACCCCTCGGTCCATCGCCGCTCAGCGTAGCTCGCGCGCCGACGCCGAGGGCATCCTGCTCCTTGCTTCCGTTGCGTCAGGCCCTTCCGCGGCCGGCCGTTCGACGCGCGCCACGTCCTCGCCTGCGGGAGGCGCCGAGCGCGATCGCCGCGGCGACCAGCGCCGTCGCGGGCGCGCCTCCGCGCTCGTCGTCGACGCCTCGGCCGACGTCGCACCCGCCGCTCTTCGCGCTCGGCGTCGCGCTCGACCCGGCCGCGCCGCCCGCGCCGCCCGCTTGCCCGGTGCAGGACGCGTCGCCCGGCGCGCACTTGGGATCGTTCGATCCGGGATCGTCGTCGCACGCATCGCCGAGGCCGTCCTCGTCGGTGTCGACCTGGCTCGGGTTCGGCACCGTCGGGCAGTCGTCCTCCGCGTCGGGGACGCCGTCGGCGTCCTGGTCGTCGTCGCACGCGTCTCCCTTGCCGTTGCCGTTCGCGTCGGCCTGATCGGGGTTCGGGACGAGCGGGCAGTCGTCCGTCGCGTCGGGGACGCCGTCGCCGTCGTCGTCGTCGTCGCACGCGTCGCCCTTGCCGTCGCCGTCCGTGTCGAGCTGGTCGGGGTTCGCGACCTTCGGGCAGTCGTCCGCCGTGTCGACGAAGCCGTCGCCGTCGTCGTCGGCGACGCACGCGTCGCCCTTGCCGTCGTGGTCGGTGTCGAGCTGGCTCGGGTTCTTCGTCTTGGGGCAGTTGTCCGCCGTGTCGGGGACGCCGTCGCCGTCGTCGTCCGTGTCGCACGCGTCGCCCTTGCCGTCGTGATCGGTGTCGAGCTGGTTCGCGTTCTTGACCGTCGGGCAGTTGTCTTTGGAGTCCGGGACGCCGTCGCCGTCCTTGTCGCTCCCGTTGCACGGGCCGGTCCCCGGGTCGGTGCCCCACCACTCCCAGTGCCAAATCTCGGAGGGTACGGTGCGCTTGAAGCCGTATTGCGCGCCGTGCGCGCTGAGCCATGCGTAGACGCCCGCGCTCGACGTGTTGAGGTCGAGCGCGTGCCCGCTCTGGTGGTTCGAGTAACCTGGTTTCGCGGCGAGGTTGCAGCTGTTGCATGTGCAACTAGTGTAACAGTGATACAAATACTGCTGCTCGGCCATCGTGCGGAAGCCGCTGACGATGTGGAGGCTCACGCCGGCGGCGGCCGCCGCCTTCGCCATCTTCATGTAGGCGTTCGCGGTCTTCCACTCGACCTTGTGCCCGTCGACGGTGACGACCTCGATCGAGAACGCCGTGCCCGACTTGTAGCCCGTCGCGCTCGACATCGCGCAGCTGAGCGAGGAGAGCGGCTCGGAGGTCTCGCCGACGTTCTCGTCGTTCGGCTCGCCGCTCTCGCTCGCGACCTCGCAGCCGATCGCGAGCGACGAGAGCGAGGCGAGGGCCGCGAGGACGCGCGCGAGCCTCGCGAGCGGGCGGGAGCGCGGGGCGAGGAGGTCGGTTCGTTCTGGGCGGGGCATGGTCGACGCGACCGTGTGCAAGGCGGGGACCAGCCATCGTCGCGCGCGAAACCTCGGCGCCGTCGTCACTCGGTCGCGCCCTCGCTGGTCAGTCGCCCCCCAGCGTCGCTGCGGCCGTGGTCACTCGACCCCCACGAGAAGGCTCGTGCCGAGGCGTGGTAGACTTTCGGGATCGTGTTCGGGTCACGCGCGAGAGCTTCGATGCCCTGGGCGTTCGCCGGTGTGCTGGCCGCCTCGGGCTGCTCGCTCACCCACGATCTCGATGGCCTCGAGGCCGAGGGAGGCGCCGCGACCTCGTCCTCCGTCGCTTCGTCCGCGAGCTCGACCGGCGGCGGCGGCGGCGCGGGAGGGGCCGGCGGCGGCGCGTGTACGCCGCGCAAGTGCGCCGACGTGACGCCGGCGTGCGGCGTGCTCGACGACGGCTGCGGCGGCCCGCTCGACTGCGGCTGCGTCGCCCCCGGCACGTGCGACGCGGCGACCGGGCGGTGCGTGTGCCCTCCGATGCCGATCGTGACGCCGGTGCTCCTGCCTCAGGTGACCGACGGCACGCACGGCAGCGGTACGGCGTGGTCGAGCGTCACGTCCATCAAGCTGAAGGACGCGGTGCCCGCGCACGCGACGCTCGCTGCGGGCGCGCGGACGCTGAACCTCGAGGCGAGCAAGTTCGGCTTCGACACGCTGCTGCCCGACGACGCCGCCATCCAGAGCCTCAGCATCCTCATCTGCCGCTGGAAGTCGCCGTCGACGGCCGGGCTCGACGTCTTCGACTCGTCGGTGCGGCTCCTCTACGCGGGTCAGGTCGTGTCGCAAGCGAACGAGCCCTCCGTGTCGGCGTGGGCGTACAACGGCAATCACTGTCAGACCCTCAAGTACGACTGGATCCCGGCCGGCCAGACCCCGCCGCTCGACACCGCCCACGCGAAGGATCCCGCGTTCGGCGCCGTGCTCGTCGCGCGCGCGCCGAGCACCAACAAGGCGAGCGTGGTGGCGAACGTCGACTGGATCGGGATGTCGATCGCCTATACCGAGTTCTGTCTCCCGATGAACGAGCCCCTCCCTTGAACAAGCGAAGAACGAGCGAAGGCGGCGCCGCGAGCGAGCCGTCCACCGAGCTGAAGGCGTACGGACCGGTCCGCGTCGCGCGCGGCCTGCACTTGTCGATCCTCGCGGGCCCTCAAGCCGGCGAGAAGGTCTCGCTCGCCGGACCCAAGGTGATCCTCGGCCGATCCCTCGCGTGCGATCTCAGGGTCAACGACCCCACCGCGTCGAGCTTCCACGTCGAGCTCTCGGTCGACGGCAACGGCGTGCGCGTGCGCGATCTCGGCAG
Source organism: uncultured Polyangiaceae bacterium (assembly GCA_964467935.1). Classification (GTDB taxonomy): domain Bacteria; phylum Myxococcota_A; class Polyangia; order Polyangiales; family Polyangiaceae; genus CAYYKK01. The sequence continues at coordinate 20,482 of CAYYKK010000054.1, forward strand.
CCGCAACGGCACCCTCTTCCAGGGGGCGCGCCTCGACGCAGCGGTGATCCCGTCGGGCTCGTCGCTCGAGGTGGGGTCGTCGATCGTGCGCGTCGACCTCGACGCCCCGTTCGAGACCGTCTCGGAGGAGCTGTCGAGCTTCGGTGAGCTCGTCGGCGAGAGCGCGGTGATGCGCGAGCTCTTCGCGCTGCTCGCGCGGCTCGCGCGCACCGAGCTGTCGCTCTTGGTCGAGGGGCCCACGGGCACCGGCAAGGAGCTCGTGGCGAGGGCGGTCCACGCCGCGAGCGCGCACGCGCAAGGACCGCTCGTCGTGCTCGATTGCACCTCCATCCCGCGCGACCTCGCGGAGTCGATGCTCTTCGGCCACGAGCGCGGCGCGTTCACCGGCGCGACCGAGCGGCGTCCGGGCGTCTTCGAGGCCGCCGGCGCGGGGACCGTCTTCATCGACGAGGTCGGCGAGCTGCCGCTCGAGCTCCAGCCGAAGCTCCTCCGCGTCCTCGAGCAGCGCACGGTCACTCGCGTCGGGGACTCGAAGCCGATCCCCATCCACGCCCGCGTCGTGTCGGCGACGATGCGTGATCTGCGCGCACGCGTGAACCAGAAGGAGTTCCGCGAGGACCTCTACTACCGGCTCGCGCAGTCACGCGTGACGATGCCCGCGCTCGGCGAGCGTCCCGAGGACGTCCCGCTCCTCGTCCGACACTTCCTCGCGCGCATCCCGGCGTCGATCGAGGCGGCGCGCGCGATCAGCGAAGAGGCGCTCGCCGAGCTCACGAAGAAGAGCTACCCGGGCAACGTGCGCGAGCTGCTCAACACCGTCGAGCGCGCGGCGATGCTCGCGAGCGGAGGCACCATCCTCCCGGCCGACCTCGCGTTCGAGCGCATGCTGGTCGGGGAGCGCGCGCGCTTCGGCCGCGAGATGACCTCGGACGGCGCGCTGCCGCTCTTCAAGGAGGCGAAGCGGACGCTCGTCGACGAGTTCGAGCGCGACTACCTCGCGGAGCTCATGACCCGCGTGGGGCGCAACCTCTCGAGGGCGTCGGTGCTCGCGGGGATCGAGCGTCACCACCTCCGCGAGCTCTTGAAGAAGCACGGCCTCTGGGGGAACGAGGAGGCCTGAGCGCCTCGCCTCACCACGTGAAGACGGCCTCCGCCGACGCTCCGAGCGGCTCGGGTCGCAGGGCGAACGCGGCCTTGGGCGGCTCGGTCGCGCGCGGGGCGGGCGTCGTCAGGTAGACGATGGCGCCCGCGCCCACGAGCGCGGAGCCGAGCGCGAGCGACACGTCGGCCGCGATGAACTCGGACCGAACCCGCCCGACGTCGTCGTGCGGACACGCCGGCGCGCACGACGTCTTGAGGTGGTGGTAGCGCACCTCGCCCGCGATGGAGAGCCCCGCGAACGTGACCAGCGCCGCGCCGCCCGCGCCGAGGAGCGTCAACGTCGCGATCGTCCTCGGCCTCGGGCCCGTCGGCGGCGGCGCGGGGGCGAAGGTCGCGCTCACGATCTCGTTCTTCGCCCCCGTCTTCGCCACGATCGACACCTCGACCTCGCCGAGCTTCTTGGAGCTGAAGCGCAGCACGTGCGGTCCGGGATCGACGGCGATCGCCTTGCCGTCGAGCGCGTCGAGCCACGGCGCGTCGTCGAGCAGGACGCGCACGTCGGAGAGCTCTGCGCCGTCGGCGGCCCGCGCGGACGGGACGATCGTCGGCAGGTCCTTCGTCACCGCCTCGAGCCACGCCTCGCAGTCCGCCTGGACGAGCGATGGACAGGCCGCGGCCGAGCATCGCAAGAGCTCCTCACGCGCGCGGAGGAGCGCGCCGCCGTCCCGATCCTGCTGGGCATGGAGGTGATCGGCCTCACAGCGGGCGTCGGCCCGAACCTCGGAGACCGTCGTCAGGACGAGGAGCGACGCGGCGACGGAGAGGGCTCGGCCCGGGCGCATGCCCACGAAAGCTACAGAGCGTGAACGAGAAAGTCAGGAGTGAACTTGCTAGGCTGCCCCCATGGGAAACGGCCGGGCCGGCCCCGAGCGCGTGATCGGCCGCTACGCCCTGTTCGATCGGATCGCCGCCGGCGGCATGGCGACGGTGCACCTCGGTCGCATGATGGGCCCCGCCGCTTTTCGTCGCGTCGTCGCGATCAAGCGCATGTTGCCGCGGTTCGCGCGCGACCAGGAGTTCGTGCGGATGTTCCTCGCCGAGGCCCGCCTGACGACGCGCGTCCGCCATCCGAACGTCGTGTCCGCGACCGACGTGGTCTCCGAGGACGGCGAGCTGTTCCTGGTCATGGACTACGTCGAGGGCGAGTCGCTCGCGCGGCTCCTCGAGGTGGGGTCGGCCGGCGCAGAGCGCGCGCCAGTGGACGTCGCCGTCGCCATCATGAGCCAAGCGCTGCACGGCTTGCACGCGGCCCACGAGGCGAAGAGCGAGACCGGCGAGCCGCTCGGCATCGTCCATCGAGACGTCTCGCCGCAGAACATCCTCGTCGGCGTGGACGGCCTCGCGCGCGTGGTCGACTTCGGCATCGCGAAGGCCGCGGGCGGAGAGGAGACGCGGCGCGGCGTCCTGAAGGGCAAGGCGGCCTACATGGCGCCCGAGCAGATCCGCGTCGAGCGACTCGACAGGCGGGTCGACGTGTACGCGGCCGCCGTGGTGCTCTGGGAGAGCCTCGCCGGCGAGCGGCTCTTCGTCGCCGAGACGTCACCCGAGGTGTTCGAGAAGATCCTCGCGAGCACGCCGCGGCCGCTCGTCTCGTCGCGCCGCAAGGACGTCTCTGCCGCGCTCGACGCCGTCGTCGCGAGGGGGCTCGCGCGCGCGCCCGACGAGCGCTTCGCGACCGCGCTCGAGATGGCCGAGGCGCTCGAGGCCGCCGTGACGCCGGCCTCGCCCCGCGCCGTGAGCCGCTGGGTCGAGTCCATCGCGAGCGATACGCTCCGCGCGCGGCGCGATCGCGTGGCGGCGTGCGAGGCGGCTCCCGAGACGGCGCCGTCGCGCGCGTCCGAGCCCGACGACCGGGGAGCGCGCGACGCCAACGACGAGCGAGGCGTGACGGCGCTCTCGCGGCGCGCGCCGTTCCTCGTCAGGCCGTTGCCGCGCGACGAGGAGGAGCCTCCGCCTGCGATCGAGGAGACGAAGCCGATCGTGCGCGCGCCGGTCGTGGTCCCCGCGGCGGAGGGCGCGCCGTGGTCCTCGCCTTCGTCGTCGCGGACGTCCGAGCCGTCGCAGCCCGTCGCGCCGGCCCCCGCCTCCGAGCCGTCGCGAGGCGCCCCGCCGAGCTCCCCGTCCCATCCCGAAGCGGTGGAGCGAGCGGATCCTCTCGCGCCGAGCGGCCCGGCGGACGATCCGGATCAGGGACCCGCCGACGCCCCTCGCGCGGAGCTGCCGACCTCGTCGAGCGCCCGCCGGCTGTTCGTGGTCGTCGCCGTCGCGTCCGGCGCGCTCACGCTGGTGGTGGGCGCCGCCGCCGTCGGCGCGCGGCGACCATCGCCCGTCGAGCGCCTCTCGCTGCCCCGCGTCGCCACCTCGTCGCCCACGCCCCTCCCCGGGCTCGTCACCGCCGTGAGCGCGAGCGCGCCGCTCGAGCCGCCTCCGAGCGCGAGCGCGTCCGCGGCCGAAGACGTCGACGATGCGCCCTCCGCTTCCCCGTCTTCGTCGAGCGCGAAGGCGGTCCGTCCACCGCACGGCGCCCGCTGCAAGCCGCCCTTCTACTACGAGGGTGGGCTCAAGAAGTTCAAGCGCGGCTGCCTCTGAGCTGGGGGTGCGCTGACCACGACCGCGCGCTCGCGCTGGGGGCCGGGTGACCACGCGGCCCCCTTCGGGCGCGTTCGCTCGGGGAAAATGGGGTCGATCGGCGTTGGCGCCGCTCTTGCTCTCCCCGCTGGCATGACCACCAAGAGCCGCATCGCGCTGGTCCTCGCCTCGACCGCCCTCGGCGCGTGCGCCGTCGATCCCGCCACCCCGACCGACCAACCCCTCGAGGACGTCGGCGAGTCGACCGACGCGCTGACGAGCATCTGTCCGACCAGCACCGTGCCCGGAATCGATATCGCGTCGTATCAGCATCCTGGTGGCGCCAGCATCAACTGGACGAAGGTCGCGCAGACGCAGAAGTTCGTCATCGTGAAGGCGACGGAGAACAACGGCTACGCGAGCTCGTACTACGCGGGCGACGTGACCCACGCCCGCAGCGCGGGCCTGATCGTCGGCTCGTATCACTTCCTCGCGCCGAGCTCGCAGACGGGCGTCTCCGGGAAGAAGCAGGCGCAGTGGTTCCTCGCGCACTCGTCGATCAAGGGCGGCGACCTGCCCCCCATGCTCGACGTCGAGACGTCGTCGCTCTACCACAGCGTCCTTCCGTCCGTCGCCGACGTCACCGGATGGCTCGCCGAGGTCCAGGCGCAGACCGGCCGCAAGCCGCTCATCTACGCCGGCTACTACACCTTGACCGGCCTCGGCTCGCCCTCGTCCCTGAAGACCTACCCGTTCGACATCGCGAACTACTCGAGCTGCCCGAGCCTGCCTTCGAGCTACCCGAAGACGAGCCTCAAGATGTGGCAGCACACCTCGAGCCTCCACGTGAACGGCATCACGGGTAGCGTCGACGCCGACAAGTTCTACGGCACCCACACCGATCTGCTCGCGTTCGTCGGCACCAGCGACAAGGACGGCGACGGCGTCCCGGACTCGAAGGACAACTGCCCGACGGTCAAGAACGCGAACCAGCTCGACACCGATCACGATGGCAAGGGCGATGCGTGCGATCCCGACGACGACAACGACGGGGTCCTCGACGCAGCCGACAACTGCCCGAAGGTGAAGAACGCGAGCCAGCTCGACACCGACCACGACGGCAAGGGCGACGCGTGCGACGCCGATCTCGACGGCGACGGCATCCCGAACACGACGGACAACTGCCCGAGCGTGAAGAACCACAGCCAGGTCGACACCGATCACGATGGCAAGGGCGACGCCTGCGATCCGGACATCGACGGCGACGGCGTCCCGAACGCGTCCGACAACTGCCCGAACGTGAAGAACCCGAGCCAGACCGACACCAACGGCGACGGCAAGGGCGACGCGTGCCAGACCGACGACGACGGCGACGGCTTCCCCGACACGATGGACAACTGCCCGCTCGTCGCGAATCCGGATCAAGAGGACACCGATCACGACGGCAAGGGCGACGCCTGCGACGACGACGCCGATGGTGACGGCGTCCCCAACGCGACGGACAACTGCCCGCTCGTCGCGAACCCCGATCAGGCGGATCAGAACGGCGATGGCAAGGGCGACGCGTGCGAGGACGACACGGACGGCGACGGCGTCACCGACGATCTCGACAACTGCGTCTCGGTGCCGAACCCGGATCAGGCCGACCAGGACGACGACGGGATCGGCGACGCCTGCGACGACGACGTCGATGGCGACGGCGCGCCCAACGCCGCCGACGCTTGCCCGACCGATCCGACCGACAGCTGCATGCCGGCCGATCCGCCCGCGAGCGACGGCACGGACGGCAGCCAGAGCGAGACCACCGACGGCGCGCAGTCGGCGGGGCACGGCTGCGCGGTCGCGGCCTCGGGCGACGACGCCTCGGGAGCGGGCTTCGGCCTCGCGGTGCTCGGCGCCTGCGCCGCGGCGGCGACGCGGCGCCGCACCGCGAAGAAGGGCTGAGCGCCGCACGCGAACACCGCCCTGCGCCCAGTCGGGCCGGCGGATCCTTGACCCCATTTGACTGGATCCGCCCTCCCGACCCGGTTATGCGGTCCGTCGTCGAGCGCCGGGGGTAGGCCACGCCGTTCGCGCATCCACCCTTTTCGGAGGTCGTCTCGTGAAGTTCGAACTCGTTGTGGCTCTGGTCCTCTCCTCCGCGGCAGTCGCTTGCGGCAACTCTTCCAACGGCACCGGCGGCTCCGGCGGCACCGGCAGCACGTCGACCTCGTCGAAGACGAGCTCGACCTCGAAGGGCGTCACCTCGACCTCCGTGGGCACGGGCACGGGCGGCGCGGGCGGTGCGATGGAGGACGGCACCTCCGGCAAGCAGTGCGCGACCGACGCCGACTGCGACGTCACGGGCGCGGGCACGGCGAAGTGCACGAAGACCCCCCTCTACGGCCAGATGGGCCAGCCGGCGTCGACCTTCTTCCCCACCTCGATCTGCGTGCAGACCTCGGTGTGCGATCCGGGCGCGGGCACGAGCGTCATGGGCTGCGACAACAACGCCGGCATCTGCCTCGACACCGGCACGCCGGGCCAGGGCGTCTGCCTGCCGTTCTGCCAGTTCGACAGCACCGGCGCGAAGTACACCGGCAACTGCCCCGGCACCGACGCGTGCAACGCGTACGGCTTCGGCAAGGACATGAACAACGCGCCGTTCGGCGTGGGCTACTGCTTCGGCGGCTGTCTCAAGGACGCCGACTGCACCGCTTCGGGCGAGAAGTGCGACGTCTACGACGGCCTCTGCAAGGCCGCGTCGCTCGTCACCGTGCCGACGAAGAACGTCGGTGACTCGTGCACCGGCTCGACCGACACCGCGTGCAACTGCGGCAAGGCGACCAGCGCGACCGTCGGCATGTGCGTGCAGTTCTGCAAGTACGGCGACGCGAACAACACCTGCCCGACGGGCACGTACTGCGACGCGGACATCCCGACGACGCTGACGACGCCCTTCACGAAGGTGCCCGCAGGCATCGCCGGCAGCTGCCTCAAGACCTGCACGCAGGCCTCGGATTGCCCGACGATGCAGTGCTACGCCAGCGCGGGCGAGACGCAGATGACCTGTCACTTCGCGGCTCCCTGAGCTCGCGACGCGACTCGCACGACTCCGCGCTTCGCGGACGGAGCGGCGCCCGGCCTCACGGCTCGGCGCCGCTTCGGCATTTCGACGCCCGATCGCCTCCTGGCCTCTTTCCGCTTGATCCGTGGCGCTGGCGAGGTAGATACTGCTCACTCGTTCAGTCATCGAGGTGAGCCTTGTTGCAATCAGAAAACAAATACAATCCGGTCTCTACACTCGCGAGCCGCGTCCTGTCGCTGTACGAAGAGGCGCTCCGCGACGTTCGCTTCCCCGACGTCGATCTCGCCCTGCTCGTGGCGTCGCGCGACGCGCTCTCCGCGGCGCAGCGCGAGGTCGAGGCGCTCGAGGCAGCGCTCTCCGCGGCGCGCGACGTCGTCCGCGCGAAGGGCGCCGCGCTCGACGCTGCCACGGATCGTGCGCTCGCCTATGCGCGGGTCTTCGCCGAGGGCAACGAGACGCTCACGGCGCGCCTGCGCGATCTCGGCCGACCGCTCGTCCCGAGCGACGCCGCCGTCGAGGCGAGGCCTCCGCGGCGCCGCGGTCGCCCGCCGAAGAGCGCGAAGGGGGAGGGCGACGCGCTCTTCGCGCTCGAGCCACCGAGGGGGGAGGAGCTCGTCGGGCTCGACCGAGCGCCCTCGGTCGGTGAGCGCGCCGACGCCGCCGAGTGAGGGTCAGCCGGCTCTTCGGCGGAGCGCGATCGGTCGAGCTGGGCCGAGCGAGAGGGGCGCGCCGCAGAGGAGCCGCAGCGCGCGCTCTTGCTCTCCGTCGATGAGCGAGAAGCGGAGGATGCTGCGCATCCCGAAGGAGAGCACGTCGCCGTCCTGGAGGACCCAACGCGTGATGCGCATCCCGTCGACCGTGGTGCCGTTGTCGGGATCGAGATCGTAGAGGACGAACCCGGCGCGCCCTTCGAACTGGATGCTGGCGCAGTAGGGGCGCGCGCCCTCTTCGTCGAGTCGAAAGTCCGCGTCCGGGCTCCGCCCGATCCGGAGCCCGCTCTCGGGCACGACGAGGTAGCTCCGCGCGCGCCCGCCTTCGAGCGACGCGAGGACGGCGCGATCGGGGCCGCGGCCGGGAGCCAGGGTCGCGCGATGGCCGAGGAGCGGCGCCCTGCGGCTCAGCGCGGCGTACGCCTCCTCGGTGAGGCTCTCGCGCTCTGCTCGGAGGCTCTCTCGCACGCCGGAGCCCGGTCCCCGGTCTCCAGCCGAATCGATGTTCGGGCGTTCCACTACGATACCGAACGGCACGTCGCGGCCGATCTCGAGGTGCGCTCCTCACTTTCCCCGTTCCCGGGGGCCCCCGCGAGGAACGGCGCGCGACTTTCACGATCGTCGCGCGGGCCTCGCTCGGCGCGCGCTCGTCCCCGACGTCGCGCTCAGCGGCTCACGCACGCATCGATCGCCTCGAGGACCGCGCGGGCGCCGCCCGAGATCCCGATCTGCCCGGAGGGTACGTCTGCCTCGCGGACGTTGATGCGGACGAGCGTCGCGCCCGCGCGCGTCGCGAGGCCTTCGCCCAACTTCCGCACGGTGGGGATCGCCGTGCCTGCGCCGCACTCGACGATCACGAGGCGCGCCCCGTCGGCGCGCAGATCCGCGAGCCAACGAGCGAACGCTTCCTCCGCCGCGTCGCTGCGACCCGCGTCCCATGCGCCGTCTCCGAACATGAGGATGTTGGGTCGAAGGAGCGCGCCACACCGTGGGCAAGTGGGGAGCGGGTCCGCCGCACGGAACGTCGCCTCGTCCACGGCGACCGACCACGGGTCGGCTCGGACGATCCCGAGGCCGCAGCGCCGCGTGCATTGGACGTAATCGATCGCTCCGTGGCACTCGGCGACTCGCGCCGGATCGAACCCCGCGCGCTGGAACGCGCCGTCCACGTTGCTCGTGAACACCCACGCGCCGCGAGCCGTCCGCTGCGCCCAGCGGCGGAGCACCTCGAAGCCTGCGTGCGGCCTCGTGGCTCGGTAGAGCGACAACCGGTGCCCGTAGAAGCCCCACGCGAGGTGCGGGTCCGTAGAGAACCACCGGGGGTTGGCGAGGTCCGCGAACGAGAGGCCGAGCTTCGCGAACGGCGGATAGGCGCGCCAGAATCCCTCGTCGCCTCGGAAATCGGGCAGCCCCGAGTCGACCCCCATCCCCGCGCCGGCGGTCACGAGGAGCGCCTCGGCCTCGACGATGGCGCGGGCGGCGCGCTCGACCCGTGACTCAGCCATCGGGGCGGCGCCTCCAGCTCGAGATCCCCGAGGTCGTCAGGGTGGCTC
>CAYYKK010000055.1:0-29339 GCA_964467935.1 uncultured Polyangiaceae bacterium
GGGATGGGGACGTTGGACGAGTGTGGCCGGGCCTTGGGGACGAGCTTCGCCAGGAGATGGGTGTGCGGGCCGGTGGGAGACTTGCCATTGGCAGGCGGGATAGGCTGGAACACTTCGATCCGGCCGGCGGGGGACAGAAGCACGCGATGGGGCTGGGCGCGCAGCACCTCGGCCATGATCGCGGGGACGGACAGGACCGGTTCGCCCTCATGCGCCTCGAGGGCTGCGATCAGCCCGGCATCGCCGGTGCGCAACGCCATGGTGACGATGCCGCTGCCCACGCCGAGATCGAACAGTCGGCCGGCGCGATCCTCCGCCCGCAAAGCATCCTTGTCCGGCCCAAGATCGCGGATGACACGCGCGGCGGTTTGTAGGCGAGGGCAGCAGAAGGCCAGGTGATGCCCCCAGCTTTCCCCATCCGACGACAGGCTGTCCCAGGCGACGGGCGTCAGCGCCTGTGTGGGCGCGACGCGCATCGCCCCGCGCGGGGTGATGATTTCGATGCGGGCCGCTTCGCGCCGGATGGTCGCCGGCTCATCCGCGTCGCGTACGAACTCGCCGATCGCGCCGAAGCTGCCGATGCTCCACCCCTGTTCCGGGTCCGAAGCGAGATCGGCGATAAGGTCGAAGGTTGCGATTGTCATGGAAGCTCCGGCAAATCGAGAAAGCGCACGGCGAACCCGTCGCTGTCGTGGACGAGGCGGACGGGAACGTCATAGAGAGCGGTCAGCAGCGCTTCGGTCGCAACCGTCTCGATGGGTCCGGCTGCAAGCAGCTTGCCGTCCCGGATGGCGACGAGATCGTCCGCATGGTTGAGCGCGAGGTCGAGATCGTGCACGGCCATGACCACCGTCCGGCCTGCCCCGGCGCGCATGTGCAGCCGGTGCATCGCGTCGATCGCGTGGCGCGGGTCGAGGCCGGCCGTGGGTTCATCGACGATGAGCAGTTCCGGATCGCCTACGATTGCGCGCGCGAGCATGACGCGCGCCAGTTCGCCGCCGGAGAGACTGGTGGCGGGCCGGTCGCGCAAGGCCAGGATGTCGCACGCGGCCATCGCCTCCTCGACAGCCGGGAGTAGAGCGGAAGGCACGCTGCCGAAGGATGGCAGCGCCGGGGTCAGGCCCAGGGCAACGACCCGCTCCACCGTGATCGGCCACTCGACACCGGCGCGCTGCGGCAGATAGGCGCGGCGCCGCGCAAGCTCGCGGCGGTTGAGGCTCGCCATGGGACTGTCGCCCAGCCGGACATCGCCGCCCTCGGGAGCCATGATCCCGGCCGCGACGTTGAGCAGCGTGCTCTTGCCCGCGCCGTTGGGGCCGATGACAGCCGTAAGGCGTCCGGTGGCGAATGTGACCGATACGGCGTCGAGCACCGTCCGTTCGGACCGTTTCACGGTCACGCCCTGCATCCTGAGCGCGCTCATGCCGTGCGCCTCCGCACATGCAGGACGAGCCAGAGGAAGAAGGGCGTGCCGATCAGGCTGGTAAAAACGCCGACATTGAGTGGCGCACCGCCTGGAACGATGGTGCGGGTCGCGACATCGGCCAGAGTGACCAGAATGGCCCCGGCCAGCATCGCAGGCACGAGAACCCGGCCAGGTTGGTGGTCGACCAGTGGGCGCACGACATGGGGGGCCATCAGGCCGACGAATCCGATCGAACCTGACACCGCCGTTCCGACGCCCACGGAAAGGGCCGTTCCGAGTAGTGCGAAGAGACGGGTGCGGGCGAGGGGAACACCCAGGCTTTCCGCTTGCATTTCCCCTAGCGCCAGTGCGTCAAGGGCGCGTCCTGTGAGTAGCAGAAGCCCGAGGCCGGGAAGGATGAACGGCAAGGCAAGCTGGACATGATCCCAGCTGCGATCCGCCAACGAGCCCATCAGCCAGGTCATGATTTCATAAGCGGCATAGGGATTCGGAGCCAGGTTAAACGCGAGCATAACGCGACCAATCGCGATGCTGCTCATTGCCCAGCCGGTAAGGATCAGCGCCAGCCTTCCGCCGCTGCGCGCGAGGATGAGCGCGATGCCAGCGGTGAGAAAGGCGCCCGTGAGCGCGAATAGCGGCGTCGCCAGAACGAAGCTTGCGGCAAAGCCGAAATAGATCGCGATCACCGCACCGAGCGAGGCGCCCGATGACACGCCGATCAGGCCGGGTTCCGCCAAAGGGTTGCGCAGCAGGCCCTGCAGCACCGCGCCCGAGAGCCCGAGGCTCGCACCGATAGCCATCGCCAGGATGAGCCGTGGCAGCCGAATCTCGCGAACGATCAATCCCGGCAGATCGTCGGCCCCGGAGAAGGCCGATCCGAAAGCTTCGCCAGGCTGCAGCCATACGGCTCCCGCGAGGATTGAGATCAGCGATGCTCCGATCAGGACAAGGAACAGTGTCGGGACGAGCCAGCGGTTCACAGCGTTTTCACCGGAGAAAAGGGCAGGGGTGTGCGGATGCGCTGGGCAGCCGCGCGCAGCTCGCCGCGCAAATGGACGATGGCGTCCGCCACCAGCGGGGTTCCGCACAGATAATAGGCCTGGCGGATCGTCAGCGTTCGCTCGCCGTCCCAATAGCGCCGGACAAGGGGATGGCGCTCGACATTATCGCGGAGACCGGGTTTGCGTCCGATTCCCGCTCCCTTGACGAGAAGGGTCGGCGCGGTCGCCAGCAGTACCTCGACATCGGGCCGGCCGTAGGTGCTCGCGGGTGGGCGGTTGGCGACGTTTACCGCGCCGGCTGCTTCCAGCACGGCGTTGTAAAGCGTTCCCTCGTTGGCGTTGAAGCCTGCGCCGTCCCAAGCCGCGACTCTGAGCGGCGGACCGGGATCGCGCGCGAGTTCGGCCAGTTGCCGGTCCATGCGCGCGATGAGCGCCTCGCCGCGGGCCTCTTCGCCTACGGCGTGTGCGACCTGACGGGTGATCTTGCGGATATCGGCGAAGCTCTCCGCGTTATCGACCTCGATAATCGGATAACCCAGACGCTTGAGCAATCCGCGCGTCGCGGGCGTGGTATAGGTTCCCGCGACGACGAGATCGGGGCGTTGCCGCACGACCTCTTCTGCAAGACCATGATTGACGCTGACGCGTGCCGCTTCCCGATACATGAGCGATCCGTCCGGATCACGCGCGAGCCAGGTGACGGACGCGATCCTGTCCGGCGGCAATAGTGCCAAGACAAGCTGATCGACGCATTGGTTCATGGACATGACGCGCATCGGTTTGTGCGATAGGGCTGACACATGCACTTTGTCCCCGGCCGAAGCCGGGGACAGGATGGCCAGCAGACCGGCTAGAAGGCCGATCGTCCGCATCAGATCTTGACCTTCACGCCACCATAGGCCGCGCGTCCGGCAGTCAGGAAACCGACGTTCTCGCGATAGTCCTCATTGAAGAGATTTTCGACGCGGCCATAGATCGAGACACCGGGAATAATCTCGAAATCGGCGCCGATGTTAACCAACGTGTAGGCCTTGAGCGTTTCCGTAGCGTAAGTAGCGAAGTTGGTATCCAGCCCTTTGCCGTTGTAACGCACCGTGACATTCGCGCCGAAGCGATCATCCTTCGAACGCCATGCGAGATTGGCGCTGCCGATGTTCTTCGGACGGCGGATGAGCCGGATGTCCGCCTCATCATGTGCGTTGAGGTAAGTATAAGAACCGTCGAAGCGGAACCCCGCGGGCAGCACGAAATTCGCCGAAACCTCGATGCCTTCATGTGGCGATCGGCCGGGGGCATTGATTACGGTGTAGACCGGGTAGTAGGCAGTGACGATCTTGTCGCGCAGTTTGGCGTTGAAATAGGTTACGTCGACACGGCCGTTTCCGCCGAGGAAGGACTGCTCGACGCCGACTTCCCAGCCGGTCGATTTCTCGGGCTTCAGGTTCGGATTGCCGACGAACCCGCTGGTCGGCGAGTAGCCGAACAGCTCGAAGAAGTTCGGTGCCTTGACTCCCGTGCCGGCCGCCGCGTGCAGCCGCGTCCCGAAATCGAAGCGGTAGCTCGCCTGGACGTGCCAAGTCGTATTATCGCGGAAACGCTCGTTCTTGTCATGGCGCACGGCCGCGCCCAAGCCGAGTCTGTTGCCGACGGTTAGCTGATACTGGCCGACGAAGCCCCAATTGTCGGTGTTGGTGAACGGGTTCGGACCCGTGATGTAGCTCGCCGTCCCTTGATATTCCTCATGCTCATAGTCGATCGCGCCGGTAATCGCGTGCGTCACATTGTCGGTGCCGAGCTTGAGGGTGGAGACGAGCGACACCTTGCGGCGGCGCCCCGTGTCGCCGCTCGTCTCGACCCCGTTATCGTCGAAATAGCGGCGGCGCGAATTGTTCATCTGGGCGCTGAGGTCAGTGGTCCAGCGGCCATCCAGCGCCGCATAGGTGGCCCCGATCAGGCCATAGAAGGCGCTGTTGGTGTAGCTGCCACCTGCGTCGATCGCATTGCCGGTGACAGCATAATCCTGAGTGTTGAGATCGGCATCGGTATGGTTATAGCGGGCGACGGCGCGCAGCTTGAGATCGCCGATCTGATAGCCGAGCTTACCGTTCAGCGTGCCGATCTTCGAGCCGATGTCGCGTGAGCCGCCGGGCGCCACGACAAAGCCGCGAATGCCTGAATAGGAACCGCCAACGGTATAATCGAGATCGCCGGCCACGCCGCCGGCGCGCACCGCGCCGTCGATTGTCCCGAACGAACCGCCTTCGAGCCGCGCGGCGATACCCGGCATCTCGCGGCCGCTGGCCGTGATGTAGTTGATGACGCCGCCGATGGCGTCGGAACCATAGAGGGCGCTCTGTTCGCCGCGCAGGATTTCGATCCGCGCGCCCGGATCGGACGTCAGCGTCGCAAAGTCATATTCGCCTTGGTAGGGATCAGCCGCTTCGATCCCGTCGATCAGCACCAGCGTGTGGTTGCCTTCGGCGCCGCGGATGCGAACCTGTGTCAACCCACCGACAGGGCCGGTGCGGTTGACCGAGATGCCCGGTACGTCGCGCAACACATCGGAAACGATGATCGTCTGACGGTTCTGTAGATCGACCGGTTGAATGACAGTCGCCGACGAACCAAGCGTCGCGGTGGAGATGTCGGTGGTGCCGCGCGCGGCGGTGACGACGATGGTGTCGGTGACTTTCTGCGTACCCTCGGCAGAATCAGTTTCGGCATGAGCGGTTCCCGCCCAACTCAGGGCGAGAAGCGAAACGGCAATGGTCTTGTTCATGGGGTAGCCCCTTATGCGCCTGAGCAACTCCGGCGGGGCGTGCCAGCGCGAGCAGCCGACCGAAGCCGGTTTGCGAGCGATAGCCGACCTGCGCCGTGACCGGGCGCTCGCCCACGGACGCAAAGCCGCGCGGCCCCGGCCGCACACAACGTCGCTCAGACGGAAAGAGACCGTGCCTTGGCCATCCCCTGGACCACGGCAAGAGCGACCGGTGCGCTGGCAGGTCTCCTGGCTCGCGGGTCGTCGCTCGGTTTACGGCCTTCCCGGATCTCGCATGATTTTGCGTCCGATCCAGTGACTGTCCGCCATCGGGTTCGATGGCCGACGATGTATACCTTGCTCACCGCTTACAGTTGCAGGGACAGCCCCGGATTTGGATGGCTTCACGCCATCCGCACCGCGTTCCCGTTTTAAGTCCTTTCGGACACCAGCGCGATCACGAGCCCCGCGCAGTGCGCCAGACTCGTGGGCCTCATAGTGCGATTGCCTGAGGAAGCCAATCAGAGATTGTAACGGTCGGCCTCGCGCCAGGCGGTAATGATTTCCGGCGTTGACAGCAGTCGCTCCACCTCGCTGGGCGGATAAGTGTAAAGCATGATCTTTGCCCCGCGCAGAATTTGCGCGGTTCCCGATCGACGCAAACGACCGTCCTTGCTCCAGCGCAACCGTTCGTTTGCGCTAATCTCAAGAAGGCGCTCGACATGACGCTGACTGATCGGCTTCCGGGCGATACGCTCAAGCTCGGAATGCAGCCGCTCAAGAAGCTTGTCGGCCTCGTGACGCTGGTTCAGCGTGAAAATGCAGTGCTGACCGTTGCGCGCCATCGTCCCGGCCGCTTGCTTAGCCAGGCGGCGGAGCAAGCTGTCGCGCTCTCCCGAATGGGCATGCAGTCCCAGCGGAAGCATCTGGTCCAGCGGCACATGAATCTCGAACGCTTCGTCCGTGCGAATAAGGCGGACGGCGCTTTGAATTCGCTCCAATTCGGAAAGGCCATGTCCCATCGTCCAGTCTCAGCCTGGTGCGCGACCGCGCGCACGACACATGGCCCGCTTGCGACGGACGCGGCGGATATCGCGCTTGATCTTGGTCCATGCCATCCATGTTCCCGTGCCGCAGACGAGCGTCACCATGGCCAGCAGCGGAAGCACCACCAAATCCCAGATCGGTCGCTTTCGCAAAATCGGGAAATCGAGGCTGTGAAGGCCGTCCTGAAGCCATCGGAAGTTGCGTCCGTTGCGATCGAACGCACGGACGAGTTGGCCGGCGACGGGATCGATATACAGGACCGTCCGTTCCGGGTCGGCCAGATCGGCCCGCCATACCGGCAAGGGAGCCGGAAACTTGTGGCTGTAATAATAGGCATCCTCTTCGGTCTGCCAGCCAAGCTTCGCGAGCGGCATCGATCTGGTAATGGCCGCATGAAGTTCCCGAGCATCCAGGGGCACCGCATGACCATTGTCACCAGACAAGCGGACGGTCTTTCCCTGATGGTCGGTCGCCACGAGATACAGGCGCCCACCGAGCGGCGCCGTCTCGATCCGCACCACATCCCGTTTATCCCGCACCGGGATCACGGCGAGCGCGTCGCGCACGGTTCTCCAGCGCATTTCGCCGCCAAGCTGCTGCCGCTCGGAGAAGCCGGCCATGCTGTCGAGGAAGCCCCATGGGTTCATCGAGAACAGGCCGCTCGCAACCCAGGTCAACGTGAGGACGCCGAAGAAGAGGCCGGAGACATGGTGCCACCACCATATGCCCTGAAAAGACGAGCCGATCGAGCCGTCCCGGCGACGGCGCAGGCGGGCAATGCCGGCCCATAGGCCCGTGGCTGTCAGGAAGCAGCCGACTAGCGAAGTCCAGATCACAACCTGGCTCCACAAGGCGCTGTCCTGACGCAGGATGGTCGGATAGAGCCAGTGCGGCACCGCGCCGAGCCAGCCCCAGAAGCGTTCGAAGCGGGTCGTCTCCTGAACCACCTCGCCGGACAGACCGGAGATATAGACCTGCGTGCCGGCGTCGTCGCCATAATCCGCGCGATAGAGCGGCGCGTTGCGGAGATAGGTCTGGACCGTCCATTGGTCGATCGCCGTCACAGCGAGATCGCGCACCGGACCATCGACACCGCGACGGCGTCCGAAGTCCTCCACAACCTTGTGCAGATCGCTCTCGGGCAGCGTTTGCAGGGCGTGCCCGTTGGATAGGTCGAACGCGGCAGGAATCATGCGCATCTGGGCGATTGGACGGCCAGGGTCCATAGCGGGCGTGACCCGCAGAACCGGACGCCCAGCCATCATTTCGACCCGCGCGGCGCTAAGCGGCGTCGCGGGGTCGAGATCGATCGCGGCGTAATTTCCGGGCGGAGGCAGGTGCAAGGACACAAGTCCTTGCACCTGCTCGCCCGGTAGAAGGCGGGGATAATCCACATACATCATGACGAAGCCGGAAAGACACCAGATCGTCATGAGTAGCCCGACGACGATGCCGAGCCAGCGATGGAGGAAGAGGACCGCCTTCAGCATCGTCAGAAACTGATGCCGTAAGTCACCCGTAGCGTCCGAGGGGCGCCGCGATAGTAATAGAGAAACGGACTAAACGTCCCGTCGAGGCGACCAGCGTCGCTCACCGTCTGCCGATAGCCGACGCTGGAATAGTCCTTGTCGAAAAGATTCTCGACATTGACGCCGAACCGGTGCTTGCGCCCCGCGCCCGGATAGATGTGGACGCCAATGTCGACGACGGCATGGTTGCCATAGTTCAGCCTGCCGAACGCAGGCAGGGTCACATAAGTATTACCTGTCCAGTTGACCGCGAGATTGGCGCCGAAAGGCAGGTTCTCAGGCTCCCAAGCGATCGTGCCACGGGCATATTGTTCGGGCGCGCGATCCCGTTGATGATCGCTACCTTCGTTGCGGATACGCGCCCAAGTATAGTTGGCGGCCAGCCTCCAACCCCCTTCCAGACTCGCGCTCAGTTCGAGGTCGACGCCTTGCGACTTTACCTTGTCCGGCACGTTGATGTAGGTGCCGTTCGGAAAGGCCGCATCGTCATAAGTCGTGTCGATCAGGTTGGTTATCCGGCGGTTGAAATAGGTCGCCTTCCAATTGACCCGGCCTCGACCCAAGGGAAGAACGCCGCCAAGCGACGCATTGATGTTGAGACTCTCCTCCGGCTTGAGATTGGGATTGCCGATCTCGCAGCAGGGGTCGTTTCCGTAGAGCGAGGACGCATCGGGCAGCACGAAGGACGTGCCGCCATTGGCCTCGACGAATAGCGCGTCGCTGAAATCATAGCGGCCCGAGATATTCCAGATCGTCTTCTTCGCCCCTCGGGTTTCATTATAGCGCAGTCCGGCCGTTATCCTGCCCTTGCCGGACAGCTCATCGGTCGTACGAACCTGGAAAATCCCGGCATGGACCTGCTCGTCGGTCGGCGCGATCAGGAGAACGTCGTCACGCCCGTTGAACTGCTGGAAGTCATAGCCGACAAGATATTCCAGGTAGCGATGCAGGTGCAGTTTCACCACCGCCGTGCCGCCATAATCCTGATAACCCCAGAAGGTACCCGGCGGGTAGATGGTGACGGGCGGACCTGCGGGAACAGGATTGCGAATCTGGAAATAGGCCGTCTTCCAGTCGTGGAAATAGCCCTTCAGGTAGAATTGCACCGCGTCGCTGGGTGTATAATCGAGACGGAGACTGGCGATCTCCTCGTTCCGGTCATTGCGGCTCGCATTGATGAGCGTGGGCGTGAGATTGTCGATCTTCGCTTCGGTGTGCTGCCAGAATGCGTTGAGCTTGAGGTCCGGCGTGATCTCGAACTGATATTTGAGACCGACCGACCACAGGTCATAGCCACGCTTTCGGTCCGTGGCGCTGGGCTCCATCCGGCTATAGGGGCGGTAACCGTCCGACTGGTTGTGCGTGGCATAAGCGACAAAGCGGTGATTGCCGATCGCACCGCGCGCGAAACCATCGATCGTCATGCCGCCGAAGCTGTCCACGCTCGCGTTGAGTTGGCCATTGAAGTCATCGGTGAACTCGCGCGTGACCACATTGATCACGCCCGCCGCGGCCTGGGTTCCGTAGAAGAGGCTCTCGCCACCTTTGAGAACCTCGATCCGCTCGATCATGCTGGCGGGAAGGGTGTCGGTGGGCAGCGTCGTGCCGTAGAGGCGGTTGTTGAGGCGAATACCGTCCCAGGCCCACAGCACGTCCTGCGAGCGAGCGCCTTGCAGGCTGAGATCGACATAGCTGAACGGACCGGACTGGTTGCGGATATAGAGACCGGGAACATTCTGTAGCGCGGTGGCAAGATCGACGGCGCCGCTGTCCTTGATCTGCTTGGCTTCGACGATCTCGACGTCGTGGCCGTAACGGGCGAGCTCCTGCGGCAAGGTTTCTTCGAGGCTCTTGCCCGTGACGACGATCGTGTCGTTCGGATCGGCCTCTTTGGCAAATGCCTGGGAACTCCAGACAAGGCATAGAGACGCGGCCAGAGCCGCGTGCGATATTCGTGAAGATAGCATTCTTATTCCCCTGAGCGCCTTTGAGCATGACGCAGGGGCCTCCCGTGCGAACGGTCGACATACGGGTCCACCGGGCGCCTCGACAGGATGGCGGCCGACCCGAACATCGCGCGGCCCCCGCCGCTTGTTCGTCGCTCAGACGGAGAATTACCGTGCCTCGACCATCCCCTGGACCAAAGCAAGAGCGACCAGACGCCGGCAGGTCTCCTGGCTCACGGGTCATCGCTTGATGCACGGCCTTCCCAGGCCTCGCATGAATTAGCGTCCGGCCCAGTGGCTGCGACATAGGACGTTATGCCCTGCCGCGCATGTGCATCGCGCTCGCCGCTTACAGTTGCAGGGACAGCCTCGGATTAGGACGGCCTGAGCCGCCCGCACCGCGTTCCCGTTTTAAGCCTCTTTCGAGGCACCGGCGCGATCATTGCCCGGCACGCTGGAAGCGGAACCGGGCGTTCGCGCCGATACTCGCAGCGGATGCGATCCGCAAGCCTTCAGTTGGCACCAAGCGATTGAAGGCGCCATTTGCCGTTGAACGAGAGGAGCGCGCTCGAAAGCGGTGCGAGGTCGATCGCCAGGGTCGTCGCGAGCGGAAAGCCCAGCATATGCGAAAGGGCGGCCCGGATCATCATGGGATGCGTGACCCAGCAGGCCGAGGCTTCCGTTGCCGAGATCGCATCGATGAGAGGCGCGATGCGAGCGAGGCCCGCGTGCATCGCCTCGCCGCCGGGGGCGCCACCGACCGGATCGGCAATCCAGCGGGATAGCGCTCCCGCTTCCGCCGCCGCGATATCGGCGAAGGCGCGTCCGCTCCAGGGGCCGGGATCGAGGTCGGCAAGCGCCGGATTGATTTCAATGGGTGCGCCGATCGCCTCGGCCGTTTCCCGTGCAGATCGCCATGGGCTGCTAAGGAGCGCGGCCTCAAAACGCGATGGCAGTGAACAGACCCGCGCCGCGCGGAGGCCCGGTTCGTCGAGCCCCTCATCAGGACTCGCAAAAGCACCGATGCGGCTGGACCTGGTCGGTCCAGCGCAGAGCAGAAAAAGTGTCGTTGCCAGCTTTGCCTCCCAAGAGCGTTGACGCCGCAGTCCTGCACACCCTAAGGTATTGGAAACGCCAGAACGAAGAAGCCGGTGAGAATCCGGCACGGTCGCGCCACTGTTATCGATGCATCTTCCGCGCGTCGAGAGTCAGACCTTCGATCTGGAGTCAGCAACTCTAGGGACGCGAAAATCCCTTGCAGGAGTAAATATCATGGCATCGACTGCCGCATTATTCGACGACAGCTTCATCCCCGTTCGCGGCGGAGCGACTATTCCTCTCGAAGATATCGCGCCCTGGGCAGTGTTCGGTATGCTGATCGCGCTGATCTTCCTCTATTTCGTCAGCACCGAGCAGGGCGCCCTGGCACTGTTCGACGGCATGTATGTCCACGAGTTCGTCCATGACGGACGCCATCTCCTCGGCTTTCCCTGCCACTGAGGGGATTTCATGACCAAGAACCTGCTGTGGCGCGGGATGCTCGCTGGCATCCTCGCAGCCCTCCTCGCCACGCTGTTCGCGCGAGCCCTTGCCGAGCCGCAAATCGATCTCGCGATCGGATATGAGGCCTCGCACGCGGCGCATCATGTGAGCGGTTCCTCCGGGCACGAAGAGGAAGAGCTCGTGAGCCGGGCCACCCAGAAAGGGGCAGGCCTGTTGACGGCGCTGGCCCTTTATGGTGCGGCCGTTGGCGGCATTTTTTCACTTGTCTTTGCTTATGGCTATGGCCGATTCGGCCGGATCGGACCGCGCAGTTTCACGCTGATCCTGGCTGGCTTGGCGTTTCTTCTCGTCGTGATCGTGCCGGGCATCAAATATCCGCAGACCCCGCCAGCCGTTGGCAACCATGAGACCGTTGGTTTGCGCACGGCGGCTTATTTCGCGATGATCCTTTTGTCGTTGGGTGGTGCGATCATCGCCGGGAAACTACGCACTGTGTTCACCCGAAGGCAAAGCGGTATCGATGCGACCCTGCTTTGCATTGGGTCTTATGTGTTGATCGTCGGGATCGGGCAGGCATTGCTGCCAACCATCAATGAGGTTCCAGCCGATTTTCCCGCGACGTTGCTGTGGAATTTTCGGGTGGCATCTATGGCGACACAGTTCCTTCTCTGGACGGTCATTGGCATCGTCTTCGGGTTTTGGGCTGATCAGACGATAAAGCGTTCGCTATGAGATGCTCGGTCCGCTGCGTCGGCGTCCCAGCGTCCAGTTGATCCCGCCATCACGCATGATGCCCGAGACTTGTTTGCCGATGTACCGTTCGAGCACCGAGCACCACGGAACCAGAGTGAAGTCGCGCGACGGTGCTGTCAGAAGGATTGCACCGATTGCTTGAATGAGGGGTGATGCGTAGGGCGGGGCGATGCCCCGTCCTCGCAAGCCAGCCAATCCGTTCCGATACTTCCACTCCTCACCAGAAGTCATCCGGATGGTGGTGATGCTCTATGTCCGGTTTCCGCTATCGCTGCGCAACGTTGAGGATTTGCTCTTCGAGCGTGGGATCGACCTGTGCCATGAAACCGTGCGGCTGTGGTGGAACAGGTTCGGTCCGCTGTTCGCTGCCGATATTCGCCGACAGCGGGTTAGCCGGATGCGGGGCTTTCGGCACTGGAAATGGCATCTCGACGAGATGCACGTCAAACTGAACGGCGAGATGGTGTACCTCTGGCGCGCGGTCGATCACGAGGGTGAGGTCCTGGAGAGTTACATCACGAAGACCCGCGACAAAGCCGTAGCCTTGCGTTTCATGAAGAGGACGCTCAAGCGCCACGGGTCAGTGGAGACCATCACCACCGATGGGCTTCGCTCTTACAAGGCTGCGATGAAGGACCTCGGCTGCGAGCAGAAGCAGGAGGTGGGGCGCTATGCGAACAACCGGGTGGAGAACAGCCATTTGCCCTTCCGGCGACAAGAGCGGGCGATGCCGCGGTTTCGACGGATGAGGGCGTTACCGAAGTTTGCCTCGGTCCATGCCAACGTCCACAACCATTTCGCTTCAGAACGCCATTGCGTTGACAGAGAGACTGACAAGGCCCGCCGCTCAACTGCCTTAGCTGAGTGGCAAAACCGACGGAATCGTCTCAGCCAAGCATCTCTACGACCGCTTTCCCGGCCTTCCACACCACCCATCGCTCCATGAGCGAGAACACGATGAATGTCGCGTTCCGCTGGATGAGATATTCCAGTGATGAAGTGGCCGCTCACAGTTTCCGGACATCATCGCGCTCGCGGTGTGGCATGGGTGCGCCGTAAGCGCACATAGGTCGCGTCGCGCACTGCCCCGATCCTCACCGGCGTATCGCGTACCGATCGGAAATTGCCGGCTACTCAGGCCGAAAGCAACAGCATCGTAACCGGCCCACTTGCTATTCGCATTGCCAGAAATCTCTGCATTCCAAAACCCTAGAGATATCGCGCGACGGGATAAAGACCGGATGGTCGGTGCCACTACCGGGCGAGATATCCTCCATCGACGGCCAGCGCATGGCCCGTGATGAAACTCGCCCAGTCGGAGCAGAGGAACACGACCGCGTCGGCCACCTCGTGCGCTTCTCCCAGCCGATTCATGGGGTGCATGGAAGAAATGATGCGCGCCGCTTCCGGGTCCTTCATCGTTTCCGCGACCAGGGGCGTGGCGATGGCGCCGGGGCACACGGCATTTATGCGGATACCTTTGGCGGCGTATTGCAGAGCTGCGGAGCGTGTCAGCCCGACCACGGCGTGCTTGCTCGCGCAATAGGCCGCAGTGATTGTGCCCGCCGCGCCGGCAATCGATGCGGCGTTGACTATCGCTCCGCTGCCCGCCGCTTCCATATGCCGGAGTTCGGCTGTCATGCAGTTGAGCACGCCATGCTGATTGACGGCAACGACCTTGTCGTAGATCGCACGCTCGCCCCAGGGCGTGGTGGTGTCTTCCAAAGCGATGCCCGCGCTGTTGAAAGCGCAATCGAGACGGCCCCATTCGCCGATGACCTGTTCGATTGCGGTATTCGTGGCCGCTGCATCGGTGACGTCGCAAGCGATTGCCATCGCTTCTCCCCCCGCAGCCTTCAGGTCCGCCGCGACCCGGTCCGCCGCTTCTCTATTGCAGTCGGCCACCGCCACGCGCGCGCCCTGCCGTGCGAAAGCCACGGCTGCGGCCTGGCCAATGCCGCTGCCGCCACCCGTCACGATGGCAACCCGATTTTCAAGCAATCTCATTGTATTTCTTTCTCTTCGGCGGGGGAGAACAACTGGCGGCTGAACCGGTCGATATCCTCGCTAGCCCGCTGGGCGAGAGAGGCCGGTTTAGTTCCTTGCAGAGCGGCAAACAGGATCGACACCTGGGATAGCGCATAATGAACATGCGCTTCGAACGGCGTGCGCACCCCAAGCGTGTTGTCATCGGTAAAATAGCGGGTCGCCAGAACGGTGAGCTTGGCGATGATGGCCGCTGCCGCCGGCAGCAGCGTCTCATCCCGCGCAGCCGCGATGTGGACGTCGAGCAGACCGGTCAGCGCCCGTCCTTGCATGGCGTCATCGGATAACCAGGCCGAGGCTACAGCCCCGGCCATATCTTGCGGTGCCGCGAAGCGAGGCATCCGTTCGGGCGCTTCGAGATGGCGCAGCATGTTGACGCCGATGCGGTCATAACCGGCGCGCAAGAGGTCTTGCAGGCTCGTGAAATGGCGCGTCGTCGCAGCCAGCGATAGTGAAGCTTCGCTGGCAATCGCCCGGTGGGTTACGCCTTCCGCTCCATGCACCAGCAGCAAGCGAGCTACGGCATCGCTCAACGCCTGTACGGGACCATTCCCATCCTCGCCCGGTTGTCCCGGTTCGAACCGGGCATCGGTCCGTTTCGCGCACCAGTTGGAGAACCAGTCACCAGTTTCCGGCGGCAGTTGCGATCCTCGCAGCCGCAGGAACACGAAGCGAATGAAATCCTCGCAATAAAGCTTGCGTTCGACCGTTCCGAGAATGCCGAACAGGAAAATCTCGATAGTGGAAAGGGCCAGCAGCAGCGTCCGGCCAGCAGGTTCGGAGCGGAATCCCATCTGCCGGGCAATGGAAGCCCATGCTGCCGTTCTATCTACGGCCCAGCCGATCATGATAGGGGAGGGGCTGCGCTGCCGCAAACCTTCGATCAGCAGGCTATGCCATGTGATCGTGACATCGCGCCAGGCATCAATCGATTCGCCGATATAGTGCCGCAGCAGAACGATCCCTTCGTCCGCCGTCAACGCCTGACCGGCATTCAGCGAGGCGAGCATGGCGCCGAACGCGTGAATTCGTTCCAGATCGCACGCGATAGCCCGCTCAAGCGCCGCTTTCCAGAGATTGGCCTTGGTTCCAAAGCGATACTGGATAGCAGAAGGGTCCACATCCGCGATGCGGGCCACTTCGCGGATGCTGACGGCACGCATTCCGCCCATCGCGAAACGTGCGATTGCCGCATCGAGAATCCGGTCAGTGCTTTCCATTCATTCCCATGGGTTTGGTGTCTTTGAAATGGCTGGCAATTCGCCAGCGCCGTCTTGGTTAACCCAGTTTGAGTGTTTCGGCAAAACTGGTACATTCGCATTGTTACATATGAGGGTGTTGACGACAATCCACATCATACGTAATATTTCTGCAAATAATATGAGTCATTGCGACAATGTGCTTCGGTACATACGTATGACCATGAAGGGAGAGTGGGAATGATCGATTGGCAAAATCCCCTTTTGCGAGGGAAGCGTACCAAGGGTTTGTTGCTGGCCGCCGCTATGGCCGCACCCCTGCCTGCGATGGCGCAGACCGGCGCCGCGGACGATGCCACCCCGGCAAGCGGGCTGGGTGAAATCATCGTCACCGCGCAGAAGCGGGCAGAACCGCTTCAGAAAACGCCGCTGTCGATCAGTGCGCTGACATCGGCGGATCTCATCAACAAAGGCATCAAAGACATCACCGACCTGCGATCGGAAGTGCCGAGTCTTCAGATCACCCCGCACCCCAACAGCGCGATCACGGCCCGGATCTTCATTCGCGGCGTTGGGAACAACGACGACCAGATCACCCAGGACCCGAGCGTGGCGGTCTATCTCGATGGGGTATATGTCGCGCGCAGCCAGGGGCTGGCCGGGGAAGTGGCCGATCTCGAACGCATCGAGGTGCTCCGGGGGCCGCAGGGCTCGCTCTATGGCCGGAACGCCACGGGCGGCGCCATCAACTTCATTACCAAAGCGCCGGAACTGGGGCGCTTTTCCGCCCGGCAGGATGTGACGGTGGGCAATCGGGGGCAATTCCGCTCGCTCAGCAAGGTGAATATCCCGGTCGGCGACAATCTGGCGATAGAACTGGGTTATCTCCGGTCCGAAAAGAACGGTTTCGTGCAAAACCTGGGGACGGGTGTGAGCCGCTTCGGCGATGAACGCCGCAATGCCTATCGGGCCGCCGTGCATTGGCAGCCGATGGCAAACTTCGATGTCCGCTATACCTATGACCGGTCCGAAATAGGCGATACTCCAGCCTATATCGCTCAGGTGCCGCTCTATCCCGATACGGCGCCCCGGCCCAAGGCGGGATCGCCTTTCGTCAACAACCTGCAGCGCAACGATGTGGTTGCGCAAGGCCACAACCTGACGCTTGATTGGCAGGTTTCGGACGCGCTCACCATCAAGTCGATCACCGGTTATCGCCGTCTCGCCAACAAGACCTATCAGGATTATCTCACAGGCGCGTTCGGGCCGTTTCCAGTCGTGGCGACTTACTTCGATTCCCGGCAGAAGCAGTTTTCGGAAGAACTGCAATTGATCGGCAAGGCGTTCGGCGATCAGGTGCAGTATGTTCTGGGGGCCTATTATTTCGATGAAAGCGCCAAGAGTTACGATACCAGCACAACGGCGCGGCCGCCGCGCGCGGATCGGTATGTCACAATCGATAACACGGCCTATGCGCTGTATGGGCAAGTCACATACCGGCCCGATTTTGCGCAAGGGCTCTATCTGACAGGCGGGGTGCGCTGGTCGCATGACAAGCGCCAGGCAACGCTGCTTAATGTCAGCGTTCCGCTGACCGGCCCATCGACCGCTTCCGCCCTGGGTGCGGGGGATCGCAGCTACAACAATGTCAGCCCGGAATTCATCGTCGGCTACAGCCCCAATGCGGACTTGAATCTCTACGCCAAGTTGAGCCGGGGCTATAAGAGCGGTGGCTTCAACGTTCGCGCCAGCTCCATTGCCCGTTTCAACGCGGGATTCGATCCCGAAACGCTGACCTCGTACGAAATCGGCGCCAAGACGAGCTGGTTCGGCAATCGCCTGCGTGTCAACGTCGCCGCCTTCATCGCGAATTACGATGACATTCAGATCAACGTGCGGACCGATCCATCCAACATCTCGGTCACCGATGTGCTGAATGCGGGCAAGGCCCGGATCAAGGGGGTGGAATTCGACGTCACCGCCCGCCCGGTTCCGGGGCTGACCTTGACTGCCAATTACGCCTATCTCCATGCCCGCTATAAGGAGATTATCGATGGCACCGGTGCGGATATCACGGGCAATTTCCACTTTGTCCAGGCCCCGCCGCATAGCCTGACGGCAAGCGCCGAATACGAGTTTCCCGAAACTCCCATCGGCCGGTTCGCCATTTATGCGGATTATTCGTATCAAAGCCGCAAATTCACAGCTGCGACCGATGCGAACTACAAAATCGGCAGTTACGGTTTGCTCAACGGGCGAATCACCTTGTCGGATATTCCGCTGGGCTTCGGCAACTGGCAGGTGGCGGTGTTCGGCAAAAACTTGACCAACAAGACTTATCTCATCGATCATTTCGCGGTCGGCGTGCCGGCGGGCTTCTACGGCGAACCGCGGACATATGGCGTCACCCTGTCCTTCAAGTATTGAGGTTCAAATGGCTCAGCACCCTATTTGCAAGACTTTGCCGGTAATCGTTGCACTCGCCGGGGCACTGACGCTTGCATCCGCCAGTCCCGCGCTTGCGGAAACGGGGGCTTCAGCGCCCGCGGAAGTGCAGCCTTTCACCGCGAAACCCGTAACCGATCCTCAGGGCAGTTTCCGTTTCGCCATCATGTCGGATCGGACGGGCGGCGCGCGTGCGGGTGTGTTCGAACGCGCAATCGAGCAAGTCAATCTGTTGAAGCCCGAATTCGTCATCAGCGTCGGCGATCTCGTCGAAGGCTATGCGAGCGAACCCGCCGTGCTGGAGCGGCAGTGGCAGGACTTCGAAACGATGATCGCGCAGCTCGATACCCGGTTCTATCGCGTCGCGGGCAATCACGATCTCAGCAATACGGCCATGCTTGCCAACTGGCAGAGGCAGTTCGGCAATCCGTACTACTCCTTCGTTTACAAGAATGTCCTGTTCCTCGTCCTCGATACGGACGATCCGCCGGCCTCCACACTGAATGTGCTGCCCAGGATATTTCCCGAACCGGGCAAGGCCGAAGAAGTGCAGAAGCTGCTGGAGACCAATCCCCGGCATGCCAACGAACTGATTTCGGCCCAGATTCAGAAACTCAAGATTCCGGTTGAGGAACTGACTCCCGCCAGCATTACGCAGAAGCAGGCGGAGTGGGCGGATCGCACTCTCGCGGCGCATGCCGATGTGCGCTGGACGGTTGTCTTGATGCACAAACCGGCATGGATTTATCATAACGAAAACAATAAGTTTCCGCAAATCCAGGCGGCCCTGGCCAAGCGCCGCTACACCGTCTTTGCGGGGCATGAGCACTACTATCAGCACGATGTGGTCGACGGACGCGACTATTTTCGCCTGGGGACGACCGGCGGTGAATGGATTCGCAAGGGGCCGGGCGCGGTGGATCACATCAGTTGGGTGACGATGGACGATAACGGCCCCCACGTCGCCAACATCCGCGTCGATGGCGTGTTCGGTCCGGAAGGGCCGAAAGAGGCGCCGGTCAGCGAGGTACCCGCATCGGCCGAGCATACGCAGGGCCATTAATGGGCAGGTCATCATTAAGAAGGCGGGCGTAGCTGCACATAAATTGGGCTGTGTGGCTATCTTTCTCAGTTATCGAGAAAATCTTCGATGCCGTGTCTGAGCTGGTCTTGGTCCCGGGTCTGACACTCCCAGATTACCATGACGTCCCAGCCGGTTTTCCGGAGGTTTTCGATGTGCGCTGCATCGCGCTGCTGGTTGCGCTCGAGTTTCGGCCGCCAGTAGTCCTGATTAGAACCGGGCATGCGGCCTTCACGGCACTCTGCATGCTGGTGCCAGAAACAGCCGTGTACGAAAATCACCTTGCGGCGGGAAGGGAAGACGAGATCTGGCTTGCCGGGAAGATCCTTGCGATGCAAACGGAAACGGTAACCAAGGGCATGAGCGAGCTGCCGCACGAGCATCTCGGGCTTTGTGCCTGTGCTGCGGATCGCCCGCATATTTGCGCTGCGCCTGGCGGGGGTTAGTTTATCAGCCATGGGAAGGCCGCTCTCCCCTCAAAAGGCTTGCGAGTGCGTCTTTTGAATGCCCAGCGGTGAGCCAAACCTTACCGAAGCCCTGGCGTTCGATGGGGAAGTGGATGATTTGGAATGGTGGAGTAGCCTCTCCCAGAAACTGCGCTGCTGGAGGTTTTCGTCCACTGTTCCCATCCCGGTAGGTACTGTTGGGAAAGTAGGTGCAAATGATGGCATCGCCATGCCAGAAGTCAGCACGAAGCAGGACATCGGCAAGCAGGTGATAACGGACTGGGCGGTGGTGTCAAAAGGATGGCCCCGCCCTTCCAACGCCGATAACGTGATCGGATGAGCAAGCCGCCCAATCCATTCCGATATTTTTACTCATCACCCGAAGTGATCCGCCTCGTGGTGATGATGTACGTGAGGTTTCCGTTGTCGCTGCGCAATGTCGAAGACCTGCTGTTCGAACGCGGTATCGATATCTGTCATGAAACCGTACACCTGTGGTGGAATCGTTTCGGGCCGCTGTTCGCAGCCGACATTCGGCGCCAGCGCGTGCAACGAATGCGTGGGTATAGGCACTGGCGCTGGCATCTTGACGAGATGTACGCCCGACTGAACGATGAGATGGTTTATTTATGGCGTGCCATTGATCACGAGGGCGAAGTTCTCGGAAGCTACGTGACTAGGAAACGGGATAAATCTGCGGCTTTGCGCTTCATGAAGAAGGCATTGAAGCGCCATGGTCAAACCGAGAAGATCGTCACCGACGGACTGCGTTCTTATTCTGCTGCGATGAAGGATCTGGGCAATGTCGAGCGCCGTGAGATGGAGCGCTATCTCAACAATCGGGCTGAAAACTCGCACCTGCCATTCCGGCGAAGAGAGCGAGCGATGCAGCGATTCCAGCAGATGAAATCGCTGCAGAAGTTCGCTTCGGTTCACGCCTCCTTTCACAACCATTTCAACTCGGAACGCCACCTCGTCGGCAGACAGACATTCAAGCATCGCCGCTCGGCTGCCATGGCCGAGTGGCAATCGCTCATGGTATGATGCCAAGCGCGGGTAGGGGGCATTATTTCAAACGGAGAGCATTTCGCAACCGTCTGACGCCTCCGTGTGGAGCCCTGGACGATAAAAAGAATACCCTCGCGTTCGAAGACTGTGAGGACTTGTCTCTTCGCCGGAGTGCAGGAAGCCCTATGTGTGACTGTGCACGAGGATGAGTTGCAACACCTCATGGCCTAAGTAAACGCACTCAAAAACCGGAATCTGTCAGATGCGAAATAGTTGCCATCCCGTGACAGCCCTTACTCTGCCAGTTATCGTGCGGGGCGCAAACCCTTCCAAAAAATGGTTGCTATTTCGCCGTTTAGCGCGGCGCGGAAGGTGGCATGGTATTCGGTGCCGGACATAAACAGGACGCGCGAACCGAAGCTGGCGAGTACGTGAAAAATACGGATCACAATGTCGTTGGGATGGGGGGCGTCCCACTTGTCGCACAGCGCTGTGAGCGCCGCCTTGGTGTTGGCGAGTTGTATGGCATAGAACGCTCGGGCGAGATGGGGGAAGATCGTCGCCTCCTCCACTAAAAGCCGCTGCAGATCGAGTGTGCCTAGCTGGAGATTGTAGTCGAGCAGTGCGCCCATCAGGGCGGTGACCGCGCTTGGCAGATCGGTGGCCTCTTCTGTCGTGCGTGTCAGTTCGCATGTGTGCAAGGCATGGATTGCTTCGGCGACGAGATATTCGAACGTACCTTCCTTGTTGCCGAACTGGCGATAGATCGTCGCATTACTGACCCCCACTAGACTGGCTGCCTTGCCCAGATTGGCGCGTGGATAGCCGCTGGTGAGAAACTCCTGAAGGAGTGCTTGCTTGAGTAGTGCGAAGCGTTCGACTGGCATGCGCATGGTCGGTTGCGGCGCATATCCAGTTTCGAGATCGAGCGTGGCGTCGATGCGCAAATCGGGTGCGATGGCCTGTCTATCCAGCACAGTGTTCGCTCTCTCCCAGCCATGAAGAAACAGGTGGGCGACGATGCGGCGATACTGTTCTCGTGCCAGCATGGAAGGAGCGCTGGGATCGAGCAAGTAGCGGCTGCCCTCGGTGGCCATGCTACCGAAGCGGATCGCGGTCTCGCTCGGATCGCCACTGTCTGGAAAGAGGCTGTCAAACAGCGCGTGGATGGCGATCAGTGCATGGGTGCGGCGGTGGTGAATGTCGGCCATCAAGTCGGGGAAGTGGCGCGTTGCTGCGGCGGTGGCGCGAAAGAACCCGCGCGAGCGTTCGGAGCAAAAGATGTCGAGCAGATGCCCGGCGTGCTGCTGCAGTATGGCTTCGGTGTCGGCGGTGTTGACCTGTTCCCGCGGAATGATCTGGATGCTTTCGAACGTCCGGTTGGCCACGGCCGCGAATAGATCGGCCTTGCCAGGCCAGGCGCGATAGATTTCGCGTTTGCTCACCCGCGCGTCTGCGGCGATGGAATCCACGCTGCATCGTTCGAAACCGTCCACCAGAAAACGGCGCTCGGCCGCATCGAGAATGCGCTTGTGTTGCGTGTCTTCTGCCGTCGACAAACCAGTCCCCTTTTCGCACCCCTGCTGCCCTAGCATTGGCGGAAGAGTGCTGTCCAATTCATGTCGTGATGGCCGTCGTCGTTGCCTGCGGTTGAGCGGCACTCTCGCCCCAACATTAGTCTGCGCAAAGTTCTCTCATCTATAGAACAACGCTATTCGGCCATAAATGATGCTGATCCATCACAATATTGACAGGTACGAAACTAATCCGTACCAAGAATGGGCGGTCAAGATTCGAAGTAGCGTTCCCCTTTTGGGCGGGAACGGGGGAGATCAGAATGAAGTCGCTCGCTACATTGATGGCGTCTGCCGGTGTGGTCCTGGCCTTCGGGGCAGGGCCGGCGCGCGCGCAGGTGATGGAACAGGTTGGCAGTGCTGAAGCGCGCATCGCCGTTTCTGGCACTAAGGAAAACTGGATCAAGGGGGCGGTGGCGCCGAAGGGGGCACCCAATGTCGTGGTCATCCTGCTGGACGATGTGGGGTTTGCCGCGGGTACCACATTCGGCGGGCAAGTGCCGACGCCGGGAATGGATCGCGTGGCGGCAGAAGGCCTGCGCTACAACAATTTCCATGTCACTGCGTTGTGTTCGCCTACCCGTGCCGCGTTGCTGACGGGGCGCAACGATCATCGCGTTGGCTATGGCACGGTGACCGAATCCGCCAGCCCGCACCCAGGCTATGATGGGGTATTGCGCGATAACGCGGTGACTTTCGCCCGGGTGCTCAAGGACAACGGCTACAGCACGGCGGCGTTCGGCAAGTGGCATAACACGCCCTATTTCGAAGTCAGCCCGGTCGGCCCGTTCGATCGTTGGCCCACGGGACAGGGCTTCGAATATTTCTATGGCTTCATGGCCGGGGCGATGGATCACTTCGCGCCAGCGCTGTACCGTAACACCACTGCGGTGGAGCAGCCTAAGACGGCGGCCGAAGGATACAATCTCGCCGCAGATTTGACCGATGACGCGATCCGCTGGGTCGACACGCATAACGCCTTGGTGCCGGACAAGCCCTATCTGCTTTACTATGCCACGGGTGCGACGCACGAGCCGCACCAGCCTCCGCACGAATGGGTCGAACGCTTCAAGGGCCAGTTCGATCAGGGGTGGGACAAGCTGCGCGAACAAACCTTCGCCCGGCAGAAGAAATTGGGCGTGATCCCGGCCGATGCGAAACTGACCCCACGCCCGGCCGAGTTGCCCGCCTGGGATACGCTCTCGCCCGACCAGCGGCGCGTCTATGCCCGCCAGATGGAAGTGTTTGCGGCGTTTCTGGCCTATACCGATCACCAGGTCGATCGTTTGCTGCGCCATATCCGCGCACAGCCACATGGGGAGAACACGGCGGTGTTCTATGTCGCCAGCGACAACGGGGCGAGCGCGGAAGGCGGCCCTGATGGGCGCGACATCTCCGCGGCCGATGGGCGTCCAGCTTCGGCCGAAGAACGCGCCCAACGCCTCGATGAACTGGGGCAGCCTCACCATGCGGCGCAATATTCGGCGGGCTGGGCCTGGGCGACTTCCTCCCCGTTCCAGTGGACCAAGCAAGTGGGTTCGCATTTGGGGGGCACGACCAGCCCGTTTTTCGTGAGTTGGCCAGCCCGGATTGCGGACAAGGGTGGTCTTCGTTCGCAGTTCACCCACGTGAACAGCATCGCCCCCACGCTGTACGAGATCATAGGAATTACCCCCCCCGATACCGTAGCTGGCGTTAAGCAGATTCCGTTTGACGGGATTAGCTTCGCCTACAGCTTCGCGCAGCCCAAGGCACCGTCGCAGCACCACGTGCAAGTGTTCGAGCAGATGGGCAACCGCGCGATCTACAAGGATGGCTGGTGGGCTGGGGCGCTCCATTCCATTCCGTGGAACTATCAGCGCAGCGAGGATTTCCCATCGGACACCTGGGAACTGTACGATCTTGCCAAGGACTACAGCCAAGCGGTCGACCTCGCTAAGCGCTACCCTGCGAAGCTGCGCGAAATGCAGGCGCTGTTCGATGAACAGGCCAAGGCGAACAACATCTATCCGTTGAATAATTCGTTCGGCAAGAACGGCTTCGGCGGGGAACAGCCCCGCCTGCTCGATGGCCGGAAGGATTTCACATTCGGTCCCGGTTTTCCCGGAATGCCGGCCGCGCAAGCCCCCGATTTCGGCCTTTCCCACCGCGTGACGGTGGAGATCACCGTCGCGGGGGCGGAGCCGCAGGGTGTGATTCTTGCCAATGGTGGTAATCAAGGGGGCTTTGCGCTTTACGTGAAGAACGGCTGGGTGGTGTTCGAAAACAGCTACCGCGGTGGGACCTATCGCCAGACTGTGGTTTCCTCCCGGCCTCTGCCGCAGGGCGATGTGGAAGTGAGCTACGAATACCAGGCCGATCCCAAGGCGCGGGAAGAAGGCGATCTGCGGCTCTACATTAACGGCGAAGCAGCCGGCAGCGCACGCCTGACGCACTTCTCTCCGCCGACTTTCACCAGCGAATACGACATGATGACCATCGGTCGCGCCACATCTGCGAAGATCGTCGATGGCATCACGGGGCCGACGCCTTTCACCGGCGGACTGAAGTCGGTCCGCGTCACCCTGAAGTGAGGGAGAAACGCACAATGTACGAATTTGCAGGCAAGGTTGCCCTGGTCACCGGCGGATCGACAGGGATCGGCCGCCAGGCGGCACTCGATTTGGCCAGGGCTGGTGCGCGTGTGGTGGTGACCGATATCGTCGCCGCAGCGGGCGAGCAGACCGCGCATGATATCGTCACGGCAGGCGGAGAGGCGATCTTCATGCCAGTGGACGTGTCTCACACTGCGGACGTCGCGGCTCTGGTGGAGAAGACCGTGGCTCATTTCGGCAGCCTCGATTGTGCGCTGAACAACGCCGGGATCGCCCCGCGCGGGGTGCCGGTGGCGGAGATGGCAGAAGACGATTGGGATCGCACGATCGGGATCAATCTCAAAGGCGTGTGGGCCTGCCTCAAGCATGAATGCGCGCAGATGCTGCGGCAGGGGACAGGTGGGGCAATCGTCAACATCTCCTCGATCATGGGGGTGGTCAGCGGGCCGGGCCTTGCTGCCTATTCCGCATCGAAATCGGGGGTGATCGGGCTGACCAAAGCGGTGGCTGTCGATTATGCTCGCGCCGGTATCCGGGTGAACGCGATCTGCCCTGGCGGGATCGCCAGCACAGGGTTGACCAGCGCACCGGAAAACAAGGCGGACATGGATCAGGTCGCACTAATGACCCCGATGGGGCACCTGGGCGAACCGCGCGACATTGCCGATGCGGTGCTGTGGTTCTGTTCGCCGCAATCGAAATTCGTCACCGGGCACACCTTGCTGGTCGATGGGGGGTATACCGTCTGGTGATTGCTCAGGCTCGCCGGAAAGGCGGGTGCTGTTCCAACTTTACACTTCGTTTCGTCACGCTCGGCACCGTTTCCGGGGGCACGCCCGCGTGTCCTGTATAGGACCGGGACAACTGGAAGCATGCCGGCATTTCAGGAGTTCAATTCAATGAAGGCATGTTTGTTGTTCACCGTCAGCGCGTTTGGCCTCGCCCTCGCAGCAGCTCCGGCCGTGCATGCGCAGGATATGTCGGGTGAAAGTGCAGGGGCGGACACCGCGACCGCCACTAGCAGCCTCGACGATATCGTGGTGACCGCCCGCCGCCGCGAGGAAACCTCGCAAAGCGTGCCCGTGTCGATCTCGGCTGTTTCGGCGCAGGCGCTGGAACAGATGGGCGTGCGCTCGACCGATGATCTCCAGCGTGCCCTGCCGGGCGTGAACATCTCCGGCCAGCGGCGTGACGATGCTAACTTCTATGTCCGTGGGCAGGGGCCGGGTATCTTCAGCTTCGGTCAACGCAATTTCACCAGCGTCGCCACCTATTTTGCCGAAGTCCCCGCGCTTGTCAGCGGGCCCGGGGTGTTCTTCGATCTTGGCAACGTGCAGGTGCTGAAAGGACCGCAAGGCACGTTGTTCGGCCGCAACACCACCGGCGGCGCGGTGCTGTTCGAACCGCAGCGCCCGACGCAAGATCTGGACGGCTATGTGAAAGGCTCCATCGGCAACTACAATTATCGCGAAGTCGAGGCAGTGCTCAATCTGCCCGTGGTGGAAGACGTGCTGGCGGTGCGCCTTGCCGCCAATTACGGCAAGCGCAGGGGCTTTACGGAAAGCCTACTTACCGGCCAACATCTCGATGGACGAGATTACTTGGGCTATCGCGCTTCGATCCTCCTCACCCCGGCGGACGGTTTCGAAAATCTGACGATCATTGATGGGCGGGCCAAGGATCAGAGCGGTGCGTCGACGGCCATCCGGCAGATAGATCCGAACACTGCACTTGGCGCAGCAATGAAACCCTATCTGGAGCGTCAGCAGGAATTGGGCGTACGCAAAACCTTGCTGCCGGTGCGATTTTACGATCACCAACGCGGCTTTGGCGTGATCAACAAGACCAGTTGGGAATTGTCCGATGCGATTACGCTGAAGAACATCGTTTCGTTCCGACGCAATCGGGTGGATCAGGCAAGCGATTTCGATGGTACGCCGATCGATACTTTCATGATCCAGAATACACCCGATGGTCGCGAGTGGCAGATCGGGCAGGATCAATTCACCGAGGAGTTCCAGATTCAAGGTAAGGCTGAAACACTCGGCCTTAGCTATATCCTCGGTGTTTATCATGAAAGCACCAAGCCGGGTTTTCCGCAGGAAGTGCGCCAGAGCCTGTTTGGCAACATCGCGGTGCGCAAGCTGGGCTACAAGGACGAAAGCAATGCCCTTTTTGCGCATGCCGAACTGGCGCTCAGCGACCAGTTCCAGCTCAGCGGCGGGTTCCGCTACACTTGGGACAAGCGCGAAGCGAGCATCGGCGTCTACAACACCGCCGGGACTTGCACCCAGCAGGTTCCGCCGGGCAGCGGCCCAATGGTGTGCCCGTTCGCGGCCAAGGGCAAGTATAAGGCGCCGTCCTATGACGTGACGCTGCAATACAAGCCTTCGAACCGCGTCATGCTGTTCGGCTCCTATCGCCATGGCTACAAGGGCGGGGGCTTGAACCTGCCGTCGCCTGCACCGGAATT
The DNA here is from genome assembly GCA_964467935.1 of uncultured Polyangiaceae bacterium. Taxonomy (GTDB): domain Bacteria; phylum Myxococcota_A; class Polyangia; order Polyangiales; family Polyangiaceae; genus CAYYKK01. Next base: position 26,830 of record CAYYKK010000055.1, read on the forward strand.
CACAACGTTCGCGCCTGAATATGTCGATAGTTTCGAGGTCGGCATGAAAGCGGATTGGGATGTGGGTTTTCCGCTGCGCACTAACGTTTCGTTGTTCCTCGACAAGTACAAGGATATCCAGATTTCGCAGCCGGTGGTAATCCCGGGCGTGGCGATCACCTCACTGGTACAGAACGCTGGCAAGGCGACCAACAAGGGGTTTGAAATCGAAACCACTGCCAAGCCCGCTGATTGGCTGACGCTGGGAGGCTTTCTGTCCTATCTCGATGCGCATAGCGATGTGACCGTGCCCGGCACTGCCGCCGTGAAGGGACGGCAGACCGCGTTCCAGCCGCGCTGGAAATTCGGTATCAACGGGCGGATCGATCTGCCTGTTGGCGAAGAGATCGGTAAACTCTCCCTAAGCGCGGACTATAGCTGGCAAACGAAAGTCAACACCAACGAAACCAACCCGCGTTTCATCACTACCTATCCTAGCTACGGTCTGCTCGGCGCACGGCTGGAACTGGCGGATATTGCCGGGTCCGGTGTCGACTTTGCGCTGTTCGGCAGCAACCTGACAAACAAGACCTACATCCTGGGGGGCTATCCGCTGACAAGCACGATGGGCTTCGAGGCGGCCTATTATGGCGAGCCGCGGACCTATGGCATGTCGGTCAAGGTTCGTTTCGGTCATTGAAGTAAGCGTTACCGGTCCTTCCTCCTTCCCGAAGGGCCGGTACGATAACCCCCCTTCGGCTGGGGCTTGCACATTTGTCGCTTTGGCATTTGAAGCCTAAAGTGATGCCATGATCGCTCGCAACAACGATCCCGTCATCATTGTTGGGGGCGGCCCGGCCGGGATGATGGCAGGGCTCCTGCTCGCGCGCGCCGGTGTGCCGACCGTTGTGCTGGAGAAGCACCGGGACTTCCTCAGGGATTTTCGAGGCGACACCGTTCACCCTTCCACGTTGGACATCTTCAACGAACTGGGCCTTCTTGACGCGCTACTTGCCCGTGAACACGATAAGGTGGCGGCCATCGGCGCGGTCATCGGGGGCCATGAATATCGGATCGCGGCCTTCAGCCGGCTGCCCGGTCCTGCGCGCTTCATCGCCATGATGCCGCAATGGCACTTCCTCGATTTCGTGGCCGAGCAGGCGCGGCAGTTCCCCGCTTTCTCCCTGCGCATGGAGACGGAAGTGGTCGGGTTGATCGAAGGAGCGGAGCGGGTCGAAGGCGTGCGGCTCGCCACGGGCGAGAAGCTGGAGGGGGCGCTGGTCATCGCCGCCGATGGACGCAACTCCGTTCTGCGTGAGGCTGCCAATCTGCCGCGAAAGGATCTGGGTGCGCCGATAGACGTGCTCTGGTTTCGTGTGCCCAAGCCTCCGACCCCTGACAATCGTATCCAGGGTTATATCGACCGGGGCGAGATGATCGTCACGATCGATCGGGGCGATTACTTTCAGTGCGCGCGCGTCATCGAGAAGGGGGCGGCGGAGCGGATACGGGCTGCTGGCCTGGAACGTTTCCGGGCGGATGTCGCGGCGACGGTTCCTCCTCTTGCCGGGCAAATCGGTGCCATCGCTGACTGGGACGATGTGAAGCTTCTGACCGTTTCCCTCGACCGCTTGACCCGCTGGCACCGGCCGGGCCTGCTCGCCATCGGGGACGCGGCGCACGCCATGTCCCCTGTCGGCGGTGTCGGTATCAACCTTGCGATTCAGGATGCTGTCGCCGCGGCGAATATCCTGGCCGCACCGCTCGCACGCGGGGCCGATCCCGATCCGCTGCTGTATCGCGTGCAGAAGCGCCGGATGCTTGCCGTCAGGACGATTCAGGCCATACAACGCACCATCCATCGCAACGTCATCGGCGCTGCCATGCGCGAGAAGGCACCTCGCGCCCCGGCGATCATCCGTCTTCTGCAGGCTGTTCCAGTGTTGCAGGCGTTGCCGGCATGGCTGCTAGGTCTTGGCATCCGCCGCGAGCATGTCGCGAAGTGTGGCGCATTATAGCTGCCAAAACAGTGATCTCACAATTTGATCAGACAATGATCAGCCAGTTCTCATCTTCGTCCGCCTTGGTGCACCATTCCCGAATAAAAGAGAGAACTGAGGGCGAGGCTTTGGCTTCGCCCTTTGCGGTGGTCTTGGCCAGCATGGCTTTCGAGCCGCTGATGCGGATTTTCTGGGGGTGCGACGCTAACTTCGTTGAGCACCAGCCGGGCATAGGCCTGACGCAGTTTTGGTGTTCTCTCATGCAGGTGCTTACGCAGGGTGAGAGCCAGCCGCCCCACTTTGTTGGGCGTGATGACTACCGCGACCGGCTTGAAAGCAGTTGGGCTCTGGCGACAACAAAGTGGTCACAGAACAGCAGTTGAATGAACGTCTAGTGGAACCGGTTACCCTTCCGGCGACGAGAGCGTGCGATGCTGCGATTTCGCCAGATGAAGTCGTTACAGAAGTTCGCCTCGGTGCATGCCAACGTCCACAACCATTTCAGCCAGGAACGCCATCTTATCGACAGGG
>CAYYKK010000056.1:0-29336 GCA_964467935.1 uncultured Polyangiaceae bacterium
CCTCGCCGTGCGGCGTGGAGATCGATGGGTGGAGGGGCTCTCGAACGCCAGCAAGTGGGCGGCCGACCGCCAGCTCATCGAGGACGATCGGTTCGGCGAGCACGATCGCGTGAAGACGGACGGGCCGATGGATCTCTACCCGGACGAGCAATACGCGGAGGTCCGCGTGCTCAACGTGCGCGACCACACGTGCTTGGCGATGATCACCGAGTCGGCGTTCGAGGTGGATCGCGACGCGGTGCTCGTGATGAAGAAGGGCTTCTGAGCCGACGCTCCCGATCCCGAGGCGCCCCGAGGGCCCACGCGGCTCAAGGGGCCTTCGGCGGATCGAAGCGGCCGTTGCCGTTCGCGTCGACGAACACCGGGTTCGTGACGGCGAGCGGCAGCACCTCGAAGCGCTCGTCCGGATCGCCCACGACCGGTGGTAGCGGCTCGGCGCCGTCGACGCGGGCCACGACGAACGTGTCGCGTTCGATGCGGACGGGGATGCTCTCGTCGAGGCGCACGACGTCCCGCTTGGCGCCGATCTCGCGGTTCACGACGAGCTTGCCGCCGACGTAGATCGAGAGGCGATCCGTCGCGATCCAGCTGGCCGCGCGGACGACCACGTGCACCGCGATCGTCCCCGGGGCCGCGCGCGCGAGCTCGCCGATCCCCGCGCCCTCGATCGTGAGATCGATCATCGGGCCCGTGGTGAAGAACGCCTGGTGATCGTGGACCGCCCGCGTGACCTCGTCGCCGCTCGCGTGCCCTGGATCGTCGTGCGCGACCCGCACGTAGTTTCGAGGGTAGCCGCCGAGGTTGTAGTCGAGGTGGTGCGTGTCGCTGTTGCCCGTCGCGGTCACCAGATACCCGTGAGAGAGCAGCGAGAACCAGTCGCGCAACACGCGATCGACGTGCAGGTGATCGCCGTCCTGGTAGCCGTTCAGGACCTCGACCGCGTCGAAGTCGAACGAGAAGCCGGGGCGCCCGGCGCGCGCCGAGCGCGGGTCGAGGATCCCCGTCGAGAAGTAGCCCATGCCGCGATCGAAGCGCGGGTGGTTCACGTTGATGATCGCGTCGGCCTGCAGCTTGCGGACGTCGCCGAAGATCTGCTTGGGCGTGCGGTTCTTGACCGTCGGAGCGCCGCCGTCCTTGCGCGACTCGTCGAGCGGCAACGGGAAGGCGCCGAAGTGTCCCCAGTCGCGCGTCGTCAGCTCGTCGCCGTGCATGCTCGCGAGCAGGTCGCTCGCCCCGAGATCGCGGATGAGCGGCGCGTAGTCGGCGACGACGTTGTGATCCGTCGAGACGATGAGATCGACGCCGTCGGAGACGAACTCGAAGACGCGGGCGGTCATCGGCACGCGCGAGTCGAACGACGACGCCGCGTGGACGTGGAAGTCGGCGGAGAGCCAGCCCGGCGTCGGGACCTCGTGCGTGAGCTTGGCGACGACGAGCCCGTCCTCCGGTCCGACCGTGACCCCGCGATGCACGTCGAGCGACCACTCGATCCCTCGACTCACGTAGACGTCGTAGGTGCCGGCCGGGACCGCGACGCGACCGTCGCCGCGCAGGGACATCACCCTCGAATAGGCGGCGATCGCCTGGTCCTCTTCGCGCGGGATGTCCGAGCTCGAGAACGCCGGCGTCTTCGTCCCCGAGACGCCGACGAAGCTCAGCTTGCCCGGCATGAGCGCGCCCGTGGCGGCGTCGCGGATCTCGTATTCCACGAAAGGTCCCGTCCGAGCGGTCTCGAGAGGGCCCGCAGCGCGCGCGGATCCCGTCGCGCTCGCGGTGGGCGCGCTCGTGGTGCTCGTCGCGCTCGTGGCGCCGCGATCCGAGCCCTCGCGGCCCTTCGACCCGCACGCCGAGGCCGACGCGACGAGCGTGAGCGTGAGCGCGAGCGTCGCGCGCATCAGCGCACCATCGTGCCGACGCCGTTCTCGGTGAAGAGCTCGGCGACCACGTTGTGGGGCACGCGCTCGTCGATGAGGTGGACGGTCTCGACGCCGCCAGCGAGGGCGCGCACGACCGAGCGGGCGCGCGCGCGCATCGAGACCTCGATCGAGCCTTCGCGCGCTCTTCGGTCGAGCTCCTCGCCCGAGAGCTCGCTCACGAGCAGGCCCTCGGAGAGGATGCCGGGGGACTCGCAGAGGTAGATGAGCTTGCGCGCGGCGCAGGCCACGGCGATCTCGGCGGCGACCGCGTCGGCGTCCACCGGCAGCCCACGCACCGAGCCCCCCCTCGACGGCGCGTCGCGCTGGGCGTCGAGCTCGGTGAGCGAGGGCATCACGACGGGGATGTAGGCCTTGGCGAGCAGCGTCTCGACCACGTCGGGATCGACCACGACGCTCGGCGTGTCCTCGTCGAACCCGACGGGGCGCATCCGCAGGAGGTTGCCGTCCGAGCCCGAGAGCCCGACCGCGCGCACGCCCGCGCGGGCGAGGGAGCTCACGACGAGCTCGCTCGGCTCGCCCGCTTGCACGAGGATCGCTCGGAGGCCGACCGCCGAGAGGAGTCGCACGTCCTCGGCGAGGCGCAGCGCGAGGTCGCGTCGCGCGAGCGTCGCGGGCCCGTAGCAGACGACCGCGCGCGTCCCGCTGAAACGTTCGATGTAGCGGAGCGCCGAGACGAGCACCTCCGTCTTGAGCTCGGGCGTCTTCGTGTCGAGGCGCGCGTCGCGATGGACCGGCCCGCCGGGCGAATCGACGAGGACCGCGGCGTAGTCGGCGTTGATGCGGACGTAGTCGTACGAGAGGTCGCAGCCCCACGCCGTGGCCTCCGCGCCGCCGTCCCCGACGACGATCTCGACGCGCACCTCGTCTTGACGCAAGCGAGCGCGCAGCGCGTCGGCCTCGAACGGGACGGGGCGACCGGCCTCGAACACGCGCACGCCCTGCATCACCACGCCGATGCGGGCCGGCTGGAGGGGCTCGCCGAGCGAGGTGGCGCGCGCGCCCAGCGCGGCGAGGACGCGCCCGAGCCGGGGATCGGCGCCGAACAGCGCCGCCGTCACGAGGTTCGACTCCACGACCGCGCGCGCGAGCCCGCGCGCGATCTCACGGTCGCGCGCGCCGCCGACGTGCACGGTCACCATCTTGCGTGCGCCCTCGCCGTCCTTGGCCACGGCGCGCGCCAGGTCGCGGCACACGTCCGCGAGCGCGGCGGCGAAGATCCGGCCTTGCTCCGTGCCGAGGTCGTCGATGGGCGCGTTGTCGGCGAGGCCGTTCGCGAGGGCGAGCACGGCGTCGTTCGTCGACGTGTCTCGGTCGACGCTCACCATGTTGAACGAGTCGTCGACGGCCGCCCGCAGCGCGGCGTCGAGCGCCGAGGGGCTGATCGCGGCGTCGGTGAGGAGCGAGCCGAGCACCGTCGCCATGTTCGGGTGCACCATCCCGGAGCCCTTGGCGATGCCGAGGATCCGCACGCGCGATCCGCCGAGGAAGAGCTCGCGGTGCGCGAGCTTCGCGAACGTGTCGGTCGTGAGGATCGCCTCGGCCGCGCGCGCGGGCTCGGCCTCGAGTGCGTCGACGAGCTTGTGGGCCGAAGACACGACGCGCTCGACGGGGAAGGGGACGCCGATGACGCCCGTCGCGCACGTGAGGACCGCGTCGACGGGGACGTCGAGCACGGCGGCGACGGCGCGCGCGACCTCCTCGTTGTGTCGGGCGGCGTCGGGGCCGCACATGGCGTTCGCGTTTCCGCTCGTCGTGACGATCGCGCGCACGTCGGCGCGAGGGACGCGCGCCGCGCACCAATCCACGCTCGCGGAGCGCGTTCGCGAGCGCGTGAAACAGCCAGCGGCCGTCGCCGGGACGGACGAGAAGACGAGCGACAGATCACGCCGCTTGACCTTGATGCCGGCGGCGATGCCGGCATACGTGAACCCGAGAGGCGTCTTCACGACGTGGGGGGCGCGACGCCGTCGCGCGCCGCGGCTCGTGCCGGGAGGAGAGGGTGATCGTTCATCGTGCGGAGAGGCGATCTACACGTTTTCGTCGCAGACGGCGGCGTGCTTCGCACGTCGGCGACGAAGCGGCGCGAAAGAGGACGCGCAGCGCCCCCATCATGACTCGGACCGGCGCGCTCGTCGCGACCTTCGTGCGTCCTCGGCTCACCTCGCGCCGCGGGCGTCTTCACCCCGTCGTTCACGCGGTGAGCGGCGTCGCGTCTCCGGAGGCGACGTCCGCTCGCTCCGTGGCATGATGCGCGGGATGTCGAGGGGCCTGCTCGCCGTCGTGCTCGTGGCCGTCGCGTCGTGCACGGCGGTCGCGCCGTCGCGCCCCGTGTCGCGCGCTCGGCCCGTGGTGCCGGCGTCCACCGTCGAGCCCGTCGATGCGCCGCCCTCGTCGAGCGCGGCCCCGTCACCGTCGCCCCCCGCGCCGCTCGCGCCCTTCGACGCATCCAAGGTCGAACGCGTCCTCGACGATCCACGACTCGCCGACGCGCGCGCGCTCCTCGGCGCGGGCAAGGCGCTCGAGGCGGCCCGTGCCGTCGCGCGCGCGACACCTCCGGGCGACGCCGCGTCACGCGCGAATTGGGCCTACCTCGAGGCGCGACTCCGCCGTCGCGGAGGCGATCCGAAGGGCGCGCTCGCGGCGTTCGCGCGCGCCGCGGCGGAGGACGGACCCCTCCGCGAGCTCGCCGCGCTCGCCGAGGCCGAGGCGCTCGAGGCGCTCGGGGATCGCGCCGCCGCAGCGAGGCGGGCGAGGTCCGTCGACCCGAGCGCCGTCCCGCGCGCGAGGCTCGACGCGGTGCTCGGTCGGAGCCTGCTCCGCTCGGGAGACGTCGCCGAAGGGGTCGCGCACCTCCGCGCGATCGTCCGCGCGCACCCTCGCGGCTGGCCCAAGCTCGCGCTCGAGCTCGCGCACGTGCTCCTCGCCCACCCGGGCGATGGTCGCGCGCTCGAAGCGGCCGAGGTGGCCTCGTCGGTGGAGCTCGACGCTCCTTCCGGGCGCGGCGCCGACGAGGCGAGGAAGCTCGTCGGCGAAGCCCGCGCGACGCTCTCCGCCGACGAGCGCGCGCGCTTCGACGCGTCGCCCGATGGGCGGCCCGCCTCGCGCGCCCAGCGCCTCGCGGCGTCGGGGCAGGCGAAGAAGGCCCTCGCCATCCTCGACAGGCTCGCGAAGAAGGGCGAGCTCGACTGCGACGGGCTCGTCGCGCGCGCGGACGCGCTCTCGCAGGTCAAGCGGTACGCGGAGTCGTCCGAGGAGTACGGGCGCGCGGCCGATGCGTGCGAGCGCGCTCCCGGTGAGCGTGAGCTCGCCGCGATCCTCTACGCGGGTGGACGAGCCGCCGCGCGCGGCGGCCGGCTCGACGTCGCGCGGGCGCGCTACGCGAGGATCGAGTCGTCGTTCCCCGATCACCGGCTCGCCGACGACGCCCGCCTCGAAGGCGCGAAGGCCGCGCTCGAGGCGGGCGACGAGGACGCCTTCGATCGCATGCTCGACACGATCGTCGAGGCCTATCCGAAGGGCGACGTCAGCGCCGACGGGCTCTTCTCGCTCGGCATCACGCGAGCCGCGAAGGGGCGCTGGCCGCGCGCCCTCGAGGCGTTCCGGCGAGGTGCGGCGCTACCCCCGGAGCGGGCCTACGAGCGCGCCGGTCGCTTTCGCTACTTCCTCGGTCGCGCGCTCGTCACGACGGGACACACCGAGGACGGACGGATCGAGCTCGCGCGCGTCGTGCGCGAGGTGCCCGCGGGCTTCTACATGGCCGAGGCGTATGCGCGGCTCGAGGCGCTCGAGCCAGGCGCGGGGCGGCGCGCGCTCGATGAGGCGCGCGCGCATCCATCGACCACGCTCACGGACGACGTGCCCCGCGCCGTGCTCGAGGATCCTGCGTGGAAGGCCGCCGTCGCGCTCGTCGAGGTCGACGCGCCCGACGAAGCTCTCGCCACCCTCGCTTCGCTCGGCGTCGCCGATCGCTCCGCGACGCCCGAGACCCTCTGGGCCGCCGCGCGCCTCCTGGGGCGCGCGAGCGATCCCGTCGCCGCGCAGTCGCTCCTCCGCAGCGCGTTCGAGGTGGAGCCTCGCCCGTCCCGCAACGAGGTCTACGCCTTCCGCGCGTCGTACCCCGACGGTGACGCGCGGCTCGCCTGGCAGCTGGCCTACCCCGAGCCGTTCGCTCCGCTCGTCGCGCGCGCGTCCACCGAGGCGGGCGTCCCCGCGGCGCTCCTCTTCGCCGTCATGCGCGAGGAGTCGGCGTTCGATCCCGACGCGCTCTCGAAGGCCGGCGCCATCGGGCTCTTGCAGCTCATGCCCGGCACGGCGAGAAAGCTCGCGGGCCCGCTCCGGATCGACGCGAGCGAATCGAAGCTCCACGACCCCGAGACGAACCTCCGGCTCGGTGCGCGCTTCCTCGCCCAGCTCCGCGCGCATTTCGCCGACGATCCCGCGCTCGCGATCCCCGGTTACAACGCCGGCCGCGGGGCGCCGGACGCATGGACGAAGAACGAGCCGTCGCTCGATTTCGATCTCTTCGTCGAGTCCATCCCTTACCCCGAGACGAAGGCCTACACGAAGCGCGTGATCTCGAGCCTCTGCGCCTACGAGATCGTGTACGGCGAGCCCGACGAGAGCGAGGCGCTGAGGCTCCCGCTGCGCGCGCGCGACGCCCCGTGACGAGGCGCCGCGACGACGGTGGCCGCCGTCGAGATCCCGCGCGTCCACCTCCCGAGTTTCGTCGGGGCAACGGTCCGGGAATCCTGTAGAGTCCCCCAGCGAATGGACTCGAGCAACGCAGCGCAGCAGCTCGTCGGTGCCGTCTTCAACGGGCGATGGCGGCTCGCCCGGCTCGTCGGCGAGGGCGGCATGGGCGCCGTCTACGAGGCGCAGAGCCTCCGCGGAGAGGGCGTCCGCGCGGTGAAGGTCCTGCACCCCGAGTTCACCAACGAGGAGCAGGTCCTCTCCCGCTTCTTCGCCGAGGCGCAGGCCGCGGGGATGCTCAAGCACCCGAACGTCGCGCAGGTGTTCGAGTCCGCGCGCGCCGAGGACGGGACCCCGTACCTCGTCATGGAGTTCTTGAGCGGCATGCCGCTCTCGGGGTTGATGAAGCCGGGCCAGCCGATGCCGCCGCAGCAAGCCGCGCCGATCGTCTACGGCGTCTTGCAGGCGCTCGCGCTCGCCCATCCGCGCGGCGTCGTGCACCGCGACCTCAAGCCCGACAACCTCTTCCTCGTCCCGGACGGTCACGGCAACCACGTCGTGAAGGTCCTCGACTTCGGCATCGCGAAGGTCATGGACGCCGCTGGCGGGATGGGATCGAAGACGAAGACGGGCATCCTCCTCGGCACGCCGGGCTACATGAGCCCCGAGCAGATCAAGAACTCGAAGGGCGTCGACGCGCGCAGCGATCTCTGGAGCGTCGGCATCATCCTCTACGAGATGCTCACGGGGCGCGAGGCGTTCCCCGCCGACAACGAGTTCACCCGGCTCACGCTGGTCCTCACGCAGGACATCACGCCCATCGCCCAGGCGAACCCGCAGCTCGCCGGCTTCTCGGCGTTCTTCCAGCGCGCGCTCTCGAAGGACCCCGCCGGCCGCTTCCAGACCGCGCAGGAGATGGCGCAGGCGCTCATGGCCACGGTCGAGAGCGGCAAGTCGCAGAGCGCGCAGGGGCGCGAATGGGGGACCGTCGTCCTCTCGATCCCCCAGCCGCCTCCCGGGCGCACGTCGCCGCAGACGGCGGCCTACCCGGAGGGGTTCGGCCAGCGCCAGAGCGTCCCGCAGATGTCTGCGCAGCAGCTGCCCCCGCCGCAGCTGCCCCCGCCGCAGCTGCCCCCGCCGCAGCTGCCCCCGCCGCAGATGCAGAGCATCCACGGCTCGGCGGGGCTGCATGTTGCTGGTGCATCGGGATCGGCAGGTGCAGCTGGGATGCAGGGGAATCCCAATCAACGATCGCCCTCGATGCCGCCGACGAGCGTGCTCACGCAGGGCCAGCTTCAGGGCCAGCCGCAGGGCCAGCTTCAGGGCCAGCTGTCGCCGAGTCAGGCGCCCCCGCCGATGGGGCAGCCCGCCACGCAGCACAGCGGCCCGTCGACCCACGTGAGCGGCATGCGCCCGCCCGGGGTTCCGTCCCTCGTCGGCGGCGCCACGCCCGAGGTCCCGGTCATGCGCGCCCCCCCGGTCGGCTTCCCGCTCTGGGTGGTGATCGTGGACGGCGTGGCCGGGCTCGTCGTCGGGTTCGTCGTGGGGGCGGTCGTCCTCTAGCCGCGCGCGCGGCCCCGATCTCGGTCGCGACGCCCCGCGACGTCGCTGTAGCATCCGCGACCGGCACCGTACTAACCTGCGTCGACTGGGAGGACGAGAATGAACGAGCTTCACACGCGCTGCCTCGACACATTCCCCGAGTGGCTCCGGTCGCTCGGAACCGACGCGAGAGATCTCGCGGCGCTGCTCGAGGCGGACGCGATCCCCGAGACGAACCGTCGCCACGTGGCCGGGGCGCTGAACTACCTCTTCAAGTCCCTCGACCTCATCCCCGACGGCATCGAGGATCTCGGGTTCCTCGACGACGCCTTCGTCCTCCGGGTCGCGGCGAAGAACGCGCTCGACGGTCTCCCGGGCGATGCTCCGGACGTGCTCACGCGCCTCGCGAAGGGCGCCGACCTCGTGTCCGAGCTCCTCGGCGACGACTACCCGCGGCTCGCGAAGTACGTCGGCAGCCTCGTGAACGGCGCAGCGCGCGGCCGGACCACGGACGAGATCGTACAGAACGAAGAGATCCGGTCCGCGTTCCTCACCGAGGTGGGCGGTTGGTCGGCGAGCTACGCTGCGCCGAGCTTCTCTCGCGACGAGAAGAACATCGTCAAGCTCGCGTCGTTCCTCTCCGCCAAGCTGCCTCGATAGCGCGCGGCTCGCGCGGTCAGCGCGAAAACGACGACGCCGGGCTCTCGCGGGCCCGGCGTCTCGTCGTCTCTCGGTCGCGCCCTGCGCGACCCGGCGGCTCAGACCTCGGCGGCGCGGAGCTGCGACGGCTTGCCCTCGCCCATCGCCTCGCCCTGCGAGCTCAAGAGCTGCGTCAACAGATCGCGGCACTCGGGCTTGTTCCGAAGGTTCGTGAGGAGCGTCTGCGTCGCGTCGCTGAAGGCCTTCTCGAACGAGAGCCCCTCACGCGTGCGCTGCGCCACCTTCTCGCGGCCCGAGGCGAGATCCTCCTCGAGCGCCTCGGCGTAGCGGACGAGCTGCGCGCGCAGCTCCTCGATCTGCCTGCGCAGATCGCGGGCCGTCGCCTCGCGCGCGTTCTTCTTCGCCTCGTAGCGGGCCAGCTGCTCGCGCTTCGCCTTCGCGCTCGCGGCCGCCGCGCCGGCGCGCTCGAAGATGGTCGGATCGACCGGACCCCCCGCGCGCAGCGCCGCGTCCGCCGCTTGGCGCGTGACGAGCGCGTTCTTGTCGACGACCGTGAGCTCGCTCCGCACCTTCTCCACGTCCTCGGCGTCGGCCGCCGCCTCGCGGAGGACACGCGACTCCTCGTGCGCCAGCTCCTCGACCTTACGACCGATCTCCGCGCGCAGCGCGCGACCTCGCCGCTCGAGCGAGTCGAGCTTGCGCGTGAAGCTCGCCACCTCGCCCTCGAGGTGGTTCGCCCGCGCCGCGAGATCCCAGGTCTTCGAGAGCGCCTGCATCACCTCCGGCGGCGTGTTCCCCTGCGGGAACGCGCGCGACACCATGCGCCCGAAGAGCGCCGCGCGGTTCGCCCACTCGGTGACGCCCGCGGTCGCCGGCGGCGGCGGCGGGGGCGGCGCGATGGGCTCGTTGCCGCCGCTGTCGACGTCCCACGCCTGCGTCGGCATGCTCCGCTGCAGCGCCTTCAGCTCCTCTTGGAGATGGTGGGCGTCCTGGAAGCGCTTGCGCGGATCCTTCTCCAGGAGGCGCAGCGCGATCGACTCGCCCTGTGCGTTCGCGTCGGGGCGGAGCGCGCGCGGCTTGGGCGGCGGCGCGGTGCGCTGCATCTCGAGGAGCGCCTCGCGGTCGTTCGATCGGAAGGGCAGCTGTCCGGTGAGCATCTCGAACAGCAGCACGCCGAGCGCGTAGAGGTCCGAGTGGGGCGTCGCCTCCTCACCGCGCGCTTGCTCGGGCGACATGTACTCGGGCGTCCCGAAGACCGCGCCCTTCGGCGCGAGCCTCGGATCGCGCGCGATCGCCGCGAGACCGAAGTCGAGGATCTTCACGAAGTCCTTGCGGCCTCCGCGCTGCGTGAGCTGGATGTTGTCGCTCTTGAGATCGCGATGCACGACGCCGAGGTCGTGGGCGCGCGCGAGCGCAGCGCACATCTGCTCGAGGATGTCGATCGCCCTCGGGAACGGCATCGGTCCCCGCGCGAGCTCCTGCGAGAGCGGGATGCCGACGAGGTACTCCATCACGAGATAGAGCTCGCCCTCCTCGGTCTCGCCGATGTCGTGGATGTCGATGATGTGCGCGTGGTCGACGCGGTTCGCCGCGCGCGCCTCCCGAAGCATCCAGGCCCGGAGGTGCGTCTCACCTCGCAGATCGGGGCGGATGAGCTTCAGGGCGACGACGCGATCGATGAGGACGTGCCGGGCGCGGTACACGACGCCCATTCCGCCCTCGCCGAGGCGGGCCTCCAATCGATAGCGTCCTGCGACCACTTTGCCGATGAGGGGGTCGGCTCCCCGGCTGCTCTGCGCCGAAGTCTTCGCTACCACGCGGGGCTCCATCGATGGTCTGAGACGAAGGGGTTCGTTCTCACGCTCGTTCTGCCTCGTTGATGTGCGGCGTCACGCGGGCTCCGCGACATCTCTCGCCAAGGTTCGCACGGCATCGGTGGACCCTGGAAGCCGACCTCTTCACAACGGATCAAGGGCAACGTCCTTCAACCCGTGGCCGAATGTAGCAGCCACCGTCCATGAGAGTCGATACGTCGAGTCCTCACAAGCCCTCGTGATCGCTCGCGGGTCGCTCGGCGCGGGAGCGGACGTCTCGCGGCTCTCCCCGCTCGGAGTGAGGACCCGCTCCGGCGTTCCCACCAAGTGGGATACGTACGACGAGTCTTGCGCCGCCGCCCTCGGGGTGCTCGACGGTCAGCGTCCCTCCGTGCTTGCGAACGATGTCGGTGGAGATGGAGAGCCCGAGCCCGGTGCCTTGGCCTGCGGGCTTCGTGGTGAAGAACGGATCGAAGATGCGATGCTCGATGTCGCCGGGCACGCCTGGCCCGTTGTCGCTCACCGCGACGACGGCCATCGCCTTGTCGACCCGCGTCTCGATCTTGATCTCGCGCAGCTCGGGCTCGGCGCTCGCGTCCGAGGGGAGCCCGGTGAGCGACGGGCTCCGAGGCGGCCCTTCGAGCGCCTGGATCGCGTTCATGACGAGGTTCATGAAGACCTGGTTGATCTCGCCCGAGCGGCAGACGACCTTCGGCAGCTCGCCGTAGTCCTTCGTCAGTTGGATGCAGCTCTGGCGCAGCCGCGAGCCCAAGAGGACGAGCGTCTCCTCGAGGCCGGCGTGCAGATCAGTCGGCTGTGAGTCGGTCGCGCCGCGTGAGAAGTTCTTCAGGTTCTGGACGATGCGGACGGTGCGGTTCGTCGCGCGGCGCACGAGGCTCGAGATGCCGATGAGATCGTCGAGGGACGCGTCGAGGTCGAGCTTCTTGCGCAGCTCTTCGAGCTCCTTGCGTTGCTTCGGCGGCAGCGACGCCTCGGCCGCGCGGTAGGCGTCGAGCATCGTGCGCACCTCCTCGGCGACGCGCTCGAGCGGCTCGGTCGAGCCCGCGACGGCGTTCAAGGGGTTGTAGATCTCGTGGGCCACGCCGGCGACGAGCTCGCCGATCGACGCCAGCCGCTCGCCTTGCACGAGCGCCGCCTGCGCCCCCTTCAGCTCGCGCATCGCGCGCTGGAGCTGCTCGGTGCGCGCCTCCACGTTGGCCTCGAGCGTCGCCCGCTCGTGCTCGAGCTCCGCGATCGTCCTCGCCAAGTTCTCGCGCATGCGCTCGACGCTCTTCGCGAGCCCCTGCACCTCCGAGGGGCCCGGCACGTCCGCGACCTTCGCGTCGAGGCGCCCCGACGCGACGACCTCGGCCGCTTCGGCGACGAGCGTGAGCGGCCTCGAGAGGTTCCTGGCGACGCGCGCGACGACGCCGCCCACGGCGAGCACGAGCATCAGGAACGCCGCGAAGAGGGCCAAGATGGAGTTGATGTCCTCGCGGAAGCTGACCTCGCGCCCGAGCGAGCGGTAGAGCCCGATCGAGGAGAGCAGCGAGAGCACCGCGGTGAAGACGAGCGGGCCACCGAAGTCGCGGAGCATGCGATCGCGCAGGGGCAGCGGATCGCCCTCCTTCTGCGGCGAGAGCGCGTGCTCGTGCGGCAGCTCGGCCCAGCTCGCGAGCAGGCGCGACACGGGCGCGAGCGTGTCGCGGTCCCAGCCGCGTTGGTAGAACGACACACCCCACGAGAAGAGCGCGGCGAACGCGACCTGCATCACCGCGTCGGCGCGGACCCAGCCGACCGACGAGGTGCGGAAGTAGAAGACGCCGCCCGTCGTGCACACGATCCAGAGCGTGAAGTTCAGCCGCGCGAGCATGCCCGGCAGCTCGCGCGCGCGGGCGAGCGCCTTCATCATCGCGCTCCTCTCGCCGCCCGGGCCTCGGTAGAGCGCGTCGGTCACCGGCTTCGCGAGGGCGCGCATCACCGTCGTGAAGACCACGGTCGCGAGGAAGCCGAGGATGGGCACGAGCTGCCACCATCCGCGGAAGATGACCTTGCTCTCGGCGCGGAGGAACGCGACGCTGAAGAGCAAGAGGACGTGGCCGCCGAGGATGCCCGCGACCATCGCCGACTCGCCGAGCCTCTGCCGCACGAGCTCCGCGCTCGACCCGTCCTTGGCGGGATCGAAGCGCCAGAGCTCGCGCCGATAGATCGCGCGGCGCTGCGCCCACGCCATCGCGCCGAACGCGACCGCCGCGACGAAGATGCGATAGTCGATCGACAGCGTCATCGCCGCGATCGGCCAGGCCGGCACGCGCAGCAGGCTCGCCGCGATCATGCCGGCGCGACCCGCCTTCATGAAGAAGGGCAGGAGCGCCGCCGACAGCGCGAGCGACGAGAGGAAGACGACGCCCGGCCACGGGGTGTCGAGCGCGGCGGGGAGGATCGCCGAGCCGAAGAGCAACGCGGAGAAGGTCTCCCAGACGAACGAGAGCAGCTCCGCTCTCACCGGGCCGCGCGTCGCGATCTTCTGGAGGAGCGTCGCCATGGACGGGTCCCGACATCCTAGCCGCGCCGCGCCGTTCGGCCGCAAAAACGCGGTGGCCGCGCGCCGCGGATCGCGCGCCGCAGGCGAGGGTGCGGAGCGCGCGCCGCGGCGTCGCGAGAACGCCGGGAAAACGAGGCGAAGACGAACGGCACGCTCGATGCTACGTCCGCTCGACATGCGACTGTCGACCCTCCCCGCTGCGCTCTCGCTCCCGCTCGTCGTGGCCTGCTCGCACCCGTCGGCTCCTCCCGCGGGGACCGCGCGCGCCGCCGTGAGCGCGTCCTCGACGCCCGAGCGCGCCGCTGCCGCCCCCGCGACCGAGCGTCGGCGCGCGGCGCACGCCCTCGATCGACTGGCGTTCGGTCCGCGCCCCGGCGACGTCGATCGCGTCGCGGCGCTCGGCGTCGACCGATGGATCGACGAGCAGCTCTCGCCCGAGCGCATCGACGACGCGGAGGTCGAGCGAGCCCTCGACGCGCTCCCCGTGACGAAGATGTCGATCGCCGAGGTGCGCGCCGCCTACCCGAAGCCGATGGAGAAGAAGGGCAAGGAGAAGAAAGAGAAGGGCGACCGAGCCAAGGGCAAGGCCGACGACCCCGCGGCCGCCGACGAGAAGAAGGGCAAGCCCGGCGAGATCACCGAGCAGCTCGCGGAGGCGAAGCTCCTGCGCGCGACGATGAGCCGACGTCAGCTCGAGGAGGTGCTCACCGATTTCTGGTTCAACCGATTCAACGTCTTCTCCGGAAAGGGTCAGGATCGCTGGGACCTCGTGACCTACGAGCGCGACGCGATTCGACCGCACGTGTTCGGCAAGTTCCGCGATCTGCTCGGCGCGACGGCCGCGCACCCGGCCATGCTCTTCTACCTCGACAACTGGCAGAGCGTCGCCGACGGCACGAAGAAGAAGGGCGGCGCAGAGGGCGGCCTCAACGAGAACTACGGCCGCGAGCTGCTCGAGCTGCACACGCTCGGCGTCGACGGCGGCTACACGCAGGACGACGTGCGCAACGTGGCGCGCGCCTTCACGGGATGGACGATCGCAGAGCCCCAGGGCGCGTCCACGTTCCTCTTTCGCCCGAAGCAACACGACGAAGAACCGAAGACCGTCCTCGGAAAGACCATCGCCCTCGGCGGCCAGCGCGACGGAGAGGCCGTCCTCGACTTGGTGGCGAACCACCCCTCGACGGCGCACTCGGTCGCGCTCGCGCTCGCGCGCCGCTTCGTCAGCGACGATCCTCCGAAGGCCTTGGTCGACACGCTGGCGAGCACCTTCACGTCGACCGACGGCGATCTGCGCGCGGTCTATCGCAAGCTCTTCACCTCCGACGCGTTCTGGGCCGAGGAGGCGTACGACGCCAAGGTGAAGAAGCCGCTCGATCTCGCGGTGTCCGCGATTCGTGCGGCGGGCGCGACCTACGACGGGAGCCCCGCGCTCGTGCGCCGCGTCGCGAAGCTCGGCGAGCCGCTCTACGGCTGCCCTCCGCCCACCGGCTACAAGGACACCGCCGACGTCTGGGTGAACGCGGGGAGCCTGGTCAATCGAATCAACTTCGGGCTCGATCTCGGCGCCGGTCGCATTCGCGGCGTGCACGTCGACGCGACCGCCCTCGCGGGTGGCGGGGGGCCCGAGGACGCGAGCACGACCATCGATCGCATCGCCGCCGAGCTGCTCGATCGGCCCCTCAGCCCCGCGACCAAGAGCACCATCGTCGCCGCCGTCGAGGGGACGAATCCCCATCCGAAATCCGATTACCAAGATCCCACCCCGCCCTCGGCGCCGAAGATCATCGGTCTGCTCGTGGGCTCACCGGAGTTCCAAAAGCGATGAGCACCCTCCAGCGACGTGCGTTCCTCTCCATGGGTCTCGCGGCGGTCGCGGCATCGGCGATCGGGATTCGCGCATTCGCGGCGCCGAACAAGCCGCGCGCGCCTGCCGCGAAGGGCGGGAAGAAGCCGGTGCTCGTGGTCCTTCTCCAGCGCGGCGCGGTCGACGGCCTGTCGATGGTCGTGCCGTACGCGGACCCGACCTATTACACGCTTCGTCCCACCATCGCGATCGGCAAGCCCGGGAGCGGCGCCGACGCGGCGTCGAAGCTCGACGCGACCTTCGGCTTGCATCCGGCGCTCTCCGGGCTCGCGCCGGCGTACGCCGACGGCCAGCTCGCCGTCGTTCACGGCGTCGGTCCGGCGGACGAGACGCGCTCCCATTTCGACGCGCAGGACTACCTCGAGTCCGGGACGCCCGGCGTCAAGTCGACGGCGGACGGCTGGCTCAATCGCGCCTTGGGCATCGCGGGCGCGCCCGGACCGCGCGCGATCGCGCTCGGCCAGGTGTCGCCTCGTCTGCTGGCCGGCCCGACCGACACGGTCTCTTTCGCCAGCATCGACGATTTCAAGGTGGCCGGCGGGCGCGGCATCCCGAACGCGAAGACGTTCGAGGAGATGTACGCGAGCGCCGTCGATCAGGCGCTGCACAGCACGGGGCAAGAGACCTTCGCCGAGCTCGCGCGCATCGGGAAGATCAAGCCCGACACCTATCCGCTCCAGAATGGCGCGAAGTACCCCAAGTCGCAGCTCGGTACGCGACTGCGTCAGATCTCCGAGCTCATTCAGGCCGATCTCGGCGTCGACGCGTTCGTCACCGATTGCGGCGGCTGGGACACGCACTCCGCGCAGGGCGCCGCCAAGGGGCAGCTCGCGACGCGGCTGCGCGACTTCGGCGACGCGATCGGGGCGTTCCTCACCGACAATCGCGATCGCTTGGGCGACGTGTGCTTGGTCACCGCGACCGAGTTCGGTCGCACCGCCAAGGAGAACGGCACGGGCGGCACCGATCACGGCCACGGCTCGGTCATGTTCGTCGCGGGCGGCAACGTGCGCGGCAACCGCGTGTTCGCCGATTGGAAGGGGCTTTCGCCCGCGCAGCTCTTCCAATCGCGGGATCTCGCGGCTTCGATCGACCACCGCGCGGTCTTCGGCGAGGTGCTCCGCGACCACCTCGGCGTCACGGATCAAGGCACGGTGTTCCCCGAGTTCAAGGCGCCGGCGTCGCTGGGGCTCTTCGCCTGATCCGGTACGTGACGGCGCAACGGGCGCGTGAATCGCACGATCCTCGCGCCGACGAGGGCTTGAAATCCGGTCACATCTGGCGCACGAAGAGGGCGTGCCTCACATCGATTGGTCCGACTGGGCGATCCTCTCGCCGACGATCATCGTCGTCTCGTCCCAGGTGTTCCTCGTCCTCGAGCGCCTCTTCCCTTACGACAGGGGACAGAAGGTCTTTCGGAACGGGTGGTTCAACGATTTCGTGATGTACACCCTGGTGCAGAGCTACGTGCTCGGCCTCGTGATCAACAGGTTCATCCAGTGGCTCGATCGCGCGAGCGCGTCGCGACTCCACCTCGTCGGTGATTGGCCGGTCTGGGCGCAGCTCCTCTTGTTCTTCGTCACGCACGACTTCTACATCTATTGGTTCCACCGGCTGCAGCACCGCAACAAGTGGCTCTGGCGGACGCACGAGGCGCACCATTCCCCGAAGGAGGTCGATTGGCTCTCGGGCTCCCGCTCGCACGCCGTCGAGATCCTCATCAATCAGACCATCGAGTATGCCCCCATCGTGCTGCTCGGCGCCAAGCCCGAGGTCGCGCTCATGAAGGGGACGCTCGACGCGGTCTGGGGGATGTACATCCACTCGAACCTCGACGTGAAGATGGGGCCCTTGCAATGGGTCCTCAATGGGCCGGAGTTCCACCGCTGGCACCACGCGCTCGAATGGGGCGCGTGGGGCGACGGCTATGGGCAGAACTACGCCACGAAGCTCGCCATTTGGGATTACCTCTTCGGCACGGTCCACCGACCGAACGACAAGCCGAAGGCGTATGGCCTCTACGTGGATTTCCCCGACCACGGGAAGAACCTGTTGGAGTGGCTGCGCGATTACGTGTTGCAGCACACCTTCGCCTTCCGACCCTTCGCGAACAAAGAGGCGGCGGGCCCGAACGCGAGCGGCTCCGTCGCGACGCCGCCTACCGCGTGACGCCGCCTGCTGCGTGACACCGCCTGCCGCGGACGCCGCCTGCCGCGGACGCCGCCTGCCGCGGACGCCGCCTGCCGCGTGACATTGCGAATCAGGTCGGGCCGGCGCAGTCCTCGGCGTGTGCGGCCCAAGGCGCGTAGTCGCGGAGCTTCGTGAGGTTCTCGAGCGCGGCGGCGCGCGCGCGCACCGGCACGTCGCAATGCCCGACGCCGGTCATGAACCCGTCGAGGTCGTACGCCGCGCAGGTCGATGCGCCGCTCTTCAGCTTCGGCGGCAGGCCGTTGAAGCCGAAGCCGAGCGACGCGACCGTCGAACAGTCGCCCTTCGTGGTCTCGGTCTGGCGATACTCCCACGCGTGCGCGACGTTCGACGGAACGGGCGCGCTGAAGCGCTGGGGTTGGAACGGATCGAGCAACACCATCGCCATCACGCCGCGACGACCGACCGCCACGTGCGCGTCGTGACCGAGGCGGTTCGCGAGGTCGGTGACGTTGATGCCGCCCCACGAGAAGCCGACGAGGTGGACCTCGGTCGCGGTGTCGGCGCCGTCGACCCAGCCGTCGTGGTTGTCGTCGAGGGCTTGGAAGAGCGCCCGGTAGGCGCCGTTCTCGTCGAGCGCGCCGAAGGCCGGGTACGTGCCGTCGCGCACGAGGGTGAAGCCCGCCTTCTCGGCGCCTTCGCAGAGGGCGAAGAGACCCTTGTCCCAGTCGAGCGTGCGATCCGAGAGACCCTGTTGGCAGAGGAGCAGCCTCCGGCGCCCGGCGACGTGCTGCGCGCCGAGATCGGCGCTGTCGCTCGAGACGTCATCGACGCTGCAGCCCGCGAGCGGGGCCGCGAGCGGGGCCGCGAGGAGCAACGCAGCGAGCGAGCGGGAGAGAGCGCGGACCTTCCGTCCGGGGCGAGCCATGCCCCCCTCTGTGCAGCTCGCGTGCCTGCGCCCGACCCTCGAAACGTGGGAGATCCGGCGCCAAAAGCATGGATCAGTGGCGGTCCATGCTGGGGCCTCGCGCCACCTGGTTTCTTCGGGGCGGCGACGCCGACGCAAACCACCGAGTCAGACCGCGGCGGAGACGCTCGCCATGTGGAAGTCGTCGGCGAGGAGCGCGGGCACGCGCACGACCTGTCCCCACGACGGGACGCGGAACGTGTCGTGGGTCCACGCCTTGGCCTTCGCGAGCACTTGGGCGGGCGACTCGTTGAAGCGGAAGTTGTTCACCGGGCCGACGATCTTGCCCTTGCGGATGCGGAGGACACCGTCGCGCGTGAGGCCGGTGATCGACATGGTCACCGGATCGAGCCAGCGCGTGTACCAGAAGCGCGTCACGTAGAGCCCCTCGTCGACGCTCGCGACGAGCTCGTCGACGCTCTTCGCTTTGCCGCCGAGGAGGTGGAGCGCCGTCGGCATGGCGCTCGCGCGCGTGCCCTTCTTTTGGGCCCAATAGCGTGAGGTCACGAGCGCGCGCAGCGTGCCGTCCTCGACGAACGTCTGGGGCTCCACCTCGAGCCCGTCCGCGTCGAACGGCGCCGCGGGGGTCGCGGCGTCGAAGGGATCGCCCTTCAGCGTGAGGCCCTTCGCGAAGAGTCGCTCGCCGATCTTCGATCCGCCGCCCTTCTTCGAGAAGTAGCTCCGACCCTCGTCGGCGAGGCGCGCGTCGAGGGCCTCGAGGAAGAACCCGAGCAGCTCGGCGACGCAGGCCGGATCGAGCACGACCTGGTAGGCGCCGGGCTTCGCCGACGCGGGCTTCTCCGAGGCCCGCGCCTTGTCGACCGCGCGGCGCGCGACCGCGGCGGCGTCGATCTCGCCCGCCGCGACGCGCTCGTCGCCGGCCCAGCCCGATCCCGTGCCGTCGGTCGTGCGCGCGGTCATCGTGAGCCGCGCCGTCGTCGCCGGATAGGAGAGCGCGAGCCCGTTCGTCGACGCGAGCGCGAGCGTCGAGCCTTGCGCGAGGTAGAAGCCCGCGCCGACGACGCCCTTCTGCTCGGCCTCGGCGATCGCCGCCTTGGCCGCCACCGCGCGCGCCTCCGCGGCGAGCCCGAACGTGGAGGCGTCGAACGCCGGGGTCGCCGCCTTCGCCGTCCTCGCGCCGAGAACGCCGACCCACTCGGGATCTTCGGGCGCGAGCGAGGCGAGCTCGTTGGCGCGCGCGACGAGGCCGCGGAGCGCCTCGGGCTCGGTCCGCGTGGTGCTCGCCGAAGCGTGTCGCTTGCCCCGCGCGAGCGTGACGCTCACGCGCGACGTCTCGACGTCGCCGGAGGTGGTGATCTCGTTCACGGCGAAGCGTGTCTCGTTCGCGCGGCCGAGCTCGACCCGCGCGAGGCCCTCGGCGCCGGGGGCGACCTCGCGCACGAGCGCGGTCAACGTCTGGGCGATCTCGTCCGCGGTCATGCTCCACCTCGTCGCGTGTTGAGGATGCTCACGCCCCGAAAGCGCGCGGGAGGGCAGCCGTGGCTCACCGCGTTGGATTGCCCCGGCTCTCCCTTGCCGTCGTAGAGCGAGCCGTGGAGCTGCCACGCCTCCTTGCCGCCGATCATGTCGCACGAGCGCCAGAACTCGAGGGAGTTCGATTGGTACGCGACGTCCTTCAGCGCGTGCGCGACCTTGCCCTTCTCTATCGCGTAGAACATCTGCCCGCCGAATTGGAAGTTGTACCGTTGCTGGTCGATCGACCACGAGCCGTCGCCGGTGATGAGGATCCCGCTGTCGGTCGCGGCGACGATGTCCTCGAGCGAGCGCTTCTTGTCGCTGGGCATCAGCGAGACGTTCGGCATTCGCTGGAACGGGAACGACTCGTGATCCTCCGCGTAGGCCGTGCCGCGCGACGTCTTCTCGCCGATCCAGGCCGCCTGATCGCGCGTCGTCTGATACCCCACGAAGAGGCCCCCATCGATGAGCTTCCATTGCTGGGTGCGCACGCCCTCGTCGTCGAAGGCGCACGTCGCGAGGCCGCCGGGGGTCGTCTTGTCGGCGACGATGGTGACGCCGTCGCTCGCGTATTTCAGCTTTCCGAGCTTGTCGACGGTGGCGAAGCTCGTGCCCGCGAGATCGGCTTCGTAGCCGAGCGCGCGGTCGAGCCCGGTCGGGTGGCCCACCGACTCGTGGATGGTGAGCCAGAGGTTCGAGGGCGCGAGCACGAGGTCGCGCTTGCCCGGCTTCACGCTCGGGCTCTTGAGCTTCTCGACGGCGTCCTCCGCCATCTTGCGCGCGTCGGCGACGAGCGGAGACTTCGTGACGAACTCCCAGCCCGCCTGCATCGGCGGCAGCTCGTGGGCGCGCGTCACGAACTCGCCCTTCTTGTCGTCCTTCGCCGTCACCGTGTAGCCGGCGCCGACGCGGACGATGCGCTGCTCGATGAGCGAGCCGGCGGTCGTGGCGACGAGCTTCCATTCGTCGAACGCCTCGGCGACGCCGTCGAGGAACGCGACGCCAGAGACCTTCTTCGCCTCGGGCCACAGCGACAAGAGGAGCTCGGCCTTCTCGGCGAGCGGGACGGTGAAGGGGTCGACGACGAAGGGCGTGTGCCAGCGCTCCGTGACGGTCGGCGCGGGCGAGAGCTCGATCGGGCGCTTCTGCGCGCCGCGGTTCGCGTACGCCACGGCGACGGCGCGGAGCGCGACGCGCGCGGCGTCCTCCTCGGTGACGCGCGGGCTCGACGCGAACCCCCACGCACCGAAGGCGAGGACGCGCACGGCGAGGCCGTAGGTCTCGGAGGAGCTCACGCCGACCACGTGATCTTCGCGCGTGTGGAGCTCCTCGTGCTTGCGCTGATGGACGCGCGCGTCGGCGAACGAGGCGCCGGCCTTCTTCGCCGTGTCGAGCGCCCGACCGAGGACCCGCGCGAGGTGATCGTCCGGCGCGGGGCGCGGCACCGACACCGGCGGCGCGGGGACGATGGGGGCGGCGAAGTCGAGCCGACGGGGCTCGCCGGTGGCGCAGCCGGCCGCGAGCGCGGCGAGCGAGGTCTCGATGAGGAAATGGCGACGGGAGAGCAAGGCTCACCTCCGCTCGCGACCGTACGCGCCCTCACGCGCACGTCAACGTGATGACGCGACCTGCGTGCTACGCTCGCGCGCAAGGTGCCCGCGCCGCGTCCACGCCGTCCACGTCACCTCCTCGGAGGGGTGCTCTCCGTGCTGCTCGGCTGCTCCGCGAGCGAGCGAGGTGGATCGATCGCCGAAGCGCCTGCGCTCTCGCGGCCCGCGCCCTCCTCGTCGATCGAGGTGAGCGCGGCACCGAGCGAGGCGGCGCCTTCGGCCGCCGCGGGCGCGGCGAGCGGCGACGCTGGGCCGACGACGTCGCCTTCGAGCGCGGCGCCCGTCGAGGCACCGCCACCCGACACGCGGCCGCACATCACGAGCGTCGGCTACATCACTTGGATCCGAAAGAAGCCCGAGGTGAAGAAGGGCGACTTCCTCGGGTACGTGCGCGTCGGCACCTCCATCGCGGTCAAGAGCCTCGAGAAGATCAGCGGGCCCGGCTGCGGCGGCGGCTTCTTTCGCGTCGAGCCTCGTGGCTACGTCTGCGCCGACCGCACCGTGGCCACCGACCCCTCGGGGCGGTTCATCGAGGTCGCGAAGGCGACGCGCTCCAAGGGGGGCACGTTCCCTTATCGCTACGCCCTCTCCGACGGGACGCCGATGTACAACCGGATCCCCGACGAGCGCGAGCAGCAGCGCAACGAGCGCTTCCTCGGCGCACGCGGAAAGTTCACGCCGCTCATCAAGACGCTCCGCGCCCACGAGGAGCTCGCCGTGGCCGATCCGATCGCGCCGGACGGACCCGTCCCCGCGTTCCTCGAGCATGGCGGCGCGACGCGTGATCCGCCGTTCGATCTCGTCGCGCAGAACATCCCGCGCGGGTCGATGCTGAGCTTCTCGCGTGTGTTCGAGGCCGAAGGGCGCACGTGGCTGCTCTCGACCGATCACACCATCGTCCCGGCCGATCACGTGCGCGCGTTTCGGCCGAGCGCGTTTCACGGCGTCGACCTGAGGGACGGCGCGACGCGCCTCCCCATCGCGTGGATGCGCGTCGAAGCGCGGCCCCAGTGGGAGCGGCGGGGCGACGCGATGGTCAAGACCGGCGACGCCTGGCCGGTGCGTTCGTTCGTGTCGCTCGCGGCGTCGAAAGCCGCCGTCGAGGTGGGCGGCGCGCGGTACCTCGAGACCACCGCGAAGGGATCGGCTGGGCCGCTCTACGTCGCCGAGAAGGACGCGACCGTCGTCGATCGCGCGGTGAAGCGGCCCTTCGGGATCAAGGACGGCCAGAAGTGGATCGTCGTCAGCATCTCGAACGGCACGCTCGTCGCGTACGAGGGGGACGAGCCCGTCTACGCGACGCTCGTGTCGCCGGGCAAAGGCGGCGTCCCGGTGAAGGGGCGTGATCCGGTGAAGGACAGCACGACGCCGCTCGGTACGTACACCATCACGTTCAAGGACCGCGCGGCGACCATGTCGCCCGACAGCACGCCGGACACGTCGGCCGACAAGCCCGAGGGGCGCACGTTCTGGATCGCCGACGTGCCCTACACGCAGTACTTCAATCCGCCGTTCGCCTTGCACGCGGCGTTCTGGCACGAGCGATTCGGTGAGCCCGTCAGCGCGGGGTGCGTGAACCTCTCGCCGATCGACGCCGAGGCGATGTTCGCGTGGACCGACCCGCCCGTCCCGGCGGAGTGGCAAGGCGCGACGGGCGCGGGAGCCGCCGAGAACGGTGCGAGCACCGCCGTCGTGATCACGCGCTGAGAGCACGCGTCTGCGTCCGGTGGACGCGCGCAGGTTCGGGGCATCGTCGCGCGCGCGGGTGCTCGTCGAGGCGTGCTCGCGAAGCGCGCGCGAACGCGTGTCGGGCCCTGTGCGCGCAAAACGAGTCCCCCCACGGTCCCGATTCTGCATACGATTCGAGGGCGCACGTGCGGACGAAGTACCTCGACCAAGCCGTCGCCCCACCGGGCTTGCCAGGCCGTGTCCGAGTGCGCGTCGCGTTGGACGTGCTCGAGCACTGCGCGCACATCGCGGCCGCTTCGTCGGGATCGGGGGGAGCGCGACCGACCGTCGGCGACGTCGTCCTCGACGACGCTGGCGCCGCGACGATCTCGCGTGCAGGCAAGCCCGCGCAGCTCATGACGCTGCTCTGGGAGATCCTCGCGGGCAAGGCGGCTCCGTCGGACGAGACGCCGTGGTCCGATCCGGCCAGCGATCTCCCCGATGACGCGATGGGCGCGCTCGCGTCGCTCTCGATGCGACCTCCCTCCTCCGCAGCCGATCTGTCGAAGCGGTTCGCGGCCATCGCCGGCGCCACCGCCGCGTCGCGCGCCGACGTCGTCGCCGCGCTGTCGCGGCCCGCCGCGAGCGACGCGATCGCCGGGAAGGACGCGGTCGCCCACGCCGCGTCGAAGGCCGATCGTGGGCCGAGCGCTGCAGCGCCGCCCGCGCACACGCCCGTCGTCCCGAGCTCGGTCGGCGCGGCCACGATCCCCGCGCCCGCGGTGAAGGTGAAGGAGCTGCTCGGGCTGTCGAAGGAGGATCTCGCGCCCGCGCTCGCCGACGCCGTCGCGCGCACCGCGCAGCCCGAGCCGACACCTGCGGCGGAGGAGCCTCGCCGTGTCCCTCCGCCTCGCCCGAGCCCGCCGCGCGAGAGCGGTCCACCGAAGACTGCGTTCGCGCGGGTGATGCTCGCGAAGGCTCCGCGGCCCTCGCCGACGAAGAGTGACGCGCCTCGCGACGACGAGGCGAGCGAGGGCGTGCCTTCGTCGAGCGGCGACGGGGCACGCGTCGATTCGTCGAGGAATCGGCCCCCGCCGCTCCTCGCTCCGGAAGCGGGAAGCGAGCGTCGATCCTCCGCGCCCGAAGAAGGAACGGGCGCATCGTCTCCCGCGCCGCCGACCGCGTCCGAGCTCGCTTCCGGAACCTCGATCGCCGAGGCCGAGCCCTCTCGTCCGCGCGCCTCGGTCGCGCCGCGCGCGGTCGTGGCGACCGGCCTCGTGTTCTCCCAGCCGTCCGAGGCCGAGGGCGCGATCGCCGCGCAGCGATCGACGCGAGGATCGATGCCGCCACGCCGCGACTCGTTCGCGGCCCTGCGCGCAGACGCCGCGCAGGAAGGCGCGCCTCCGAGTCATGCGGCCGTGTTGCGCGACGTCCCGACCGCGGAGGCGACGTACACGGGCGCGGACATCCCGATCGAGGGAGGGGCCGGAGCGCGGCGACCGTGGCTCCTCTCGGGTGTCGCGATCGGTCTCGTCGTCCTCATCGGTCTCTGGGGTTGGGGTCGAACCAAGCCGCCGCCGAGCGACGTCGAGGCCTCGGCCCCCACCGAGACCACCGCCGCCGAGGAGAACGCTGCGCCGACGGGCGAGCCGGTCGGCGCGGCGCCGAGCCCCCCGTCCACCGACGAGGGCTCGCGCGTCCCCGCGGAGGCGCCGCGTGCGCCGACGGGAGCCCAGCCGCATCCTGCGCCGCTCGTCGGCCACTTGCCCTCGCCGACGCCGAACGCCGATCCAGCGAAGAGCGCATCGCCGCCTCAGGCCGGTCCGCCGTCACCTGCGGCGACCTCGGCGGCGACGCGAGCCGGCGCGCCCGCTGCGACGTCGTCGCCCTCGGCGGCTCCCTCCGCGCCACCTGCCGCGCCGTCGCCCCCGAGCCCGGCCCCCGCCGCGAGCACCCCCGTCGCGGCAGCGCCCAAGACCGACGGATCGCCTGCGCCCGCCGTTCGCGTCAATCCGACCGACCTCTAGTGCGATCGGATCGCGCGACCCGGGTCGATCCGCCGCGGCCGCGAGCTCTCGAGCCGAACCGCCTCTCCGCGGGCTTGGCCCACGGTGCTCGTGCGTTGCTACCCTAGGGGGCGCTCGCGGAGCGTCCCGAGAGGCCGTTGGTGAACAAGCGTTGGAAGATCGCCCTCGTCGTCGTGGGGCTCGTGCTGGCCGCGGTCGCCGGCGCGTTCGGTCCCCTGGTTCGCGGGCGCGTCCGCGCCGCGGCCGAACGCTACGGCGGTGAGGTCACGATCGACACGGTGCTCCCCGCGTGGAAGGGCGCGCATCTGCGCGGCGTTCACGTGAAGCTCGCCGACGTCCCGGCGGCGACGATCACGCTCGACGACGTCACGGTCGTGAGCGGCACGCCGCGCCGCGTGCGGGTGCACGGCGGCACGATCGCCTTCGTCGGATCGCCCTCGGAGATCGTGACCGAGCTCGCCGCGCTGCGCTCTCGCTTGGCCGCGCACGGGAGCGAGGGCGCGAGCGACGGCGCGGCGACCGACCTCGCCCTCGACGGCCTCGCCCTCGAGCTTGCCGAGAGCGACGGTGGCCCCGCCGTGAAGTCGTCGAGCGTCGCCGTCGCGCGCACCGAGCACGGCCTCACGATCGACGCCGGCACCGCCGACGTCACGCGGGGCGACGCGCACGCGCAGATCGCCGAGCTCCACGTCGAGCTCGCGCGCGAGCCGTCCGGCTATCTCCTCTCGAAGCTCACGACGTCGGCGTTGCTCGTCGAGCTGGGCACGAAGCCGACCGGTGTCGGCGCGCCGCCCGCGCCCTCCAGCGGCGCGGCTGCGCCTTCCGCGCCTCCTTCGTCGAGCGAGGCGACCGCGAAGATCGCGAAGCTCCGCTCGCGCCTCGGTGAGGTCGCGCCGCTCGTCGACGCGAAGCTCACGCGAGACGCGAGCGTCGAGCTCGCCGGGGTCAAGGTCGCGCTGCGGCGCGGCGCGGAGACGCTGAACCTCGGCCCGGGCACCGTCACGGTGTCGCACGACGACGGTCGGCTCGTCGCCGCCTACGCGTCCAGCGAATCGCGCGACGGGAAGTCCTTCCGCGTTCGATCGAAGCTCCCGGCGGCCGACGAGCCGTTCGCGATCGACTTCCAAGGCGGACCGATCACGCTCGCGACGCTCGGCGTGCGCGACGGGGACTTCAAGCTCCTCGACGTCGCCGACTCGACCCTCACCGCCGACGTCCACCTCGAGCTCTCGCCCGACGGGGCTCGGCTCTCGGCGTCCGGCGACGGGTCGCTCGAGAAGCTCTCGTTCGACGCGAAGGCCGTATCGCCCGAGCCCGTGCGCGGCCTCCGCCTCTCCTTTCGCGGCAAGGGGTGGCTCGACGTCGACGGGAGTCGCGCGCACGTCGACGATGGCGAGATCGAGATCGGCGCGCTCGATCTGAAGGGAGATCTCGACTACCAGCGCCTCGCCGAGGTCGCCGCCGGCGAGGCTCCCAAGTTCAAGCTTCGCTCCGACTTCGAGCTCCCGCTCACGCCGTGTCAGTCGCTCCTCGACTCCGCGCCGAAGGGCCTCTTGCCGACGCTCCACGGCGTTCGCATGGCGGGCTCGCTCGCGCTCAAAGGTCACGCCGCGTTCGACACGACGAACCTCGATCGCGACTACGACGTGGATTGGGCGCTGTCGAACAGCTGCCGCGTCACCGAGATCGCGCCGCAGCTCGACGTGAAGCACTTCCAGAAGGCCTGGAAGCGCAGCGTCTACACGCCCGAGGGCAAGCCCGTCGAGATCGAGTCCGGCCCCGGTTCGGGCAACTGGGTCAGCTACGCGCACATCTCGAAGTTCATGGAGACCGCGGTGATCACCTGCGAGGACGGCCGGTTCGAGTCGCACGACGGCTTCGACCACGAGGCCATCAAGAACTCCATCCGCGAGAACCTCCGCACCGGCCGGTTCGTGCGCGGCGCCAGCACGATCAGCATGCAGCTCGCGAAGAACCTCTATCTCCCGCGCGACAAGACGCTCTCGCGCAAGCTCGAGGAGGCCATCCTCACGATGTACCTCGAGCAGTCGCTCACCAAAGAGCAGATGATGGAGCTCTACCTCAACGTGATCGAGCTCGGGCCCATGGTCTACGGCGTCGAGGCGGCCGCGTCGCACTACTTCCACGCGACGGCCGCCGAGCTCACGGTCACGCAGGCGTTCTATCTGGCGTCGATCCTCCCGAACCCGCAGCAGCAGCATTTCGCGGTCGGGGGCGCGGTCTCGTCGGGGTGGATGACGAAGCTCCGAACGCTGATGAAGTACGCCAACAAGCGCAACCGCCTCACGGACGAAGAGCTCGAGGCGGGGCTCGCCGAGATCCCGGTCAAGGGATCGCCCGCGCCCATCAAGGACAAGGACGCGCCCGCGCCGAGCGGCGGCACGACGCCGAAGGGCGGCGAGGCCGACGGACACGACGATCCGGCGAACTTCCAGCTGCCCTGACGACCTCCGCGCGCCGGCCCGAGAGGCTCGCGCGGGGTCCGTTCATTGCCAGCGCGCGACGAGCATCGGGAGCGCGAGCTGCGACATCTGCACGAGGTGGGCGATGTGCGTCGCCGCCTCGTTGCCCGCGTAGCCGTGCACGACGACGCCGCCCTCCCGCGCCTCGGACGTGAGCACGAGCGGCTTCAGCTCGTCCTTCGGGAGCACGCCCTCCATCGAGACGAGGTGCGGGAGCGTGGTGGTCCCCGACGCCGGGTGGCGCTCGACGCCGATGCGACCGAGGAGGAAGTCGACGGTCTCGTGCACGCCGAGGTAGCCGACGGGCTCGATGTCGGAGTGATTGACGACGAAGAGCTTCTCGCCCTTCTTGGCGAGCTCGGCGAAGCGCTCGACGCCGGCGATCTTCGCCTCCTCCACGTCGTGCGTGCCCTCGCGGTAGCTCGTGTGCAGGCCGTCGAGGAGGATCACCGTGTCGACCCGCTCGGCGTCCGCTGGGTGCTCGAGGATGCGCACCACGGCCCCGTAGCCCGCGCTCCACGCGACGAGCGCCAGTCGTCGGAGCTTCGGGTGCGGCAGCCCGCGCTCGCGCAGCGCGTCGGTCGTCCGCGTGAGGACCTCGGTGAGCGCCGCGGGGTTCTCGAATCGGTCCTCGTACTTGCCGGAGCCGATGCCGAGGTTCAGCACCGCGACGACCGCGTCGACCTGCGCCGACTCGTAGCTCTCGGTCACGAGGTCGGTGTTGCCGTGGAAATGCACGACGAGATCGAACGCGCCGTCCGACGCGGCGGTGAAGCTCGTGGGGATGAAGAGGACGCCGCCCGACATCGGCGCGCGGCCCCGCTGGAGCACCGGGAAGGGGCTCTCGTCGACCGCCACCTCGATCGACGGGAGCGGCGGAGGCTTGAGGCCCGGCTTGTCTTTGGGTTGCAAATGAAGGACGGATGCGAGCGCATCGGGCATGCGACCCGTCGACCACATCACGAAGACCACGGCCGCGGCGCCGAGCAGCACCAGGGCGAGGATGCCGAGGGGGCCGCTCTGCGCCACGCGCGAGATGGGGATCGAGGGGAGGCGTGAGAGGATCGACTCGCGGAGCACGGAGAGCCGCGTCTTGCGCCCGCCCTCGAGCGACGCGCGATCGAGGGAGGCTCGGTTGGCCGGGATGTCGCCCGCGTGCATCCGGACCGTGCCGCCCGGTCCGCTCACGCGCGTCGCCCGCGCTCGAGACGGCTCCCGCGCGGCGATCGCCACCGGGGGCGGGCTCGAGGTCTTCGGCGGCAGCATGCCCGGCCGCGATCCCGGCTCGACGGAGATTCGTTCGCCCTCCGCGGGCGGCTTCGCGTCGTCGGGCTCGGCCGCCGGCGCGGGCGGGGGCGAGGAGCGCCGCTCGGGCGGGGTGGACGGACGCGGGGGCGGCTCCGACACCATGGCGACATTGGGCACCAAGCTCGCGCCAACGTCAACCGCGGAGGACGCCTCGCCGCCGCGGAAACGATCTCGATAAAAAAAGTAGTCGAGATGTAAAAGAAAGGAAGATGCGATACCGCGCGAGCGGCGACCCGCGTCAGCCCGCCTCGGGCGCTCCCGGCGCGACCTTCCTCACGAAGTAGCCGAGGATTTCCTTCGGCGAAATCATGCCGACGACGCGACCGGCGCGGACCACGGGCAGGTGGTGGATGTGCCGCTCGCGCAGCGCGCTCATCACGTCGTCACTCGTCGCGAACTCGTCGATCGTCTGCGCGGGGCTCGTCATCAGATCGGAGGCGGGGGTCTCCCCGGGTTTGCCGGCGAGGAGCGCACCGATGACGTCCGTCGCGCTGACGAAGCCGACGAGGTCGCCCGCCGCCGAGAGGATGGGCAAGCCCCCGACGTCCCCTTCGGAGAGCAAGCGCGCGAGCGCGACGAGCGTCGTCTCGGGGGA